>JAFQKA010000035.1 GCA_017397175.1 Clostridia bacterium | reverse complement strand
TTCTTCTTTCGCAAAAGAAGAAACAAGAGAAACCAGACGGAAAGAGAAAAAAGAAGAAAGGCTTCCCTCGCCGTCCGCAAATCCGACAGTACCGGATTTGCTGGTTTGAGGAGGTTGGTTATACCTTATCCGTTCGCTACAAAAAACAATGTTGTTCAGACATTGTTTTTTGTCAGATTAGTTTGGGGGGTCCAGGCCCCTTTTCAAAGGGGCTTGGGGCGAATTCGGCCGGTCCAAATCATTCGCTCCGAATTCGCTGGTTTGAGCAAATGGTGGGCGGTGGTCGTTCCCTACAAATTTTATTTTTCGTCCCCAAAAACGATGTTGTTCAGACATCGTTTTCGTTGTGGTGTTATTGTGTGATCCAATCCCTTTTCCTCAATCTTCACCAAAAACAATGGTGTTCAGCCATTGTTTTCCCGAGTTTAGTTTGGGGAGTCCAGGCCCCTTTTTAAAGGGGCTTGGGGGGTGCTTTTTCAAAAGCACCCCGCATATCTCGCTCCCAACAAAAACTTACTTAATTATCTCCTCAAGCCCCTTTGTATAGGTGTCGAGAACAGGGCGCACTTCCTCGGTGGTGGGCATGGTCTTGCCAAGCTGCTTCAATGCCGCGCCGATTGCCTTGCCCGTATCCCACCATGCGTTGGGGAACTGTCCTTGGGGCGTTGCGTGCTTGTTCTGGGCGGCAAGAGCGGTCAGAGCCTCGTTTGCCATGACCTCATCGGACATTTGCACCTCGCGGTTTGAGGGTCCCCAGCCCAGGGTCTCGAATCTCTCCTCCTGTCGGTCTTCGTCCGAGAGAAAATATGCGACCGACTGGCAAATTGCCGCTTTTTTAGAGTCGCTTTGAGGCTTTACGCCAACAAGCTTGTTGCCCGAAAAGGAGCCGAGGTGGTAGCTTTCGCCGTCAACCGTAAAGCTCCACAAAGGCGCACAGCCAAGGTTTTCGCCCAAGATCTGCTTTGCGCTCTCGTATTCCCATGTGCCCGAGACCACTACCGCCGCGCCGCTTGTAAAGGAGGACGCAGAGGAGGAATCAACGAAAACGGGACTTGCCACAAGCTCCGCCATACCCTTGGCGGCAATTATACCCTTATCCGAGCCGAAGGTGTCATTATACGAAGTGAACGCGCCTCCCTCGTTCGTTTCCCAGACCGATTCGGCACCTGCCCCGAGAAAATACGAGGAGCCGTACCAATGAGACCCCAGAAGCTCAAAAGCAATGGTCTTGCCTGCCGCCGAAACTGCCTCGATGAGCTTTGTCTGGTCGGAGAGCACCGCAGGGTCGCTTATTACCCGTTTGTCGTAATACATAAAGTAACCGTTGTCCGAGGTGAGAGGGAAAGCATAGAGCGTCCCCGCGATCTCGGCGGCCGCCACCGAGCCTTCGTCATGCTCGGCTCTCACCTTGTCGCGAAGAGCATCGGAGACGGGAGCCAGCGCTCCTGCCTGCACAAGTCTCGCAAGCTGGTCCTGGGAAAAGCAATAAACGTCTGCTCCTGCCGTCACGTCGGTGAGCAGGTTCGTTGCCGCGTCACCCTCGCCCACGGGGTTGACGGTGAATTTGATATTCGTTTCGTTTTCTTCATTATAGTCTTCAAGCTGTCTCTTTGTCAGCTCCACAAGGTTTTCGGCGCACCATACGGTAAGCCGTGTTTCTTTGTCCTCATCTCCGATCATGCCGTCCCCGTCGGTCACCTTTCCGTCGTCCCTTCCGCAGGAGGCAAGGGCGGCGAGAAGTGCCGAAACCAACAGAACAGAAATGACTGTTTTTATTATTTTTTTCATTGTGCTGTTTCCTTTCTTTTGTTCGTCCGCTTTTGCGGAAAACGAGTTTACCATATTATTTGCCCGCGAACGGTTTTTTATTCTTTCGCAAAAAAATGTCAAAACAAAGAAGAAAGGCATAAAATGTAATGAGCGGCAAAAGCCGTAATAACAAAAGGAGAAAAATTATGGCGGAAAACAAGTTTTGCTCCGACAGACGGGATCTGGTTTGCATCGAGACAAATCGGGTCCTTGATTCCTGCCGTGACAGAGACTGCTACGAAAACGTCAAGGTCCATCTGACTGATTTCGGGCAGGAGATAATAGAACATACGGGAAACATCCGTGTAAAGAGCGCCGAGATCGGCTGGACGTATATAAACGTTGATCCCGTGCAGTTCAATCGGGGATTTTATACCGTAAATATCCGTTTTTATATTTGCCTTAAGTTCGAAGCCTGTGTAGGCGGTCGGGAGCAGGAATTTGACGGCGTTGCGGTGCTTGAAAAGAAGGTCATTCTTTTTGGCGGCGAGAGCAACGTCAGCACCTACCGGAGCGACGTGCAGGGCGGTTGTGAGTGTCAGAGGAATTACGGTCAGAAGAACGTTCCCACCGCGGTTCTCGAGGCGGTTGACCCCGTGATCCTTGACATTGATGTGGCTCGTGAGCAGGATTGCACCTGTCACATCAGCTGTTGCTGCTGTGCCGACGAGATTCCCGATCACGTTCAGGCACGGCTGGGAGGTTCTCTCTGCCGTCACGACGGCGAAAGAGTACTGTTGGTTTCTATCGGAATCTTCTCGGTCGTTCGTATTGTGAGACCCTGCCAGTACCTGGTCAGCGCAACGGAATATTGCGTGCCCGACAAGGAGTGCATCGAGCCTGACGAAAAGAACCCCTGCAGCATTTTCAGAAGTATGCAGTTCCCCGTAGGTGAATTTGGCTGCGGCGGTGTGAACATCTATCAATCCGAAAAGGAAAAGCGCTGCGGCTGTCAGTAAGGAATGTGGTGGATACGCTTGGGGGCTTTTTGAAAAAGCCCCCACCAAGCCCCTTTGAAAAGGGGCCTGGACTCCCCAAACCAAACTCGGGAAAAAGATGTCTGAACAACATCTTTTTTGGTGGAGATTGAGGAAAAGGTTTTGAATCACTTAACAAAACCACAACGAAAACAATGGCTGAACACCATTGTTTTTTGTAGCACGGATACGGTATGACCAACCACCACAAAGCCAGCGAATTCGGAGCGAATGGTTTGGACCGGCCGAATTCGCGGATGTAGAATGACCGCAGGTCACGCATGAGAGCAGATAAAATTCACCGCGCCGGACGCAGGGGAATTTTATCAAACGGTAAGCGTGACCGAGGAAGCC
>JAFQKA010000034.1 GCA_017397175.1 Clostridia bacterium | reverse complement strand
TCAATGATATCCGTTCCTTGCGGAACGGGTGATATATCTTCGATATGATATCGTACTTCGTGCGATGATATATGCCTGCGGCATATGAAGGAACGGATATTATATCATACTTGCGTAGCAAGTATATCATACGGCAAACGCTGTATATCATATCGCGTCAGCGATATATCATTTTATGTGAGAGTTCAAAGTTGTACGCAAATACGGCGAAAATATCTTTTTTGTAGCCTATAGACAGAAATCGGCAAATCTCGACAGGGGTTTGTCGATTTTTACTTTTTTACCCACATTTCCCCTCTTACACCTGAATTATACTATCGTTTTTTGTTACGTTCCGTGACAAAGTCACAAAAACACCACGGGTTTTTCCGTGGTGTTTTTGTTGTTCACTTATTTATTCCCTTGTAGGTTGCCTTCACAGCCTCGTAGCTTTCAAGATTTCCAATGTCGTAGCGACTGCCGGGCATTTCCATTGCGTGTACGTCTGTCTGTGTTGCCGTTCGTCTTTCCCCAGAACCTCCAGGTCTATCCAAATTCTTTCACCTCCATTTTCTTCGGCTGTCAATGCCACCTGTGGGTCGTTGGTTATCTACATAAAAGAGAGTGCCATTCCGAAAATCTTCCTTTGAACTTGCTTTTTAGCAAACAAATAATATATAAAAAATAAATTTACAATTCATTATATCACATCACAATAAAATATCTATGTCAATATACTAAGACAAAGCACGGCGATGTTTGGCGAAATGAACAAAACACCCCGCCGCACCCATAGCGGAGGAGTGTTGTTTTTGGTTGTTATTTTGGTATGATCCAACCGTATTCACGGGGGACCACGTGTTCTCTTCCCAAGGTATGGAGTGTGCCGGGGTCGGAGCACCAGGAAACGTTACCGACCTTGATCTTGAGCTTGAACGGGCGCATTTGGTCAAGTCCGGCGTCACGACGGCTGACGGTTATGCGGTGGTGTGTTCCGCGCTCGTTTTTGAGTGTGGCGGTTTTGTATTTATCCATTTCCTTTTGCGCGCGGTCACCGAAAAGGGAATTGTAAAAGAGATAATCGAAGCCGAGGCTTTTTTGACCGTTATGGCTAAAATTAACTATGGCATCGGGGTGCAGGAGCTTGAATTCGGGTGCGACGACGAACCTTACTTCTTCGTCCGAGGCAAGCTCCAGATAGATGTTTTCGCTGTCGTATGCCAGGCGGAAACGGGAGTTTATGCTGTCTCCGACAGCTTCCCAAGAAGAATTTTCAAGATCACCGCAGGGCATTTCGTAACGCTTGATCGCAGGATCGTCCTCGACGCCGAGGTAATATTCGAGAGGCGGCAGACCTTGTTTGATGCGCTCACTCACTTCCACAAACTCGGTCTCAAGAAGTGTTTTCAGGTATTCGATCCTGTCCTCTAATTTTTCGGGGAAGAACTTGTAACCCTCTGCCTCGGAGTGATATCCGAGACGGCCGTCGCTTTCACAAAGAGAAATCATTTTGCGGCTGTTTTCTATCTCACATTCTGCAATGTGTTTCATCTTGTCCAGTGTTTCGGACGGATCTCCGACCTGTCTGCCCAAAAGTTCTCGCAGACGGTAAAACTCCATAACGTTATGGGTTGACGTGAACAGCAGATCTATGGCGCGCGCCACCGATTGTTGTTCTGCTTGGTCGTGACATTCGGCGGCAATCCTGAGCATTTCCTCGGTGCCGCGACGCCACCCGTCGCTCATCTGACGGACAAGGACACAGACCTCGTCAAGGGTATGCCCGTTGAGCATACATTCTCCGATCCTGTCCCCGTCGATGGGGTCGACACCGAGCCATGTTCGGGGCAGGGAAATATTCTTTGGTTTGAGTGCCAATTTCCACACCACGCTGTCGTGGGCGGGGCCGTAGTAACTGAACATAATGTTGAGGGGGTAGTTGCTGTAAGCCTCCTCGAAGGCTTTCCATGCGCGGAGGATCTGTGGGGCTTTTGTGTTTCCCCAATATATGCCCGCAAGCCTTGTGAGAAATGCATCTTCTTCACCGAAATCCTCGAACGCAAGCTCGCCTGCGGCCTTGCTCATGAGAGAGGGATAATTGCCGAAATACCAGCATTGCATAATGCCTTCAACCCCGTATCTGTGGGCTTTTTCGTATTTTTGATAGATCAGTCCCGGGACGGGGACGTAGGGGACGGACGCGATCTCGTGAGAGCAGCAGACCTGCATTTTTGCAAACATGTGTTTGCCGTGCTTTTTGGCTTGCTCGGCAGTGTGAGTGAATAGCTCGGACGGGCCGACGTAGGAGAGCCAATAGTCTTCTGACTGACGCAATTTGCCGAGCTGTTCCATGTAACCCATATCTTCGAAATTCTGCATGAGCATCACATCGTCGGGAGCGCAGCGGACGTAGTCGTCAATGTCCTTTTTCCAGTTCTGCGAGTGCAGTATTCTTCCTCGCGCACCGTATGTCCAACTTATGACCTCGCAGTCGGGATTTGCGTCTCTGATGCCCGAACGAAGTGCTTCTGCAAGGTCGCCCAAAGCCTCTCCGTGTGATTTCTGACCGCACCTGGGGCAGCGTTTGTGATCGGCTGTCGAAGTGCATCCCGTAGGACGTTCGCCGTAGGTTATGCTGATGAATCCGGCAAGCTTGGGAGCCAGCTTTACAAGTCGATTTCCCGCTTCGTAGCAATATTTTTTATTCTTTTCAATATTCACACAAAATGTCATGCCTAAATATGTGGGTATTCCGCACATATCGGGATGTTTTTCTGCCATTTCGTGACTGAATCCGATAGGCTCGATGGCGAAAATGTAAACACCGATGCCGTACCGACGGCATTTCTCAATTACACGATTCAGCTTTTCAATACGAGCTTCGTATCCCTGTCCGTTTTCCTCGATGAAAGAGGAGGGAACAAGGTCGGAAAAACGGGTATATATCCAGACACCGTTGGCACCGTCGTGCATAAGACGGTTCAGATATTCCTCGGGATAATAATCAATGTCGTCACTCAATTCGTCGCCGTTTTTGGGCGGACGGTTTATGGGACTGAAAAAGCATCTTGTTATTCGGGAGCGAATATGCGGAGCACGCTTTATTGTACAAGGCTCAAGATATGCAGCCTCGCGGCGGCGCAGTTCATCTTCAATATATATAAGCGCGCGGCGGACGCCTTCCGTGTCGTCTGCCGTTACCGTAATTCCCTCGGGTGTGATCTCGATCACGTAAGCCTCGAATTTTTCTGTCTTACCTTTTTTTATGACAATAGGGTATCGGTCTCCGCCAATGCCGTAGACGTCAAGAAATCTGTCGATGTCGCGGTAGACCGTTTCAAGCAGCCCCTCGGGATCGTCGCTGTAAGGTTGAGATATATATATTCCGCTCGCGTCAAATTCACCTTTTTTTGGAGTGCGTTTTCCGTAATACGGCGGTTTTTCTTCGTGCAGGGGACGGCGCAGCTCGTCAATAAAGGACATAGGCGGCTGACGGTCAAAAAATGGATCTATCCTCGGTGTTGAAATCATGTTTTCTCTCCTTTTTTGCAGCTTTGGAGGGTGAAATCCCCTTGTGTGTGCCGTGTTCTTTATACCCTACAAATCCTTGCTTGTCAAGGCCTTGCAGAATTTTTACACGACGTTTTTATTTCCTTAATTATTTGGTTGACGAAGCTTTTTCATTTCGATAGTCGGTAGGTGTCATTCTGAAATGTGCCTTGAACATTTTCGAAAAATACTGAACGTCAAGTATACCGCAATGAAGTGCTACGGTCTGTATCTGCAGGGAAGTGGTGCTGAGCAGATAAGCGGCATATTCCATGCGCTTTTTTCGGACGTACTCGGAAAGATTTTGACCTGTCTCTTTTTTAAATATCGTTGAAAGATAACCGAGGCTCACGTTCTGGTTTTCTGCCAGGGTGTGCGGAGAAAGATCCGATGACAGGTCGGCATCGACCGTGAGGATCGTCTTTTTGACGATGGGAGATAGATTTTTCTGGGAATTTGAGCGTACCAGACGTGTGTAGGTGCGGAACATTTCAGTCATGAGGGCCCTTCTGTCGGAGGAGGCTGTCAGTTCTTCGATCTTTTTGGCAAAATCCGAGGAGATGCGGTCGATGTGAATTGGGTGAACGCCGCCCTGTTCTGCTGCTTTACGCAATAGAGTATTCATTATTATCATGTAATTCTTTGTGTTTCGGACGGGGTCGGGCACTCTTTTTTCGAAAAGATCGGAGGAGAAGGCGGAGTGAAATTTGGCTTCAAAATGCGTCTGCCCGCGTGAGACCGCGCGGATCAGCTCGTTTTCAAAGGCGTAGCGCTGTTCCATGGTCTTTATGCTGAGCAGAGTATCCATGTGCTCCGCGTTTTGCATTGAACGGCTGATGGGTGTATCGCCGTGAGGTTGATTTTCCGAAACGTCACGAACATTGAAGGAACCGCCGCCCCATATTTTTTCACAAAAGGTGTCAAGCACCGTAAAGAGCGTGGAATCGTCTTCCAGGACGGGAAGACTGGCATAAAGCTCGGAAAGAAGGTGCTGTTTTTGAGGCGATATTCCTTGTTTCTCACCTATTTCAAGTATCTGCTGATGGGAAATTTGTGAGGACAGGAACGGGCCTGCAAAGAGAGCCGCTGCGGGAGTGTATGACGGCAGCAGAATGAGCCTGAAGCAACGCCCCAGCGGATCTTTCAGACGATAAACCGTTTCCGGTTCGAGATTTTGAATAAGCTCGGAAAAGGCGAGGGGGTAGTCAAAAAGCACGTCCTCCGACGGGTTTTTGAGCAGGGAAGCCAGTTCGCGCAACTCCGTTATCCGCACATTTACACGGCTTTTTTTGAATATTTCACATAAAAAAGATAGCTCGCTCTGATAAAACATCACTTCACCTCCTGCTTGCATCTGTTGCAACCTTGCGCAAAAATTTTATTAATTATAGCATATTTTTTGTCGAAAAGCAACAGAAAAAATTGTAAAAGTTTAAAAAAGTACAAAATTACATTAAAATTTTACTCACACTTGTGCAGGAAATCATTTATACTTAATACATAAAGAGAAGTACACCGCCGTGGAGGTGTGCCGAACTGAAAGAAAATTGAAAAGAGGAAAAAACAATGGCAAAAGAAACAAAGCTTGACGCAAACGGCAAGCGCGCGTTTGGCATAAGAGACAGTATCGCTTATGCAGCCGGTGACCTTGGATGCAACATGAGCTTTGCTCTCAAGGGCACAATGACAATCTTCTGGACGCAGTTTATGGGAATGGATTTGTGGTATGCGCTCCTTCTCATCATCGTTCAGGTCTGGGACGCTATCAACGACCCCCTTATCGGTTCGATCGTCGATGCGGACAAACATAAGTATAAGAGAAACAAGTTCCTTACCTACATATGGGCAGGTTCTATCGGTCTGATCGTTGGCGGAGCTTGCTGCTTCCTTCCTTTCCCGAGTGCTCCCACGTGGGCAAAGGCGATAATCTTTATCGCAGGCTACGTTGTATGGGATGCATTCTACACGGTGGCGAACGTTCCTTACGGCTCTCTGCTTTCCCTTATTTCCAACGATGTAAAGGACAGAGCTTCTCTTTCCGCATGGCGTTCTGTCGGATCCATTTTCGGAAATATGCTTCCTATGGTAATTCTTCCTTTCATCATCTATGACAAGGATAACAACCTTATCGGTGAGAGAGTGTTTATTGCTGCTCTTATCATGGGTGCTCTGGGCTTTATCTGCTTCCAGTTCATGATCAGAAATACCACTATCCGCGTTGATACAGACGTTACTTTGAGCGAAGAACAGCCCAAGTTCAACGTTTTCAAGGCATTTGTCAACTTCATGAAGAACCGTCCCGCAGTGGGCGCAACTATCGCCGCTATGGGTATGTTTATCGGTATGCAGGGCTCAACCGCTGCCGTTACCGTTATCTTCCAGTCTTACTTCAAGAACGTAAAGATCTCGGGTATCGTTCAGCTCTTTGCAATGATCCCGATCGTTCTCTTTACACCTCTTGCTCGTAAGATGGTTGCAAAGTACGGAAAGAAAGAGCTTGCAACATTTGGTTCTATCTGCTCAATGGCAGCAGGTCTCGGACTTTTCATCATAATCCCCGACAACACGGGACTTGATCTGATAATCTACATCATTTGCCAGCTTGTATACAGCCTTGGTCTGGGTATTTACTCCACGGTTTCCTGGGCAATGATGGGTGATGCTATCGACTACAACGAATGGAAGACCGGAACAAGAGAAGAGGGTACGGTTTACTCTCTCCACTCCTTCTTCCGTAAGCTCGCACAGGGCGTTGGTCCTTCTCTCATTCTCGTTATCATGGTAGCTTTCGGCTACGTTGGTGAAAATGAAGGAAATCAGCTTTGGGAAGTTGCCGTAAATATGCGCTATATCGTAGCGGCTACGTTCATGTTCTCCGCTGTGCTTCAGTTTATCGGTCTTGGACTTGTTTACAACCTTGATAAGAAGAAGCTTGCCGAGATGAATGAGGCTCTCGGACGCAGTGCAGAGTGATCCTTTAATATAAGATCGGTGTCCGTCTTTGGGCGGACACCGATTTTGAAAAAAACGCATGAGCTTAATATTTGCGTAATATTTTCCATATATAATATTTGCAAAACTACAAAGAACGGAGAGATTTATTTTGAGAAACATTCTTAACTTGAACGAAAATTGGCTTTTTGCCAAGAATACGGCAGACGTTTCTGTCCGTGAGGGCGAAACGGTAAATCTGCCTCATACCTGGAACGCTACCGACGGTCAGGACGGCGGAAACGATTACTTCCGCGGCTCCTGCCTTTACGCAAAAACGCTGAAGAAATCAGATCTGCCTGCAGCTGACTGCTATTATCTTGAGCTGAGAGGCGCAAATTCTTCCGCCGACGTATATCTGAACGGCGAGAAGCTGGCACATCACGACGGCGGTTATTCCACCTGGAGAGTTGACCTTACGGGCAAGCTGGCAGAAGAAAACGAGCTTGCAGTCGTTGTTGACAACTCTGCAAACGAGACGGTCTACCCCCAGATGGCGGACTTCACTTTCTACGGCGGTCTCTACCGCAGTGTAAACCTTATCGCAGTTAACCGCACCCATTTCGACCTTGACTACTACGGCGGAAGCGGTCTCAAGATCACACCCGCAGTCGAGGGCAAGAAGGCATCTGTTGAGGTGGAGGTATTTACCACCGAGCTTGGCGCAGGTCAGACAATTCTTTATACAATTTATGATAAGGAAGGCAACGAGCTTCAGAAGATAGAGTCTTCCGACGAGAAGGTGACCTTTGAGATAGACGATGTTCATCTCTGGCACGGTCGCCGCGATCCCTATCTCTACCGTTGCGAGGCGCAGATCATGTGCGCGGGCGAGGTCCTTGATAACGTATCGAGCCGCTTTGGCTGCCGTACCTTCAAGATCGACCCCGAAAACGGATTTATTCTCAACGGCGAGGAATATCCTCTCCGCGGCGTGTCCCGTCACCAGGATAGACTTGGTATCGGAAACGCGCTTCTTCCCGAGCACCACGAGGAGGATATCGACCTTATCATGGAGGTTGGCGCTACCACTATCCGTCTCGCTCACTATCAGCACGATCAGTATTTCTATGATCTCTGCGACGAGAAGGGTCTGGTTATCTGGGCGGAAATTCCTTATATTTCAAAGCACATGCCCACGGGCCGCGAGAACACGATCTCCCAGATGAAGGAGCTGGTTACACAGAATTACAACCACGCTTCCATCTTTGTTTGGGGACTTTCCAACGAGATCTCTATCGGCGGCTCCGACGAGGATCTGCTTGAGAACCACCGTATATTGAACGACCTTGTTCATGAAATGGATAAGACCCGTCTTACCACCATTGCGGCAGTTTCCATGTGTAAGATGGACGATCCCTACCTGCTCATTCCCGACGTTGTTTCCTACAACCACTATTTCGGCTGGTACGGCGGAGACACGTCCATGAACGGACCTTGGTTCGATAAGTTCCACGAAACCCACCCCACGATCCCGATCGGTGTCAGCGAGTACGGCTGTGAGGCTCTCAACTGGCATACAAGCGATCCCCGCCAGGGCGATTACACCGAGGAATATCAGGCATACTACCACGAGGAGCTTATAAAGCAGCTCTTTACCCGCAAATATATCTGGGCAACTCACGTATGGAATATGTTTGACTTCGGTGCCGACGCAAGAGCGGAGGGCGGCGAGAACGGTCAGAACCACAAGGGTCTTGTGACCATGGACAGAAAGTATAAGAAAGATGCTTTCTACGCATACAAGGCATGGCTTTCCGACGATCCTTTCGTGCACCTTTGTGGCAAGAGATATATCGACCGAGTTGAGGACGTAACAAAGGTTACCGTTTACTCAAATCAGCCTGAAGTAGAACTTTTCGTCAACGGCGAGAGCATTGGCAAGAAGACAGCCGAGGATCATTTCTTCTATTTTGAAGTAAAGAACGAGGGTGAATCCACAATAGTAGCAAAAGCAGGCGAGCTTTCCGACGAGGGCAAGATCCGCAAAGTAGCTGAGCGCAATATGGACTATGTTCTCGTAGAAAAAGGCGCGATCCTCAACTGGTTTGATATCAAGGAGATCGACGGTCGTCTTTCTCTTAACTCCAAGATGGGTGAAGTCATCGGCACCTTCCGCGGCAAGCTTCTCTTTGCAAAGCTCATGGGCAAGATGCTGGGCGGCAAGAAGAAGGGCGAGAAGGCAAAGCCTATGGGATTTGAAATGACCCCCGAGCTTATGTCAATGATGAACGGCTTTACGGTTCTTCGTTTGCTCACGATGGCGGGCGGCATGATGAATGCAGAGTTTACAAAAGAAGATCTTCTTAACCTCAACAAGAAGCTCAACCGTATCCGCCGTCCTAAAGAAAAGAAATAAAAAATCACCCCGCGATTCCGAGGAATCGCGGGATTTTTTTATTGTTTTATTTCTTGGGGAAGCTATCCTTGAGAGAAACGATGCGGTTGAACGTGTTTTCGAGCTTGGAATCCTTGCAGAAGTAGCCTACGCGTACAAACTGGAATCTGTCGCCGGGCTTTGCATCTTCAAGACAAGGCTCGACCATAGCTCCCTCTATCTTCGTGAGAGAATCGGGATTGAGGAAGTCAAGATAGGTCTTTCCCTCGGGCACATCTGCGGTGTTCTCGATGTTGAACAGGCGGTCGTAAAGCATGAGAGATACGGGCTTTGCGTACTTGGCGGAGAGCCAATGGATCGTGCCCTTAATCTTTCTGCCGTCGGCAGGCATTCCGTTGCCTGTTTCAAGATCTGCGGTGGCGTGGATACACTTGATCGAGCCGTCCTCGTTCTTTTCGATTCCAGCATACTTGATGATATATCCGCCCATGAGACGAACTTCACCGTCGGGCTTGAGACGGAAGAACTTGGGAGGAGGAACCTCGGCAAAGTCGTCGGCATCAATGTATATCTCGCGTGTCATGGGAACTTGACGCGTGCCAAGCTCTTCCTTCTGAGGATGGTTTGAAACGGTGATCATTTCCTCCTTGTCCTCGGGATAGTTGTCAATGATTACCTTTACAGGATTCACAACAGCAATGCGGCGAAGCGCGTTTTCGTTCAGGTCGTCGCGCACGCAAGCCTCAAGCTGACGGACGTCAACCGTGTGGTCGGTATTTGTTACACCGGCTTCACGAACGAAGGTGAAAAGAGCGTTCGGTGTATATCCGCGGCGGCGGAGACCGCAAAGAGTAGGCAGACGGGGGTCGTCCCAGCCGTCAACGAATTTTTCTTCAACAAGCTGACGCAGATAACGCTTGGACATTACCGTGTAGGTGATGTTCATGCGTCCGAACTCCCACTGATGGGGCTTCTGCTCAAATCCGATCTTGTCAACCACCCAATCGTAGAGGGGACGGTGGTTGCGGAACTCGCTTGAGCACAGGGAATGAGTGATACCCTCAAGCGCGTCCTGAATGGGATGTGCAAAGTCGTACATGGGATATACGCACCACTCGTCGCCCTGACGGTGATGGTGAATGTGCTTGATTCTGTAAATTACGGGGTCACGGAGATAAGGTTTATCCGACGAGGGATCGATTTTTGCTCTCAGAGTGCGTGCGCCGTCGGGGAATTCGCCGTTCTTCATGCGCTCAAAAAGCTCCAGGTTTTCTTCGACGCTTCTGTTGCGGTAAGGAGATTCCTTTGACGCAACCGCGCGGTCCGTGCCCTTGTAGTCGGCAAGGTCGTCCTTTGAAAGGTCGCAAACGTAAGCGTCACCCTGCTTTATAAGCTGAATGGCGAACTCATAGCACTTTCCAAAGTAGTCCGAGCCGTAGAAAACGCCGCCCGTGGGAGTAGCACCCAGCCATTCAAGGTCCTCACGGATCGAACGAACGAACTCGTCCGACTCCTTTGCGGGGTTTGTGTCGTCGTAACGGAGATTGAAAAGTCCGTTGTATCTCTTTGCCACGTCTGTGTTTATGCAGATGGCCTTTACCGAGCCGATGTGAAGATAGCCGTTTGGCTCGGGAGGGAAGCGGGTGTGGATCTTGAGACCGGGATTAGCCGCCAAGTCCGCTTTTACGTGCTCGTCAATAAAATGATCTTTTTCAACTTTTTCAATAATTTCTTCTGCCATTGTTTTGCTCCTTAGATGGAATCTATCATGGAATTTATTCTCTTTTCGACCGTCTCGCGTCCCATGATCTGCATAGACGTGTAGAGATCGGGTGCGTTAAATTTTCCCGTTACAGCCACGCGGATAAACATACTGATGTCGGCAACGCTGCCCTTGAAGTTCTCGGGTGTTGCCTTGTAAGCCTTCATATCGGAGGCGTATCCGAGACTGTCGGCGATGGCCTTTACCTTGTCAAACCAGGTGTTCATGTCGTCTGCCATGTCAAAGGTCGCAAGGAAGCGTGTGAGTGTTTCTTTTATGTCGTTGCGGTCGAAGTTTTCGGGATAAGCGTCCTTTATTTCAAAGAACTTGTCGTAGAAGAAGCCCATGTAGTCCTTGACCTGTGACCAGATGGCAAAATCCTTTCTGGGTTTCTTTCCGCCGCGTCCGATGGCAAGAATGGAAACAGCCTTTGCTTGATCTGCCGCAAGCTCTGCGCCAAATTCGGGATCGTATTCCTTTGCCCATTCGCAAAGTTCATCGTAGACCCGCTCTGCGGACCATTTTG
>JAFQKA010000033.1 GCA_017397175.1 Clostridia bacterium | reverse complement strand
ATTATTGACGAGGCGGCGGGTCTGACCTCATTGCGAGATCCCATGATTTTGGTTGTGGGGGATACGTATTATTTGACAGGAACACAAAATCCCATTTGGAAAGGGCTCAATGAGGGTGTCCGCTTGTGGTCCTCCAAGGATCTGGTGCACTTTACCAATCACAGCTTTCGCGGGCTTGACGGCAAGGATTATATTACCTTCCATGCCTTCATGCGCGATAAAAATGAGGAAGCCTTGCCGCGCATTTTCATTCGCCAAGTGGAGTATCTGCCGGACGGAACGGTCAAGGTTTTTGCATGAAAGCACGCCGTGGGGGCAGAAGAGATTTTTGCGTGTCGAAAATCGTGTTGGTAAGGTGACGATGAAGACGGCGATGAAAAATATTGCATTTCAACAAGAGGGTGTAGCGGGCGAAAAAAACACCGCTGTTCAAGGCGTGACGGGGTTTATTGCGAAAAATTGTGAATTTTCACAAAATCGGCGAAGGGGATTTTTGAAATTTTTGTTTCAAAAACTTGCAAAAAATTTGCCGTAAAATATTGACAACGGCGCGCAAAGATGTTACAATAAAAGGGTCTTTTATGTGGAGACCTTGAATCTTATAATCAATTTTGTGGAGGATATTATCATGAGTTTCAAAAGCGCATATCTGAATGACCTTATGGAAAGAGTCATCAAGCGTAATCCCGGTGAGTCTGAGTTCCATCAGACCGTAAGAGAGGTTCTCGAGTCCATCGAGCCTGTTCTTGAAGCACGTCCCGACTTTGTTGAGTCCGGTGTTGTTGAAAGAATGGTTGAGCCCGAGAGAATCATCAAGTTCCGTGTTCCGTGGCTTGATGACAACGGTAAGGTTCAGGTGAACCGCGGTTTCCGTATTCAGTTCAACAGCGCGATCGGTCCGTATAAGGGCGGCCTCAGGCTTCATCCTTCTGTGAATCTGGGTATTATCAAGTTCCTTGGCTTTGAGCAGATTTTCAAGAATTCGCTCACGGGTCTTCCCATTGGCGGCGGCAAGGGCGGCTCCGACTTTGATCCCAAGGGAAAAAGTGACCGCGAGGTGATGGCATTTTGCCAGGCCTTTATGAGCGAGCTTTGCAAATACATCGGAGCAGATACCGACGTTCCCGCAGGAGATATCGGAACGGGCGCGCGTGAGATCGGATATATGTTCGGTCAATATAAGAAGCTCAGGGGCTTGTTTGAGGGTGTACTCACGGGAAAGGGACTTTCCTACGGCGGTTCCCTTGCAAGAACCGAGGCGACGGGCTACGGCCTCTTATATCTGACCGAGGAAATGCTGAAGTGCCACGGTGAAGTTATGAAGGGAAAGACCGCTGCGGTTTCGGGTGCCGGTAATGTTGCCATTTACGCAATCGAAAAGGCAGAGCAGATGGGAGTAAAGCCCGTGACCTGCTCGGATTCCACGGGCTGGGTTTACGACCCTGACGGAATCGACGCAGCGGCGCTCAAGGAGATCAAGGAAGTCAAGCGGCAAAGACTGACCGAATACAAGAAATACAGACAGAACTCCGAATACCACGAGGGCAAGGGTGTATGGACTGTAAAGTGCGATATCGCACTCCCCTGCGCGACACAGAACGAGCTTGATCTGGAGGATGCAAAGATGCTGGCTGCAAACGGTGTGATCGCAGTTTGCGAGGGTGCGAATATGCCGACGACCGCAGAGGCAACGAAGTATTTCCAGGAGAACGGCGTATATTTTGTCCCCGGCAAGGCGGCCAATGCGGGCGGTGTCGCAGCCTCCGCGCTGGAGATGTCGCAGGACAGCGAGCGCATTGCATGGAGCTTTGAGAGAGTTGACACCGAGCTGAAAAAAATCATGGTTCGTCTGTATCATAACATTGACGAGGCGGCAAAGAAATACGGCTTTGAAGGCAACTATGTTGTGGGTGCGAACATTGCGGGCTTTGAAAAGGTCGTGGATGCAATGAATGCGCAGGGCATTGTTTAAGGCAAACAGCAAGCGCAAAAGTGAATACAGTGAAGGCAATGGCGTCTTTCTTGTGTAAAAAGCAGGGGAGGCGCCTATCACATTTTTCAGGATAATTTTTAAAAAGGAGAAATATAAAATGGCAACGGTAAAAGAAGAATTCGGCAGTCTGGTTTTTGATGACAGGGTTATGAAGGCGAGCCTGGATGCAAAGGTATATGCTTCCCTGAAAAAGACCATTGATGAGGGAAAGGAGCTTGATCTGACGGTTGCAAACGCTGTGGCAGCCGCTATGAAGGACTGGGCGGTCACGCATGGTGCGACCCATTATACGCACTGGTTCCAGCCCCTTACGGGTGTTACGGCAGAGAAGCACGACAGCTTTATTTCGCCTGCCCCCGACGGCGGCGTCATTATGGAATTCTCGGGCAAGGAGCTGATCAAGGGCGAGCCGGATGCATCCTCGTTCCCGTCGGGCGGACTTCGCGCCACCTTTGAGGCAAGAGGCTATACCGCATGGGATCCCACCTCTTATGCATTTATCAAGGGAAAGACGCTGTGCATTCCCACGGCGTTCTGCTCCTACGGCGGCGAGGCGCTGGACAAAAAGACCCCCTTGCTTCGTTCGATGGAGGCACTCAATGTGCAGGCGCTCCGCATCCTGAAGCTTTTCGGAAACGATACCGTAAAGCGCGTCACAAGCTCGGTCGGTCCCGAGCAGGAGTATTTCCTTGTGGACAGAGAAATGTATAACAAGAGAAAAGATCTCGTATACACCGGACGCACGCTCTTCGGCGCGAAGCCGCCCAAGGGGCAGGAGATGGATGACCATTATTTCGGTGTCATCAAGCCCCGCGTTGCCGCGTATAT
>JAFQKA010000032.1 GCA_017397175.1 Clostridia bacterium | reverse complement strand
TTCTTCTTTCGCAAAAGAAGAAACAAGAGAAACCAGACGGAAAGAGAAAAAAGAAGAAAGGCTTCCTCGGTCACGCTTGCCGATTGATAAAATTCCCCTGCGTCAAGCGCGGTGAATTTTATCTGCTCTCATGCGTGACCTGCGGTCATTCTACGTCCGCGAATTCGGCCGGTCCAAATCATTCGCTCCGAATTCGCTGGTTTGCATAGATGGTGGGTTGTAATCGTTCGTTCTCAACATACCCGTAGGGGACGACGTCCTCGGCGTCCCGCAAAAAAAGAATGATTACAGAATTCTTCCCACAATGTGAAACAAGAGAGATTCTTGTAGGGGAGGATTCTTCCCTATATTTCGTACTTTTTGAGCATTTCGGGCTTGATCTTCCCCTTGGTCTTTTCGTAATACGCCACGTTGTTGCGGAGCATAAAGAGGAACTGATTATTGGGTGTTCTGCCCTCCGCCTCGGACACAAAAAGGAACTTCCGCATCATTTCCTCGCTCATTTTCAAGGTGATCTCACATTCGTTTTTCATATTTATCTCCAATTATTTTGAAATATTTTCAAGCGCTTCCGTATACTCGTCGATCTGCTTTTCATCGGAACCGTCCTCGGCGCGCAGCTTCTCCAGGGCGCGGGGGCGGGTATACACCACGGCGCAGACCGCGGAAGTCAAGGGCAGAGTAAACAGTATGCCAAGGCTTCCCACCAGAATACATAAAATCTCGATCACAAGTGATTCGTAGTTAAAAAGCTGAACGGGCGCCGTGCCGAAATTATAGATAAAAAGCACCACGGAGCTCATAGAGCCGCCAATGTACGCCAGAACAAGAGTGTTCGACATGGTGCCGATAACGTCCCGCCCGATATTCAGACCCGAGCGGAAGAGAGTTTTCGCGTCGGCGCCGCCCATTTTCAGGGTCAGCTCCTTCAGCGACGCGGAAATGTCAACCGCCACGTCCATGACAGCACCCACACAGCCGATGATTATTGAACCGTAGACCAGTCCCACCAGGTCAAAATGGGGGTTGATGGTCAAAAGATAGACCGCGCCGTCCCCCGTCTGACCCGTCAGATTCATGAACAGATCGGTGACCACCGTAATAAGCAGTGACACAAGAACACCGCCGCTGCATCCGACAATGGCCGACAGGCTCATAGGTCCCGTGCCGTTTACGATGCACAAGGTCATGACCGCAATGTAAACGCAGACAAGCACCGACCAAATATAGATGTTCTTGCCCAACATGACCGCGGGAATGAACACACAAACGACTGCCAGCACCGTCAGGGTCAGAGATACCACCGTTTTCAGTCCCTTTTTCCTGCCGAAAAGTATCAGCGCACCGAAAAATATCACAAGCAGAACTATCAAAGCGTCCGAGCGCACGTGCTCGGTATAGTGCCAGGTCTCGCCGCCGTCGTAGCTTGAAACCACCACTCTGTCACCCACTTCGATGGGCAAAGGGTTAAAGGACGCGTAAGAGCTGTAGCTCCAGAGCGCGTCGATCGTCTTTTTTTCGCCGTCAAGAGTGATCTGAGCGGTAAAATCAAGAGCCTCCTCTCCCACAAAATCACCCTCGTGCTCCTGCACCCACAACACCTTGGCGCGGCAATAGAGAGAATCGTCGGGCACAAGATAGCCCGCAGTGCTTCCTCCCGTAACGAAAAACCAGCCCGCCACAAGCAGCAGAACGGACAAAAGAACGGCCGCCGCCGAAATTATCTTATTTTTCAAAATCTTCCTCCGATTTTATATTCTGATGCACTCCACCGACCTGACCTTACCGCTTGAGGTGTCAAGGTCAAAAATTGCGCCCCAGAGATGCACCTCTCCCTGCGCCACCGAAAAACGGGTAGGCATATGGGTGAGAAATTTTTCAAGAACGGGTCCTGCGGCAGCTCCAAGGACCCCGTCCTCGGGGCCGGTCATTCCGATGTCCGTAATGTAACCCGTGCCTCCGGGCAGGACTTTTGCGTCCGAGGTCTGCACGTGAGTGTGAGTTCCGAAAACTATATTGACCCTACCGTCAAGATAATAGCCCATGGCGATCTTTTCGCTGGTGGCTTCGGCGTGAAAATCAAGGATCGAAAGATCGTAATTTCCCGCCTCGCGCTCAAGTATTTTATCCACCGCCTCAAAGGGAGAATCAAGCGGCTCCATCAAAGCCGTTCCCTGGGCGTTCATACACAGAATACGGTATCCGAGGGCTTCGACCACCGTATATCCGCTTCCCGGAGTTCTGCCGGGGAAGTTTGCGGGACGGATGATTCTGCTGTCGTCGTCGAGAAAGGAATAAATATCCCTTTGTCCCCAGACGTGATTTCCCGTCGTTATAACGTCCACACCGCCGTCAAGCAAGGCTTGAGCCTGCTCCCGTCTGATTCCCTTTATGTCCCAGGCGTTCTCGCCGTTGGCTATGACGAAATCCACCCCGAGAGTGCTTCTCAGCCCCCAGAGTCGGGACGAAACAAAATCCGTCGCCGCCGTGCCCACGATGTCGCCTATGGCTAAAATTTTCATATATCCTCCGTGAAAATTCTGTATTTGCCTTCACTGATGATCCCAACGAAATCCTGCTCGTCCTTTACACGCCGTGTGGTCTCCACACCTGCCAAAAAGTTCAGAGTTCCCTTGTTTGTGCCGTGGTTGTCCGAGCCTGCAAATTTTTTCAGACCGTATTTTCGGCAAAAGATCCCCGCCATTTTGTTCTGATGGTCGGTATTTGAACCGTTTACCGTCTCAAATCCGTCCACAAAGCGAGGGAGAAAACGAAGTATCTTGGTATGCTTGCAAAGCCGGAAAGGATGCGCCTGAAAAACAAGCGCGCCGCATTCTCTTGCCAACGTCGCAAATTCGTGTAGCTTCAGGTCGGGGATCTCGGGGTGCTGTAAAATCGTTTCTTTTTCAAGACCGTAAACCAAAAGGTCGGTTCCCTTATACGAATACTCGATTCCGCAAAAAACGTCGAGCCCGTATTCTTCTCCGTATTTTTTCGCCTGCTCAGAGAAAGCAAAATACTGCTCCACCTGTTCTTCAAAAGTTGCCTCGCGGTCAACTTTGCAGGCGTTGTTTCCCCAGAAATGCTCGGTGACGAACACGCCCGTGTATGCGCGGTCCGCATAAAATTTTATCTGCTCCCGTGCCGTCATGCGAGCGCAAGAACTGCCGTCTGATGTGTGCAGATGCGTTTCGTAGCGGTAGGGATATCTGCTTCTTTTTTCTGTCATTGCTCGATCTCCCTGACTGTCATAAAGGTTCTGCCGAACCCGTTTTTAAGCGAGTTAATATAATCCTCGACCGAGTTCAGCGGTTCCTTGGTCTCATAACCGTAAAGTTTTCTCTGTCCTGCGCCCGAATGGTTGTCCGAGCCTGCGGTCATAGGCAATCCGTACTCACGGGCATAGATCTTCGCCAGATCGTTTGCCGTGTCGTCGCAGTTGGGATTGTATATCTCCACCGCGTCTTCCTTTGTGGGTATCACCGACGAAGCGGTGATATAAGACGCCTCTCTGAATGGGTGCGCGTGGACCACAAATCCTCCGTGCTCATGTATCAGATCGCAAAATTCGTCCTGGGGCAGGGTCATAGTCTCGGGGTGGTCTAAAAGCCAGTTCTTTCCAAGTCCCAAAACGATCAGGTCACAGCCCCCAAGGGAGACCTCGATGCCAAAAAACACCTTTATGCCGTATTTTTCCCCAAGCTCGACACCCTCCTCGTATGCACTGCAGTAGTATTCTACCTGCTCACGCCAGGGCAGATCCCGTGAAATTATGCAATTCCCGCGCATAAAATGCTCGGTTATGAACATTCCGTCATATCCAAGAGACGCATAAAACGCCACCTGCTCCTCAACCGACGCGCGTCCGCACTTGCTCACCGCGCAGGTATGAACATGGGTTTCATATTTGTACTTATATCTCGCCATTTTTCTGTCCTCTCAAAGTCCAAGCAATGCCGAAAGCTCATCCGCACTTTTTGCAAAAACACTGCCGCCGACAGTCTCAAGCTCTCCCTTTTCGCGGAAGCCCCAGAGCACCGCGATGCAGTCAAGTCCCGCGTTTTTCGCCGTCAGAACGTCAACCTCCGAGTCGCCGATAAAAACCGTCTCCTCGGGCACTGCGCCAAGCTCGTCCATTGCATGAAAGACCATATCCGGCTCGGGCTTTCTCGCCACCCCCGACTGCTCTCCCATAGCGACGTCAAGCCAGGGGAAAAAGCGGTCCCGCAGATCCTTCACCGCAAAATCTATCTTGTTTGATACCACCGCCATTTTTGCGCCCTTTGCCTTCAATTTCTGCAAAAGATCTGTTATTCCGTCGTAGGGACGGGTAAGATTCAGGCAGTTTTCCCTGTAATGCGCCTTGAATGCGGCAAAAACCTCCTCAATGAGGGGATTTTCCTCTCCGCCCTCAAGAGAACGGGAAATAAGCAGTCTTATGCCGTTTCCCACGTTCCGCGTGGTCTCCTTCAGGGTACGAAGGGGCTGTCCGTATTTTTGCAGGGCAAAATTTACGCTTGCGTGCAGGTCTTCTATTGTATTGAGCAGGGTGCCGTCAAGGTCCCAGATTATATATTTGTATTTCATAATGTCCTCTAAATAAAGATATTCCTAATAATTATACCACTTATATCCTATAATTGCAATTGGGAAACGCAATTTTTAAAAGAAAAAATTCCGTTTTCCTTGACAACCGAGGTACAACAGGGTAAAATAAGGTAACTTATTTTAATCTTGGGGGAAAAGACCATGAAAAACCGCATAATCACCTATCCCGAATATCCTCAGATAAAGAGGGACTATACGTACACAGTCCGTATTTCCGACGGCGAAAACAGTGAAACGATCCCCGTTTACAGCGACATTCGCCACGCAAATCACTACAACGCCTATTCCATGCACGCGGAGCGCGACAAACGCTTCTGCTCATTTGCTTTTGAGGGCGAGGTGACCGTTGAGGTCGCAGTCCACGCGCCCTTTACAAGCTACGTTATCGCCCCCTCCGACGACCCCGTTGAGAGCACCTTTGAGGACGGAGTTATCCGCTTCACCCTTGACCGTCCCCGCCAGGTGGCGATCCGCCTTGACGACGACGCGGACAGCTATCTGGGCATTTTCGCAGACGCGCCCGAGACCGATATTCCCGACAAAAACGGTGAAAACGTGGTGGTTTTCAACGAGGAAAACCCTGCACCCCTGAATATTCAGTGGTACAGAAAAAAGGAAGACGCTCCCTCCGGTCTGGACGAAAACTGCGCCGTTTACCCCGAAGGCACGCTCTTCTATTTTGAGGCAGGCTGGCACGACGTGACCCACATGGGTCTTATCAGCTCTCAGCAGATCTACATAGCTCCCGGCGCGGTCCTTTGCGGACGTGTTCAGGTCCTTGGCGGCGCGACCAATACAAAGATCTTCGGCCGCGGTATGCTCCGCGACGGAAACGATACCCGTTCCTACAACTCGAACGGCTATTTCTGCTATCTTCTCACCATCGGCATGGGCTGGGGTGAGGAAGGAACCCGCTCCTTTGACAACGTTGTAAAGGACATCACCCTTCTTGACGCCACTTCTTTCTCCATCGTCTTTATGAACACCGAGCGCTGCGAGATCGACCGTGTAAAGGTGCTGGCGGGCGAGATCTCCACCGACGGATTCAGCTTCTGGGGCGGATCCACCCATATCAACATTCACGACTGCTTCCTCAGCGTCACCGACAATCTTTTCGTTGTGGGCGCAGGAGATCCTATTGACTACGTTACATGTGACAACTGCATGGTGGGCACGTCCATAAAGCTCTTCTTCCCTCAGGGCCCCCTGGGTGAACACAGCATTTTCAAGAATATCCACGCCTTCCGCGCGTCGATCTTCTTTGAGTCCTACGCAGGTTTTACAGGCTATCTCAAGGCGGAAAACGTCTGCGCCATCGACTGTCCCGACTCTTATTTCTTAAAGAGCGGAAACTGCGCCCAGACCCGCTTCAAGCGTTTTGAACTGAAGAACGCCACTCTGCCCGATACCAAGCGCACCCGTCAGATAACCATTGCGGGAAAGGTCAACGGCAAGGACTCGGGCGGTTACGAGTTCGACCTTGACAACGTGTGGTTCGGAGACAGACAGATAACCGAGCTTAAAACCTATCCCGACACCTCTCATCTGTATTTCAAGGACGAAAGTGTGGACGGAACCAAGGTCGATCTGAAATATTCGGGCGGTTACGAGCCCGTTCTGCTCAACAGAACCTACGCAAACCACAAGCCCCTGCGCCTGTTTGTTCATTGGCTTCCCGTTTTCGCGCCCTACGCGCCCGAAATTATCGACGGTACACCTTACGTTGACGCAGAAAAGCTGGCAGAGGTCTATCGCTTTAAGACGTCTTACGAAAAGGGCAAATTGACCCTCACCGACAGCAAATACAGCATAACTCTCACAGCAAACTGTGCCGATGCCACAGTAAACGGCAAAAAGATCGCGCTTTCCGCACCCGCTCTTGACAAGAACGGACGTCTTGCAATCCCTTACAACACTTTTGAGACGCTCCTCGGACTTTCCGCTTCCTACAACGAAAAAGAGGCAACAATTACCCTTGAGACCCGTCCCTTTGGCGGAAATCTCTTGGTTGACTATGATTTTGAGGACTTCCACGCGCTCCGCTCCTGGACGACCAAAAATTTCACATACGTTGTGCGAAGCGAGGACGGAGAGGGCTACGGCGGCGGCCACGCCATGCGCTACGGCGGAGATACCAGATTCTCCCACGGCGGTGAACACGGCGCGTACCAGTACGTATTCGATCAGGTGCTCCTTTACGGCGCAGGTACTTACCGCGTGAGCTTTATGGCAAAGGGTGAGGAAGTTTCCGAAGGCGCACAGGTCGGTGCGGGACTGTCCTGGCACTACAACGCCAACGTTCTTCCCGACAACTTCGCGCCTCTCTCCACCGAGTGGAAAAAATACACCTTTGATATTCCTCTTGAGGAATCACAGATCCGTCCGTCAAAGAAGATGGGCATGGCGATCATTTCCCGCGACGGCGAAAAGCTCTTGGTCGACGACGTGGAGATGACCTTCGTAGGCAAATAAAGATATGCAGGGGTGCTTTTTCAAAAGCACCCCAAACCAGCCCCCTTTAAAAAGGGGGCTGGCCCCCACCAAGCCCCTTTGAAAAGGGGCCTGGACTCCCCAAACTAAACTCGGGAAAACAATGGCTGAACACCATTGTTTTTGGTGAAGATTGAGGAAAAGGGATTGAATCACTTAACAAAACCACAACGAAAACGCTGTCTGAACAACATCGTTTTTGGGGACGTAAAATAAAATTTGTAGGGGACGACGTCCTCGGCGTCCCGTTTTCGGCGGGAGGATAATATCCTCCCCTACCGGGTCAGATGAAATCGTTCGTTTTTACGGACGACGGCG
>JAFQKA010000031.1 GCA_017397175.1 Clostridia bacterium | reverse complement strand
TGGCGGCGCGCCTTTCTTCTTTTTTCTCTTTCCGTCTGGTTTCTCTTGTTTATTCTTTTGCGAAAGAAGAAACAAGAGAAATGAGACAAAGAAAATCCAAACGCAAATGAATCCTCAAAAACAATATCATTTTCTGAAACTCCACCTTTCTCCTTTTCATTTACAATGAAAAGGAGATCAAAAAATCGTCGACATGAAGCCTGTTCACCCCTCACGCAACCGTAGATTTCATGTTTTTCACAATCCCTCCGTCATTTTCCTTTGGAAAATGCCACCTCCCTTTACACAAGGGAGGCTTACAAGTCCGCGCTTTTACCAAAAAACACATATTTTAATTAAAAAAACACATTGATTTCACCATGAGGCGGCTGTATAATAAAGAAAAAACACATATTTCCTCGGAGGACTTGAAAATGACAAACAGAGAATGGTTTAAACAGGCAAAATTCGGTATGATGGTCCATTTCGGCCTCTATTCTGTCATCGGCGGCGAATGGAAGGGACAGAGAATGGACTACATCGGTGAGTGGGCACAATCTAAATTCAGAATCCCCAAGGCAGAATACGAACAGCTTGCAAAGGTTTTCAATCCAATATTTTTTAACGCAGAAGAATGGGTAAAGGTCGCTCAGGACGCGGGAATGCAGTATATGGTGGTAACAAGTAAGCACCACGAGGGCTTTGCGCTCTTTGACAGCGCATACGACGATTACAACTGCGTAAAAGGCTCTCCCTTTGGCCGCGATATTATCGCAGAGCTTGCCGAGGCTTGTCAGAAGCACGGTATGAAGCTGGGTCTTTACTATTCCCAGGACCTTGACTGGCACGAAAAGGACGGCGGCGGATACGATACCCCTTGGCGCAATCACGACGATATGCCCTGGTCCAACGAGTGGGACTGGCCCTGCAAGGAGGAAAAGGATTACAGCCGTCTCTTTGAGACAAAGATCAAGACGCAGATGACCGAGATCCTTACAAAGTACGGCGAGCTTTGCCTGATCTGGTGTGACACGCCCCGCGCGATCACCCCTGCACAGAGCCAAGAACTTTACGATCTGATAAAGAAGTACCAGCCCAATGCCTTGGTAAACTCCAGAATTGGAAACGGTCTGGGCGACTACCGCTCCACGGGCGACAACAGGATCCTGTTCGACACGAGCGAGGAGACCTCTATGACCCTCTTTGAATGTCCCGCAACGCTCAACAAGACCTGGGGCTATAAGTCCTTTGACCAGGAATGGAAGGATGCGAACAGACTTTTTGAGATCAAGGAATCTCTCAACGCAAGAGGTATCAACTATCTGCTCAACGTAGGTCCCGACCATCTGGGAAGGATCCCCGCACCCTCGGTTGACATTCTCCGTCAGCTTGGCAAAAAGCTCAGAGGCGAATAAATAACAACAAATCACCGCGGCATTTGCCGCGGTGATTTGTTGTGTAATGAAAAAGAGGGGTTGATTTTATCATTCCTCGTTTTGGCTTTCGATATATCTCTTTGCCTGAGTTGAGAAAAGCTCAAAGTATTTACCCTGCGATGCCATCAGCTGAGCGTGAGTTCCCTCCTCGATGACCTTTCCGTACTCAAGCACCACGATCTTCGAAGCGATAGTCGCGCTTGAAAGACGGTGAGAAACGAAAATGGAGGTCTTGTTTTGGCGGAGCATATCGAACTGAGTGTAGATCTCCTGCTCTGCCATGGGGTCAAGAGATGCCGTAGGCTCGTCCAGGATCAGAATGTCGTGATCGCTGTAAAAGGCACGGGCAATAGCCAGCTTTTGCCATTGACCGATGGAAAGCTCGGTGCCGTTCTCCTCAAAATGACGCATGAGAGGGGTATCGTAGCCGTCGGGCAGGTCGGAAATAAATCCGTCCGCGTCGCCCAGAGCGGCCGCTCTCCTGACGTCACCCTCCTCTGCCTTCTTTGTCACGTCTCCGAATCTGATGTTCTCCTCAACCGTAAAGGCGTACTTTCCGAAATCCTGGAAGATGATGCCAAAGGTCTTGTAAACGTCCTCTACGGCGTAAGAGCGAAGATCCTTGCCGTCAAGCAATATGACGCCCTCGGTGGGGTCGTAAAGTCGGGTCAGGAGCTTTATTAGCGTGGTCTTTCCCGCGCCGTTAAGGCCCACGAGAACCACCGTCTCGCCGGGATTGAACTTCAGATTGATATTCTGCAACACAGCCTTGTCCGATCCGGGATAGGAAAAGCTGACGTTGCAAAATTCGATGGAATGAGGTCCGCCGTGCTTTACTCTCTCGGGGACTTTGACACTCGGAACGACTGTGGGCTTTTCGTTCATAAAGGACATAAGGTTATCAATAAACAGCGTTCCCTCGTAGACCGACGCGGAGGTCGAGATCAGATTTGATACAGAGTTTCCGATGCTTGTTATGGCGCCTATATAGAGCGAATAGTCACCGATAAGAATTTTTCCCATGAACACCATAAACGCAAGCATTGCAAAAAAGATGCCGTGGGTGGCGGTGGAAATGACGGAGATTGCCACGTGCCAGACGCTCTCGGACAAAATGAGCTTCCGAATACCTTTAAAATAAATTTCGAAGATGGATTTGAAGCGATCTATCAGAACGTCACCAAGCCCATAGATTCTCAGCTCCTTTGCCATGTCCTTGTTTACCATGGTGTTGCTGTAATAGTTCATCTGGCGGCGTTCCTTTGAACGGAAGCGCATGTAGAAAAAGTTCTTTTTTCTGAATGTAAGACTGATTATGGCCGAGGGGACGGAAACGGCAATAATTATCAGCGCAGACCACCACATTCCCGGTGCCGTTGCAAGCACCAGAACAAAAGAGACCATGGTTATGGAGGTGCTGATTATGCCGAATATCGACTGGATTATCTGCAAGGGTCTGTGTCCCGCCTCGCGGTTTGCGTTTTCAAGCTTTTCGTAGAAGGCGGGCAGGTCGAAGGCGGCAATATCCGTCTCCTTTGCCTTCTGCATAATGCGGATCCGAACCTGCATGGTCACCCTCTCGCTGGCGATCTTTGTGATCGCGCCCGATACCTGCCATATGACCGTGTTGAATATTCCCAGCACCGACATGGCAATAAGCAGGAAAAGAATATTGTCCGAAGAAATACCAAGGGTGGTAAATTCCTCGATTCCGCTGCCCTTTCCGTGCATGGTCTGCAAGGCGTTGAGCAGGTATTTTGAAACGTAGGTCAAAACCACGGGAACTATACCCTGAAGTATGGTAACGACGGTCAGCGCCGCAAATATCCATCTGCCCGTTTCGTGAACGAGACGGAACACGTAGACAAGTCGGGAGAAAAAACCGCTTACGATCTTTTTCAGATAAGACGGCACTTCCCTAAAACTCTTTGGCTTCGGGATCTTTTCGTATTCAAACATTCTCGGAGGCATTCTGAAAAATCTCCTTTTTTCCTTTTTTTGGTTTAAGTATAGCATAAAAAAAATAGTTTTACAAGTCACCAAATAAAAATTTGCCCGTTTCTGTTGAAAAAATTGCCGATCTGATATATAATCATAGTAATCTGAAGGAAAGGTTTGATTTTGCGGTGAAAAATTATTTTAGTGCGGCGGATATTCTTCTGCCTGATTTTAAGATAGTAGACGGTGTGCGTTGGGCGGTGGTCGCCTGCGATCAGTACACAAGCGAGCCCCAATACTGGGAGGGCGCGGCAAAGGCGGCGGGGGACAGTCCCTCCACGCTGAATATGATCCTGCCCGAGGTCTATCTGGATCAGACCGAGGAGCGAGTTCCAAAGATCAACGCCGAGATGGAAAAATATCTGAAAAACGTGCTCATTTCTCACCCCGACAGCATGATATTCCTTGAAAGAACCCAGAGAGACGGCATTATCAGACGGGGAATCGTGGGCATGATCGACCTTGAAGAATACGATTTTAATCGCGGCTCGGATTCGCTGATACGCGCCACCGAGGGGACGGTGCTCTCGCGCATTCCGCCCCGTGTAAAGATCCGCCGAGACGCGCCCATCGAGCTTCCCCACGTTATGCTTCTTATCGACGACCCCGAAAAGACCGTAATCGAGCCGCTGACAGAGAAGAAGGATCGGCTTGATATCGCTTACGATTTCGACCTTATGTGCGGCGGCGGTCACGCAAAGGGATTTTTCCTGCCCGAGAGTGAGCAGAAGAGAATAAACGAGGCACTTTCAGCTCTGATAACCCCCGAAAAGATGACAGAGCGTTACGGTGAGGGTGATTTTGCGCCTTTGCTTTTTGCGGTAGGCGACGGAAATCACTCACTTGCCACCGCCAAGGCTTGTTACACCGAGCTGAAAGAAAAGCTGGGCGAGGAGGCGGCGAGAGGGTCTCTTGCACGATACGCCCTTTGCGAGATGGTGAATCTCCACGACGACGCATTGCAGTTTGAACCTATCTATCGGGTTGTGTTCAACGTCGACCCTGTTGACGTGGTAAACGAGCTGAGGAAATATTCCGAGCTTTTGCACGGCAACGGACCATCTCAAAAGGTACAGATCTTCAGCGAGATCTTTGACAGCGAATACGAATTCACCCGCCCCGAGGCACAGTTGACTGTGGGAACGCTGCAGAATTTCCTTGACAGCTATACAGAAGCCCACCCCGAGGCGGAGGTGGACTACATACACGGCGAGGAATCGCTCATAGCTCTGGCGCGAGGAGAAAACGCTGTCGGATTTATCTTCTCGGGCATGGAAAAGAGCCAGCTTTTCAAGACAGTACTCTGCGACGGCGCTCTGCCCCGTAAAACCTTCTCCATGGGTCACGCCCACGACAAGAGATATTACCTTGAATGCAGAAAGATCAAATAATAAACCTCCGTGACACCACACCGCATAGTCATTCAACGCCCTCGCGCCGCTTCGCTACCTCCCGGAGGGAGCCTTACGGGTTTCCGCTTTGCGTTGAATTTCACAATGTAGGGGCGACCATAAACGAGCAAGCTCGCCGTCGCCCGCAAAAACGAGCAATTATGTATTGCTCCCCACAACATGAGAGCAAACGTCTTCATCTGTCCCGGTAGGGGAGGATATCATCCTCCCGCGCACCCGCAAATGAAATCTTAATCTCATTTTCTTTTACAAAGAAAATGAGGCGTAAGCCTCCCTCCGGGAGGGAGGTGGATTTTGCGTAGCAAAAGACGGAAGGAGCCTGCGTTACGTGAGGTTTGAACAGGCTTCATGTCAACGCCTTCTCCTTCAGTCACCTACGGTGACAGCTCCCTCCCGGAGGGAGCCTTTTACACAAGAACATTCTGCGCTGACTTTTTATTTGTTTCTGCTCATAGGTAAAACCTATACAAAACCCCGCCATAGTGGCGGGGTTTTCGTTATACTGTGTCTTACCCAAAAAGCTCCTTTAGTATTTCAAGGATCTTGAATTTCACCTTGTACCGTCCCTCGTCGCTCTCGGTGATTATTCTGTACTGCTCTCCCGTAAGCCCTGCCTCAACGAACGCCTTTTCCGTGTCGTCCCCCTTCCGCGAAGCGGCTCTCAGACAAATGGGCGGAAAAAGCACGCACCACCAATTCTGCCCCTCGGCGTCCCCTATCATCACGCGCAGGGAAAGGTACTCGCCCGCAGGGAATTTCAGCCCCTCGTAGTCACGCTCGGGGTATTCCTCCTGCCCAAGCTCGACCGAAACAGGGTAAGTAAATCCGTTTTCTTCAACTACCGTTTCGGCCTCGCGCTCAATGAAAGACAACGCGGAGCGCGCTATCCTTTCCGCGTCCTCCCTTGTCTGAGCTCGGGAAAAAAGCTCCTTTGTCACCTCGATTATTCGGTCGCGCACTTTCAATTTCAGCTCCTGGTCTGCCTCGCTGTCCGAATTTGCCAGAACGTGCAGCCGCACGACGCTGTCGTACACCTTTTCCTCGCCCGAAACGGGAAAAAGTCCAAGCACAAGCGCGCAGAGGACCGACAAGGTAAGTATGGTGAATATTTTTCTGTCCTTTTTCATATTTTTTACCGTCCTTTCAATGCCTTTGCTGTATTATTTACGCATTGACGGGAAGATTATTCATGATTGACAAATTATATCATGTGTGTTAAAATTAAGGGAAGAATTTTACACGGGGGAGGGGAGAAAATGAAACGCTTTATTGCACTGCTTTTGTGTCTTTTTGCGCTTTTTCTTTCGTCCTGCTCTGACACCGTGAAAAAAAGCGACGGCGTGACCCCTCTCGCGCCCGACAACGAAATTCCTCACGCCATCGGGCTTCTCAATCCCGATAGCGAGGTGCGCGGGGTGTGGATCGCCACCGTGGGCAACATCAATTTTCCATCAAAGCAGGGGCTTTCCGCCGAAAAGCTGAAAAAAGAGCTTGAGGATATTGTTGCCACCTGCAAAGAAAACAACCTGAACACCATTTTCTTTCAGGTGCGTCCCTGCGCCGACGCTCTTTACAGATCCGAGCTTTTCCCCCAGTCCCAATTTGTTTCCGGCAAGCAGGGGGAGGCGGTGCAAAACTTCGACTGCCTTGAATATCTTATCGGCATAACAAAAAAGGAAAAGATCAACGTCCACGCATGGGTAAATCCCCTGCGCGTGACCTACGGAAGCGCGTCCAACCCCAAGACCGACGTGACCGAGCTTTCGGAAGACCACCCCGCCCGCAAAAACCCCGATTGGGTGATACCATACAGCGACGGCAAGCTCTATTTTGACGCAGGCAACCCTTTTGTGCGCGAGTATATCGCGCAGGGAGTGGCGGAAATCGTGGAAAATTATGCGGTTGACGGCGTCGTTTTCGACGACTATTTCTATCCCTATCCCGTAAGCGCGGACGGCAAGACCGCTGTCTTTGACGATTCGGTCTCCTTTGCAAAATACGGCGGCGGAAAAGCTCTTGACGACTGGCGACGTGAAAATATCAATGCGCTCGTAAATCTTTGCTACGACACTGTAAAATCTCTGAAAAGCACCTGTCTTTTCGGTATTTCGCCCTTTGGCATCTGGCAAAATGATGACGGTAAAAACGGCGGAAGTGCCACAAAGGGCTTTGAGGCATACAAGTCCCTTTACTGCGACGCGCTGTCCTGGGTCAAGGGCGGCTACGTCGACTACATCGCGCCACAGCTTTATTGGCAAAGATCCTCCTCCGCCGCGCCGTACGAGGAATTGGCAAATTGGTGGAACGCCGCCCTTGACGGTACGGGAGTTGACTTGCTCATTGCCCACGGAGTCTACAATTACGACACCTGGGAATCCCCCGAAGGGGAGCTGACCGAGCAGATAAGCCTTTCCCGCGAGCTTCTTTCTTTTCGCGGAAGCGTCCTTTACGGCTACAGTGCGCTGAAAGCAAACACAAAAGGGCTTTCGGACGAGACGCGGGACGCCTTCAAGGAAGAAATCATCTATTCCGACCCTGTTTGTGACTATTCGCAGATAAAGATCGAGGGCTCGGCCGAGGTTGTCACCACTGCATACGTGTATACTCTGCGCGGTCACGCCGATCCCGCTCTGCCCTTTACTCTGAACGGCAAAAGGATCAGCCGTGACAAAAGCGGAGATTTTGAGGTGCAGATCCCCCTTTCAATGGGCGAAAACAAGCTCCTGCTGAAAAGCGGAGACAAGACAAAAACCGTAACGGTCACGAGAGAGTGACCGAAAGGAGAGAAGTCAAAATGACCGAGAAATTGAAAATAAACGGCTTCTCTCTGGGAGAAGTAAAAATAGAAAACGGCCTTGTGCTGGCACCAATGGCAGGTGCCACGGATCGGGCGTTCAGAGAGATCTGCCGAAAGCACGGCGCGGCATTGACCGTCAGCGAGATGGTCTCCGCAAAGGCACTTTGCTACGAGCAGATGTCAAAGAAAAACTCGGAGAGCCGCACCGCGCCGCTGGCGGACGTATACAAGAACGAAGAGCCGATGGCAGTGCAGATATTCGGCTCGGAGCCGTCCTTTATGGCAAAGGCGGCGGCTCTGCTTGAATCGGGCGGGTACAGAGGACGCACCGGGAACGGTCTCCCCGTTTCGATAGACATAAACATGGGCTGTCCCGTCCACAAGATAGTGAGCAACGGCGAAGGCTCGGCTCTGATGCGAGACCCCAAATTGGTGGGCGAGATAGTGAAAGCGGTCAGCGGTGCCGTAAAAATCCCCGTGACGGTGAAGATCCGCGCAGGCTGGGACGAAAAAAGCATAAATGCGCCCGAGATCGCAAAAATTGCCGAGGCAAACGGTGCCGCGGCGGTGTTCGTTCACGGAAGGACAAGACAGCAGATGTACGCACCCTCAGCCGATTGGTCGGTCATAGCGGACGTGAAAAAAGCCGTAAAGATCCCCGTTATCGGAAACGGCGATATCTGCACGGCGCGGGACGCGCAAAAAATGGTTGAAATAACGGGCTGTGACGGCGTTATGATAGGTCGCGGAGCTTTGGGAAACCCTTGGTTTTTCTCCGAGATTTCCAATGCGGTCCGCGGAGAAGAATTTGTGCCGCCAACCCTTGAAGAGCGCATAAAAACGGCTCTTTCGCATCTTGAGCTTATGAGGCTCTACAAGGGCGATTTCATTGCGGGGCAGGAAGCAAAAAAGCATATTGCCTGGTATATCAAAAACGTGCGCGGCGCGGCAGAGGCGCGCCGCCGCATAAACGAATCTGCGGACATAGAGCAGATAAAGGCGGTCATCTGCCGTCTGACAGAGGAGGACGGAAAATGACGGATAACAAAAAGTTTTACGGCAATTTTCTCAAAATGTTTTTCATTTTGGCGATCCAGAACATTATCACCCTCAGCGTAAATTTGGCGGACAATATTATGCTGGGAGCGTATTCCGAGACCGCCCTTTCGGGGGTCACGGCGGTGAACCAGATACAGTTCATCTTCCAGCAGATACTCATTGCTCTGGGCGATGGGATAGTCATTGTGGGCGGTCAGTATCTGGGACAGAAAAGAAAGAAGGAATTTAAAGACATCGCCGCTGTTGCCATGCAATCCTCGGCGGCGGTAGCGATTGTCCTTTTCGCGGCGGTCAGCTTCTTCCCTCACGAGATCCTGGGCGTTTTCACCGACTCCCGGGCAATTATAAAGGAAGGCGCAAAATATCTTGACATCGTCAAATATACGTATCTGATGTTCGCCCTCTCAATGGTTCTGCTCTCCACTCTGCGCGCCGCTTCAAAAGTGAAGATAGCGCTTCAGCTTTCGGTCATGGCTCTTGTGATCAACTGCTCTGTCAACTACGTGCTCATCTACGGAAAATTCGGATTCCCGAGACTTGGAGTACAGGGTGCGGCGATAGGTACTCTTATTGCCCGCGCGGCAGAGCTTGTGGTGCTTTTGTTCTACGTTTTCAAGCATGACAAGCTCATTTCGATCCGTCCCCGCGACTATCTGGCACAAAACCGTATTTTGCGGCGGGACTATTTCAGAGTTTTGGCACCGTCCCTCATTACAAGCACTCTTTGGGGCTTCAGCACCGCGGCGCAGACCGCTATCCTCGGTCATATGTCGGATATTGCCATTGCGGCAAACAGTGCGGCATCGAATCTTTACATGATGGTAAAATCCTTTGCCATCGGCGCGGCTTCGGCAACCGGTGTCGTGATCGCACAGACCATAGGAGAAGGAGATCTTGTTCGCCTCAGAGCTTACGTAAACAAGCTCCAGCGGCTCTTTGTGGCGGTGGGTGTCTGCGGCGGTGTTCTGCTTTTCTTTATCCGCATACCCGTCCTGTCCCTTTACCGCGGCTTTGATCCCGCTACATACAGGCTGGCAGACCATTTTCTTATGATACTCAGCATCGCCTTTGTGGGAATGGCATATCAGATGCCCTGCAACGTAGGCATAATCAAGGGCGGCGGACAGACCCTTTACACGATGATCCAGGACATCGTAAGCATCTGGTGCATAGTTTTGCCCGTTTCGATGCTGGCGGCGTTCGTTTTGGACGCCCGACCCGAAGTGGTAGTCTTCTGCCTCAATTCGGATCAGCTATTTAAGTGTATTCCCGCGTTTATTATGGTAAACTACGGAAAATGGGTCAAGAAGCTCACAAGATAGAGGAGAGTTCACAATGGAATTTGAAAAGATAAATATTCGAGGGGTGTATTTTGATAACGTCACGCCCTATGAGGCTTCGGACTGTGTAAACGAGGCTTTGGCAAGTGATAAGACAGAGGGAAAAGTCTTCTCGGTCTACACGCCCAACCCCGAGATAGTTCAGCTTTGCATTGAACAAAACGAATATTACGACGTAATAAATTCCGCCTCTATGGTAGTCCCCGACGGGATCGGGGTCATAAAGGCGGCAAAGATACTGAAAACGCCATTGAAAGCCCGCATTCCCGGCATTGAGATCGGTGAACGCGCCCTTGAACACTGTGCAAAAATGGGATACAAGGTATTTTTCCTGGGCGGCAAGCCGGGAGTGGCGGAGGAAGCGGCAAAAAGAAAGGCCGAGCAGTATCCCGGGCTTGAATTTTGCGGAACTGCCGACGGATATTTCAAAAAAGAGGGTGAGGAAAACGAGGCGGTCATCGAAAAGATCAACGCCGCCCGTCCCGATCTGCTTTTCGTTTGTCTCGGCGTTCCCGCACAGGAAAAATGGATCAAGGAAAACGGCCCGAAGCTGACGAGCGCAAAAGTCTGTTTGGCTCTTGGCGGCAGTCTCGACGTTTACTCGGGCAACGTAAAGCGCGCTCCGAAATTATTTATCAAGCTGAATCTTGAATGGTTTTATCGGCTTATTTGCGACCCCAAGCGCATCGGACGAATGATGAAGCTGCCGAAGTTTCTGATCGGGACGATGATTCACGGCAATAAGAAATAAAATAAAAACGACAGTTTTGCAAGAATACGGCATATCTCAAATGAGAGGTATGCCGTATTCTTGATTTGTTCTTTGGGAGGACGTGTTTTTACAAATTTACGAAAAGTATTTACAATTTAACGAGAGTGTGTTATAATATCCTTGCGACGTAAACTGAATAACGTAACACTATCATGGTTAACATGGGGTAAGTATACCTTTTTCCTTTTGGCAAAAATGTATGCTCCCTTTTTGTATGCTTTTCCGTGTTATATGGTAGTGTAAAAAAGTTTGCGTCGCAGCATGGAGCTACGTTTTTCGGTGCGTGGCTTCGGCTGCGCACCTTTTTCATTTGCTGACAGGAGGATATATTATGAGAGAAGACATTCCAGAAAAGGTAATAGATATAACCGGTGTAGAGCTTACGCCCGGAGAGCCTACCGTTTGTCTTGGCAACGGAGAGCAGGGCTTTGTATGTTGTTGTGACGAGTGCGACTACCTTGCGTTTTGTTATCCTGAATTTGTTCCAAAAGGACTGGAAGAGCTTATTGCTAAGTATACAGATTCTTAGCCTTCTCCGATGGGTAGCGAAACGGCGCGCCTTTCTTCTCTTTCTGTCTGGTTTCTCTTGTTTCTTCTTTTGCGAAAGAAGAAACAAGAGAAATGAGACAAAAAATCCAAACGCAAATGAATCCTCAAAAACAAAACCGATTCCTCAAACCCCACCTTTCTCCTTTTCATTTACAATGAAAAGGAGATCGAAATTTCATTCAAAGACGAACGGACGACGGCGAGCTTGCTCGTTTATGGTCGCCCCTACATTGTGGTCGTTAATTCGTCACATTATGGGAAGAATTCTGTAATCATTCGTTTTTGCGGGTCGTCGAGGCGCCGACCCCTACCGAATATGATGTAGACGAACGACCACCGTTCTACACCATCTCCGCAAACACGTCCAACCGAAAATTTCATCGCATACCAAAACGAAAGGATAAAAAATGAAAAACCAAAGTACATCAAATTCACTTGAATATTTAAAATACAGCGCGCCCCGTCGGTTCTTTCATAAATTTTATCTCTTTCTGCGAGCGATCCCGAAAGGACTTTTGGAGCTTCTTCTCGCAATCGGGGGATTTTTCCGTGGAATCGCGCTTTATTTTGTCCGCGAGACCCGCGACGTCATCGACACCTATAAAAACGGCGATAAAATCACCCGGACCTCCTTCTTTATCATGGGATTTTCTTCTCTTGCCCGCGGTCAGATTTTGCGCGGGATCCTGTTTCTTGCCTTTCAGATCGTTTTCATTCTCTACACCGCCCTCTGGGGCTGGCGGTGGATAGCGAAACTGTCTTTTCGCGGACTTGAGACAACCAAGGTCGTGCCGGGAAACCCTATTGTCATCGGCGGCGTGGAATATAGTGAAAACGTAACCGTTTACGGAGACAATAATCTGCAGATAATGATATACGGTGTCCTGTCATTGCTGTTTGTCCTCTGTTTTCTCTATACATGGAGAGTCAACGTGCGCCAAAGCAAACTTTCCCAAGAGCTTCTGGCACAAGGTAAACGGCCAAAACGGGCAAAAGACGACCTGCGCGCCGCCCTCGACAGCCAGTTCCACAAAACCGTTCTTGCGCTTCCGACTCTCGGGATCCTCTTTTTCACGGTGATCCCCATTATAATCATGGTCATGGTGGCATTCACCAACTACGACGCGAACCACACACCACCCTCAAATCTCTTTCATTGGGTGGGACTTGACAATTTCAATCAGATCTTCACCTGGACGAGTGAGGGCGGGTCAAGAGCCTTTTCCGCAACCTTTGGGGAAATTCTGACCTGGACCCTCATTTGGGCGTTCTTTGCTACCTTTTCAAACTACTTTCTGGGCATGCTCGTTGCCATGATGATCAACAAAAAGGGGATACGGCTCAAAAAGCTGTGGAGAACTATTCTCGTCCTTACCATCGCCGTTCCGCAATTTATCTCTCTGCTTTACGTTTCAAAGCTCTTTGCCGACGAGGGCCTGATAAACCGCTTCCTCCTTGAAGCAGGGTGGATAAAGCAGGCGATCCCATTCTGGACGGACGCAACTCTGGCGCGGGTGATGGTGATCTTGGTGAACATCTGGGTGGGAATACCCTACCAGATGCTGATCACCACAGGGGTGCTGATGAACATTCCCGCCGATCTTTACGAATCGGCAAGGATCGACGGTGCCAGACCCTTTCAGCAGTACGTTAAGATCACTCTGCCCTATATGCTTTTCGTCACGGGACCTTATCTGCTCACCAATTTCATCGGGAACATGAATAATTTCAACGTCATATATCTGCTGACAGGCGGCGCGCCCTACACTCAGCCATACGCAGGTGCGGGTAAGACCGATCTGCTCATTACATGGCTTTACCGCCTGACCGTCACGAACAACGACTACAAGAGAGCAGCCGTTATCGGAATCATGGTCTTTTTGGTGGTGGCCGTAATTTCACTTATCGTCTACAACCTGATGCCATCTATCAAAAGCGAGGAGGAATTTCAGTAAATGGGTTCGGCAAAAACGAAAAAAAGAGCGGCAAACGCCGCTATATATGCACTTCTTATAATCATTTGCATACTATGGCTCATTCCCTTCGTGCTTATCCTCCTCCAATCCCTGCGCGCCGAGCCGTACAGCGGAATGTCGGGTTATATTTTGCCGCGGATATGGGGTCTTAAAAACTACGTTTACCTTTTCCGCGAGACCTCCTTTCCCGTGTGGTACGGCAACACCCTCATAATAGCTCTGGCAAGCGCATTGCTTCAGACCGCCATGGTCATGCTCACAGGCTACGGACTGTCACGACTGCGCTTCAAGGGACGGCGTTTTTTGATGAACGCTGTTTTGGTTCTGGGAATGTTCCCCGGATTTCTGACCATGATAATCCTTTATTACGTGCTCAAAAGCGCGGGCATGACCCAGTCGGGCGCAGTGCCGGGACTGATACTCGTGTACGTAGCGTCGTCGGGTATGGGATATTACGTGGCAAAGGGCTTTCTTGACACTATCCCCCGCTCCCTGGACGAGGCGGCACGGGTGGACGGCGCAACCAAAGCCCAGATATTTTGGCGGGTGACCATGCCGCTTTCAAAGCCGATCATAATCTACACCCTGCTCACCGCCTTCATGGCACCCTTCACCGACTACATTTTCGCCTCTTACATCGCATTCGGTGAGCCTTCGGGGTACAACGTGGCGGTGGGACTTTACTCCTGGCTTCAAAAGGACATGATAAGCAGCCATTTCACCGCCTTTTGCGCGGGCGGGGTATGCGTGGCAGTCCCCGTCACCTTACTGTTTTTGCTTCTCCAAAAATACTACGTTGAAGGGGTCACGGGCGGCGCCGTTAAAGGCTAATCGAAAAGGAAGGACATTTTTCTCAGAATGGCAACAGTCAAGCTAACAAACGTAACAAAGACGTTCGACAAAAATATAACCGTGGTAAAGGATTTTTCTCTTGAGGTGGGAGATCGGGAGTTTGTGGTATTCGTAGGCCCGTCGGGTTGCGGAAAGTCTACCACTCTGCGAATGATCGCGGGACTTGAGGACATTTCCTCGGGGACGATAGAGATAGACGGGCAGGTAGTGAACGATCTGGAGCCTCGGGATCGGGATATTGCCATGGTCTTTCAGAATTATGCGCTTTACCCGCACCTGACCGTATTTGAAAACATGGCTTTCTCCCTGCGACTGCGGAAATTGCCTCACGAGGAGGTATACCGCAGAGTAACCGAGGCGGCGGCTGTACTTGGAATCACCGAATATCTGACAAGAAAGCCGAAAGCTTTGTCGGGCGGTCAGCGTCAGAGGGTGGCGATCGGACGCGCCATGGTGCGTGATTCCAAGGTGTTTCTTATGGACGAGCCGCTCTCCAATCTCGATGCGAAATTGCGAAATCAAATGCGCGCAGAGATCATTCTTCTGCGAAAAAGGATAAATTCCACCTTTATTTACGTGACCCACGACCAGACCGAGGCGATGACATTGGGAGACCGCATAGTTATAATGCGTGACGGCTACATTCAGCAGGTCGGGACCCCCGAGGAGGTCTTTGAGCGGCCGAAAAACCTGTTTGTGGCAGGATTTATCGGCGCTCCGCAAATGAATTTCATTCGCTGTCCTCTGAAAAAAGAGGGGGATCGGTATTTCGTTGTTCCCTTCGGCGCGAAAATGGAGGTAGGACAGCGAAAGGCGGAGATCTTAGCGCAAAAGGGGGTTCAGAGCAGGTCGGTGATCTTAGGCGTGCGTCCCGAGCACATTACCGCCGTGGAAGGTGAAAGACCTTACGCTTTCCGCGCCCGGATCGAGGTAAACGAGATGATGGGAAGCGAGTTTCATCTGCACACGGTGACGTCCGACGGTACAGACGTTGTTGTGAGGATACCCACCCTTGCACTAAGTCAGGAGGAACGTCATTTATTTGACGCGGGCAGTGAGATCGCCGTTACCTTTGGCGGTCAGGCAATGCACGTTTTTGACGACGTGACCGAGGAAAATTTGTGTGTTTGAATGGGTCGTGATCTTTTCACTGCGTGAATGGAAAGGTTTTACAATATCCCCCCGAATGTCTGTAAATAAAATTTCATTTTACTTTTCTCTACAAAACAAAAGGAAAACGACGGTGCTTCGGTCTGCACATGACTTTATAAAATGATCCTCGTTGCCTTGATGGCAACGAGGATCATTTTAATGCGGCGCAATTCGAGCTTTATTTTTCTCGGACTGTATGCGCCGTTTGCCGTCGTTTTCGTTGTATTATTTAGTGATCCAACCCTTTTTCCTCAATCTCCACCAAAAAAGATGTTGTTCAGACATCTTTTTCGTTGTGGTTTTGTTAAGTGATTCAAACCCTTTTCCTCAATCTTCACCAAAAAAGATGTTGTTCAGACATCTTTTTCCCGAGTTTAGTTTGGGGGATCCAACACCCTTTTTAAAGGGGGTTGGGGGGGTATAGTCCCAGCTGTTTTTGAAGTTCTGCAATGGGTATTTCGCGTGTGCCCGTGTTGCCCCTCTTCGCCAGTGCCATAGCGCGGCCTGCGGCTTCACCCGTACAGCAACAGATAGGCATTATGCGGATAGATGCCTGCGCCTCGTGAGTTGTTGAGATACAGCGGCCTGCCACCAGCATATTGTCATATTCCTTGGGAATAAGCGCGCGGTAAGGGATCGTGTACACTTCCCCGTACTTAAAGAAATGGTGGCTCGTTCCCGCGCCCTCGGGATTGTGAATATCGATATCGTAGTTTCCGTAAGCGATCGCGTCGTCGAATTTTTTACAAGCAATAAGATCATCGGCACTCAGCACGTGCTCACCTATGAGCTTGCGGCTCTCACGCACTCCGATGTCGGCGGCGATAGAAGAAATCGATGCGTTTTTACAGCACTCAAAATTGTTTCTGAGGAACGCAACGACCTCGGCTATCTGCTTTCTTGCCTCGATCTCTGCCTTTGATACGTCAAAGGGATTGGTGGGATCGAGCTTTATGATTCGGGTGGTGTTGAAATGAATATATCCGTCAAGCCAGTTGAAGCACAGAACGTCCTCGCGGGGGTTCTTTATTTTGCCCGCAGCTTTAAGCGCTTTGTATTTTTCATTGATCTGAGGTTTCACACGCCAGAATTCTTCCACGTCAACGCCCGACATACGGAAGCAAAGCGTCATAGGCTGACAGAGGTGGTCGGTCTCACGGCCGAGATTGAATTCACAGCCCGAAAGAGCCATAAGGTTTCCGTCTCCGCTGGCGTCAATAAAATAGTCTGCCTCAAGCTCGATAATGCCTGCCGTTGTGGCAAAACGCGCGGCAGTGACCCTTCTGCCGTCGGTCTCTGCTCCGCAAAGCTTTGCATGGAAAAGTACCTCTGCACCGCTTTCGCTCACCATTTCATCAAAGACCAGCTTGAATATCTCCTGATTAAAATAAAGCTCGGGATTCTTGAACACCTTGGCGTCAAGACTCGGAGCGAGTTTTTCGTAACGTGCGCGAAGCTCTGTGAAAAATCCGTCAGACAGTTTTTTTCTCTCGCCCGTTTCGGGGTTCTTCTCAAAATAGGGCATAAAAGGCATAACAAGGCAGTTGGCCATAGCACCGCCCAGCGCGCCGCTCTGCTCGCAGAGAAGAACGCTCATGCCCTCTCTTGCGGCACAGACCGATGCGGCAACACCCGTAAGACCGCCGCCGACTACTATCAGATCGTACTTTTTCATTTTCAAAAATCCTCTCGTAGGTGGTTTTGTTTTCTAAATTTTACCACGGTAAGCGATGTATGTCAAGGATTTTGGTCAAAGTTGCCCCAGAATTTCCACCGCTCCGCTTTCGATCAGGCAGCGGCCATGCTCCTTTATGTACGCGTCGAGCCGAGCAGGACTGATCTGCTTTGAAAATTCCTCTCCGTGGGCAAAATCGCAGCCCGCGGGCAAGGCAAGATAATAGTTGCCGCGGTCGTCCCGAAAAGCCTTGCCCTCGTGACGGCAGTCCGACCGACAGTTATAAAGGTATCTGCAGACTGCCAGCATATTTTCAAGGCTGTTAAAGCCGTATGCGTTCCCCGTCTGCTTTTTCACGTCAGTTCTTGACAGGGTGTCCACCTCAAAATACTCTCCTTTCCTGTCGCCCAGCTTTGTAACGAACACCTCGCAGCCTCCGCCCTTTGACGGGTACATCTGCACGAAGATCCTCTCACCTCTTGTGTCAAATCCGCTCATCTGGCGAACCCGTGACAGCATATGGCGAAAGGCGCGCCGCGTTTCGTCCTTTGAATAATCGGCACTCTCGCCGTCAAGGGCGTATTTTATCATGTCGGTCTCGCTCAGCATTATCTTCAGCTTGTTCTCGCTTATCTGTATAAGTTCCATATCAAAAAGAGAACTCCTTTCCTCCTTAACATTATAGACCGAAAGTCGATTTTTGTGTATCCCTAAATTTCTGGTAATTTTGCCCCCTCGGTCTTGACGCATTGCAAAATGTGTGGTAAAATGCGGACATACTACATAACATCGGAGGAGATATGCACTCATACGTTTCAAACAAGGCAGGGCTTTTCTGCCGCGACCTGTTTCCGAACAACTGCGGATACCAGAACTGCGCGCCGTCCCATTCCTACGGCCCTGCAGTAAGAGATCACTACATATTGCATTTGGTGACCGGCGGAAAGGGCTGTTTTACCATTCTCGGCAAGACCTATACTGTCAGCGCCGGGGAATTTTTCTTCATTCCGCCCGACACTCTCAACTATTATGAAGCTGATGCCGCCGATCCGTGGCAATACACCTGGGTCGGTATGAAGGGAGATATTCTGGCGCCCTTTTTTGAACGATTGGGAATTTCAGCGGAAAATCCTGTCGGAAAGTTCACCGCAGAGCTTTACGAACTTGCAAAAAACATCTTTGAGGATATGTCGGAGGATGTGACGGCAACTTTGTCGGCGGTGGGACGGTGCTATCTTTTTCTGCGTTGCCTTGAACGGGGAGCGGACCGCCCCGAAATCTCGCAAAAGCGGCCGTCCGAAAACGTGGAGCGCGCCATGGCTCTTATCGACAAGCGACTGCACAAGGCGCTTTCCGTGTCTGCCTTGGCAGATGAGATCGGCATCGACCGCAGTTACCTTTGCAGTATTTTCAAGCGTGAGCTTGGGTACAGTCCACAGCAGTATATTCTGAACAGAAAGATGGAAAAAGCCAAATATTTTCTTTCTTCAACTGCCGAAAACGTCCAGTATATAGCTTTTTCTCTGGGATACGATGATCCCTTCGTTTTCTCTCGCGCTTTCAAAAAGGTGACGGGAGTAAGTCCCAGTCGGTGGCGTCAGAGCGGAGAGAAAAAATAATGGCGGGAAGATCTTTCTCCGTTCGGGATATTGTCCTGTGCTCGCTTTTTGCGGCAGTCTTATGCGTCGTTTCGCCCTTTACCCTGCCGATCGGCTCCGTTCCCCTTTCACTGTGCAATTTCGCGGTGATGACGGCGGCGTGCGTGTTGGGCGGTGTGCGAGGCACGGTATCAGCGGCGGTCTTTGTTGCGGCGGGCGTCATCGGATTACCCGTTTTTGGAGGCGGCATGAGTGGGATCGGACATATTCTCTCGCCTACGGGAGGTTTTGTTCTTTCATACATTCCGTCAGCGGCGCTTTCGGGGGCATTTTCCACCTTGGGACGAAGCCGCCGACAGGGATTTTTGCTCTCGTTGACAGGCTGTTTTTTGTCGGTGATCTTTGGGTATATTATGGGTACGGTTTGGTTCGCTGTTTCGTCAAACGTTCCTTTTTCGGGTGAACTGCTGAGCATCTGCGTTCTGCCTTTTCTGCCCTTTGACGCCATCAAATGTGTGGGCGCGGTTCTTTTTTCTCGGCTTATTTGGTCACGTTTGAGGACAGAACTGAGCAAAAATCCCCGAAAAGTATGAAAAATCAAGGATTTTACATGAGAAATTGGAAAATCCTCTTGATTTTTCCTTTAATATGATGTAAAATTAAAATTCAGGATTGTGTAATTGTTAACGATCCTGCATATTGTAATTAACCTTGCCGTCCACGTGGCGGCGGAATGGAGTATATTATGGCAAAGAAATTCAGAAAAATAGGAGTTCTCACATCGGGCGGCGACGCTCCCGGCATGAATGCGGCCATCCGCGCTATCGCGCGCTCCGCGATCGACGACGGACTTGAGGTCGTTGGTATCAAGGGCGGTTACAGCGGACTTATCCACAACGAGCTCATCGAGCTTTCCGCTCGAAGCGTTTCAAATATCGTTTACACAGGCGGTTCCTTCCTGTTCACCGACCGTTGCCCCGAGTTCAAGACCCCCGAGGGTATCGCAAAGGCTATTGAGACCTGCAAAAAGAACGAGATCGACGCTATCGTTGCCATAGGCGGCGACGGAACTTTTCGCGGTGCTACCGATCTTACAAATCACGGTATCCCCACCATCGGCGTAACGGGTACTATCGACAACGATATTACGGCTACCGACTATGCGGTAGGCTTTGACACCGCTATGAACACAGCGCTCAACGCTATCGACTGTATCCACGACACCATCGAGTCTCACGCTCGCTGCATGGTAGTTGAGGTTATGGGTCGTAACTGCGGTCAGATCGCTCTGAACGTCGGTATTGCCGCAGGCGCGACGGCTGTTGTTATCCCCGAGATCAAGTTTGATCTTGAGGCCTGCATCGAAAAGATCCTGAAGATGAAAGAAAACGGCAAGAGAAGCCATATTATAGTTGTTGCCGAGGGCGTTTTCAATCCCGACGGAACACATTTCTCCGAGTCGCTTGTTAAGATCATCGAGGAGAGAACGGGAATTGAGACAAAGTTTGACCGTCTCGGTTATATCGTTCGCGGCGGCAAGCCTACCCTCCGCGACCGTCTGGCGGCTTCCAGAATGGGTGACATGGCAGTAAAGCTCCTGCTTGCAGGTGAGAGCAACAAGGTCATCTGCGAGATCAACTCTCAGATCGTACCTGTTGACATCAACTATGCGCTGGTACTTGACCGTATGTACAAGAACACCTTGAAGGATGGTGACCTTGACCGCTTTACACCCGAGGAGATCGGTTCTATGAAAGCGACCTGCGCTATCCGTTCCGCTAACATCAAGAAGCTCTACGATCTTTCCCTTGAAATGGCAAAATAATTCTTTTTAAAAACAAAAACGACGTGAAAACGGCGCATATAGTCCGAGAAATTCGAAGCTCAGACTATATGCGCCGTTTGGTTTCGTTTTATGATATATCGGTTTGAATCCCAACCCCTTCCAAAGGGAAGGCAATCAGTTTTTCAAGCTGTGGATAGGCGCGGGGATACGTCCGCCGCGGGCAATAAATTTGGCGGGGGAAGCATCGCGGAGCGCGATCACGGGAGCGTGACCCAGAAGTCCGCCAAAGTTCACGTCGTCGCCCACCGTCTTGCCGTATGCGGGAATAACACGCACTGCGGTGGTCTTCGTGTTTGCTACACCAATGGAAATTTCATCCGCGATAATACCGCAGATAACGTCCTTTGAGGTGTCACCGGGAATCGCTATCATGTCAAGACCAACCGAGCAAACGGCGGTCATGGCCTCAAGCTTTTCGATAGAAAGCGCGCCCTGCTGAACTGCATTTATCATGCCCGCGTCCTCGGAAACGGGAATAAACGCGCCCGAAAGTCCGCCCACGTGAGAGGACGCCATAACGCCGCCCTTCTTCACCGCGTCATTGAGCATTGCAAGCGCCGCAGTTGTTCCGTGAGTTCCGCAGATCTCAAGACCCATGTTCTCGAGAATGTGCGCCACCGAGTCACCCACGGCAGGCGTGGGCGCCAAGGAAAGGTCGATTATGCCGAAAGGAGTATTCAGACGGCTCGCCGCCTCGTGTGCCACAAGCTGACCTACACGGGTGATCTTGAAAGCCGTCTTTTTGATAATGTCCGCAAGCTCGGAAAGGTCGCAGTCGCCGGCTCTTGCAATAGCGGAGCTGACAACGCCGGGGCCGGAAACGCCCACGTTTATAACTCTGTCAGGCTCGCCTACGCCATGGAATGCGCCTGCCATAAAAGGATTGTCCTCGGCGGCGTTTGCAAACACCACAAGCTTGGCACAGCCGATGGAGCCGCGGTCTCTCGTTATGTAAGCAGTCTCCTTTATAACGTCGCCCATGACAGAAATGGCGTCCATGTTGATACCCGCCTTGGTAGATGCCACGTTTACCGAAGAGCATACAAGCTCGGTCTCGCAAAGAGCCTGAGGAATGGCATTGATCAGATTTCTGTCAGCGGGTGTCATTCCCTTATGAACAAGGGCGGAAAAGCCTCCGATAAAGTTGATGCCAAGAGTCTCCGCGGCCCTCTGAAGCGCCTTTGCCACCTTCACGTAGCCATCGGAGGAGATCCTGCCGCCAACCAAGGAAACGGGAGTTACCGAAACGCGCTTATTCACGATCGGCACGCCGTACTGTTTTTCGATATCGCAGCCCACGGAAACGAGATTTTCCGCGCTTTTCGTTATTTTGTCATAAATGCGGTCGCACAGGACGTTCTCGTCGTCCGACACGCAGTCAAGGAGGGAAATGCCCATGGTTATGGTTCGGATATCCAGGTTTTCCTCCCGTATCATATTTATTGTTTCAAGAATATCGGATACGTTAAGCATTTTTCTGTTTCACCTCATCAAACGTGGTGCATGGTGCTGAAGATGTCCTCGTGCATGGTGTTTATCACCAGTCCCGCAGACTTGCCGATCTCGTCCAAGCTGTCGACGAAATCCGAGAAGGGGATTTTCAGACTGTCGATGTCAGCGATCATGATCATAGCGAAATATTCGCTGAGAACGCTCTGGGTGATCTCCACGATGTTTGCGCCCTTGTCCGCGCACTCCGCGCTGACCTTGGCAATGATGCCCATTGCATCTTTACCCGTTACGGTTATTACTGCTTTCATAATTTGCAACCTCTCAATAAAGTATTCAGCGCTTATTTTACACTACAAATACAAAAATTTCAAGGGGTAAAGCGTAAATTTGTCCAAATCCACTTGAAAAAGTCTCTTATATATGATAAAATATAATGAATATTTATATCTTTGGAGACTGTTGTGAACGAATTTAACACTTACGAATACGTGGTAGATCAAAAATTGAAAGGCGCAAAGGTACTGCGCAAGGTGGGACTTATTCTCTTTTATATCCTTTTTGTCATAGCATGGCTTATCTTCGGCTTTGCAACCAAGATGTTCCCTCTGCTGGCACTTTGCCCCGTGACCCTTTGGATGGCGATCTTCTTCACGTGGAGATACGTGCAGGTGGAATTTGAATATAGCGTAGTGTCCGGCTCCGTGACCTTTGCGGCGATTTACGGAAACCGCTCAAGAAAAAAGCTCTGCGAGGTCAAAATAAAGGACTGCGTTACCATCGCTCCCGCAAACGATAAATACACCCACCTCATCGACCGCTTCGCGCCCGAAAAAACGATAGATTGCCGTTCCTTTGACGGTGCCGAGGACGGATATTTCCTGCTTTCGGAATCGGACGGCAAAAAAATCGCCGTTTACTTTGAGGCAACCGAAAAGTTCCTCAAGATCTGCCGATTCTACAACGCCGCGGCAACCACAGAAACGAAGGTAAGATTCTAACCACCTTTTAAAAAGGATCCCCCACCAAGCCCCTTTGAAAAGGGGCCTGGACCCCCCAAACTAAGCTTGCAAAAACGATGTCTGAACAACATCGTTTTTGAAGGCTCACGGAAACCGAATACCCGCTTTTTCTTTGGCAACTAAAGTTGCTGTGAAAAAGCTTGACCAAAATTTTATGCTATTGGCGGTGAAAACCACACGAAAGGACGGGAACATATGGAAATAAAAAACGATAATTCTCTCAACGCTCCCGTCACAGATATCTCAGGAGTTGGAAAAGTCCGCGCGGCGGCACTTGCGAAGCTGGGTATCGAAAAGGTAAACGACCTGCTTTTGCACTATCCCCGCGCATACGAGCACCGAGGAGACGTAAAGCTCCTTGAAAATTGCATTTACGGCGAAAAGCAGGCGACCCTGCTGACCGTCGGCACCGAGCCGAAAGTGGCACGGATCAAGCGCGGCATGAACCTGCTTAAATTCCGAGCCTATGACGAATCGGGCGTGGCGGAAATAACATTTTTTAATCAGGATTATCTAAAAAGCTTCTTCGAGCTTGGCGCGACCTACCGCTTCTTTGGCAAGGTGGAGAAGAAAGGCAAAAAATTCGAGCTGTCCTCTCCTGCCGCGGAACGCTACGACGAACAGCACCCCGAAAAACTGCCTCCGTTCGTTTCTGTCTACCCTCTCTGCGAGGGACTATCCCAAAAGGCCGTAACAGGCTACGTGCAAGAAGCTCTTCGACGGGCAAGCATCGGACAGGAGGACCCCATTCCCTCCGAATATCTCGTCAAAAACAAGCTCCCAACCCTGGCATTTGCACAGAAAAATATACATTTCCCCGCTGATTACCGCAGTCTTGCGGCGGCAAAGCGCAGACTAATCTACGGCGAGTTTTTTGATTTCGCTCTGTCCCTGCTTTCAAAGAAAAAAACCGAACGCCGGCGCGGTGCGCCCGCATGTGAAAAGGGCGACGCACACGAACTTGCCGCACTTCTTCCATACGATCTCACGGGCGCACAAAAACGTGTCGTTGAGGAAATTCAACGGGACATGAAAACAGACGTCCCTATGCAGAGGATAATCGTGGGCGACGTAGGAAGCGGAAAGACCGTCTGTGCCATGGCTGCAATGCTTTTTGCGGTCCGCAGCGGACGCAGAGCCGCACTTATGGCCCCCACCGAGATCCTGGCAAATCAGCACTACGATGACGTTTCCGAGCTTTTCGGAAAGCTCGGCATCAACGTGGCTCTGCTGACCGGTTCAACTCCGCAGTCTCGCAAAAAGAAGATATACCAAGCAATTTCGGGCGAGAGCGACGAGAGGATAGACGTTGTCATCGGCACTCACGCACTCATTTCCGATGCGGTAAGATTTGAGAACCTGGGCATCGTGATCACCGACGAACAGCACCGTTTCGGCATAAATCAGCGGGACGCGCTGACAAAAAAAGGTGAGCACGTGCATAACCTTGTTATGTCGGCCACACCGATCCCCCGAACCCTTGCCCTGACCCTTTACGGCGACCTGGACGTGTCGATACTTGACGAAATGCCCCCGGGTCGGCAGAAGGTGGACACCTTTGCCGTTGACGAATCTTATCGGGCAAGGCTTGATAAATTCATTGAAAAGCAGGTAAGCGAGGGCGGTCAGGTGTATATAGTCTGCCCCGCGGTGGAGGACTCCCCCGAAAAGGAGAACGAGGTAGGCGAGGTCGGACTTTTCGATATTGATATTTTCACGGGTGAGGTCATCGAGCGACCCGCAAAAACACCCCTGAAAGCGGCAGTCACCTACTGCGATGAGCTTCGCGCAAAGATGCCGGAGCTTCGCATTGAATTTGTCCACGGCAAGCTGAAGGCCGCGGAAAAAGACCGCATCATGTGCGATTTTGCCGCAGGCGAGATAGATATTCTCGTTTCCACCACCGTCATTGAAGTCGGCGTGAACGTACCAAACGCCTCTCTGATGATAGTGGAGAACGCCGAGCGATTCGGTCTGTCTCAGCTCCACCAGCTCCGCGGACGCGTTGGCCGCGGTGCGAGAAAATCCTATTGCATTTTGGTGTCGGGTGAGCCTGACGGCGAGCAAAAGGAAGCCTCCGCCCATCGGCTGAACATAATGAAGACTACTTACAGCGGTTTTGATATAGCCGAGCGAGATCTTGAAATGAGAGGCCCCGGAGATTTTATTGCCTCGGCATCCACGGGCTTCAGACAGAGCGGCGGACTGCGCTTCCGCCTGGCTGATATGTGCTCGGACGCATCTCTTATGCAAGCGGCGTTCGCCGATGCGAGAGAGTGGTGCGAGAAAATGGATGCGGGAGACTGACGATTTGAAAGTTTTGGTCAAGCTTTTTCAAAAGCTTGCGCGGTGGAGGTCGCGGAGACCTCCTCGCCCTCCGCAGAGGGCGAAAATTTCCCCATCGGCGTTTTCTTTTGGGAACTTTTCTTTTGCGCCTGTGGCATCAAAAGAAAAGTGGGGAAACGATCACGGATAACTTTACTCCAGCAAAACTGTAAATAGAGTTTTTCGGCTCATCAACGGCGGTGAAGATCACCGATTCTTAAAACCCGCTTTTTCTTTGATGCCACAGGCGCAAAGAAAAAGCTTGGCAAAAAGAAACGCCGAAATGTTCCCAAGCCCCTTTGAAAAGGGGCCTGGACCCCCCAAACTAAAAGGAAAAAACGTCGGTTAAACACCTCCGTTTTTTGAACAATAACCCTCGTATTTTTGGAGATTTTATGATTGAACTTTTATCCCCTGCGGGCAATTTTGAAAAGCTGCGCGCGGCTCTGCTTTACGGCGCGGATGCGGTATATCTGGCGGGAAATATGTTCGGCATGAGAAGTGCGGCGGATAATTTTACCGTCGAAGAGCTGTTTGAGGCAGCAAAATATACTCACGAACGTGGAAAAAAGCTGTACCTGACCGTCAATACCATGCCGAGAGGATACGAATACCCCCACCTGAGACGTTATCTCGAATCCCTGCGCGGATCGGGCATCGACGCCATGATCGTTGCTGACATGGGCGTCATGGACACAATAAAAGAGATCCTTCCCGACATGGAGATCCACGTTTCCACTCAGGCAAGTGCCGTCAGTGCGGCGGCGGTGAAGGCTTATGCACGGCTCGGTGCCAAAAGAGTTGTTCTGGCAAGAGAGCTGACCCTTGAGGAGATCCGCCACATCCGCGCGGAAATCCCCGCAGATATCGAGCTTGAAGCGTTCATTCACGGCTCTATGTGCGTCTCGTACAGCGGACGCTGCACTCTCTCAAATTATCTGACGGGCAGAGACGCTAACCGCGGTGCCTGCACCCAGCCCTGCCGCTGGAATTACACCATCACCGAGGAAAAGCGTCCCGATATCCACCTCCCCATCGAGCAGACCGAGCTTGGAACCTTCATTTTAGGCTCCAAGGATATGTGTACCATCGAGCACATTCCCGAGCTGGTCGAAAGCGGTATCAACTCCTTTAAGATCGAGGGCAGAATGAAGAGTGCGTACTACACGGCGGTAGTTACAAACGCTTACCGCATGGGTATTGACAGCTATCTGGCAGACAAGGAGGGCTACAAATTCGACCCTCTGCTCCTGCGTGAGCTTGAGAGCGTCAGCCACCGGGAGTACTGCACGGGCTATTATTTTGACAAATCCACCGAGGAAGCAAATCTTTGCACCGAGAACGGATATATTCGAGAAAAAGCGTATTTTGCCACGGCTATCGAGTCAGATGGCATGACCACCCCCATCGCGCCCGAGGAAAATGAAAACGGGCGGCTCTATCCCTTCATTCAGCGCAACAAGGTGAGCGTAGGCGACGGTGCGGAGCTTATTTCCCCCGCAAAAACGGGCAGAGCGTTCTCTGTCACCGAGCTTTATTCGGACAAGGGAGAAAAAATCGAAAGCGCACCCCACCCGGGGCAAAAATTCTTTGCAAGAGTTCCTTTTGAGGTGAAGGTGGGCGATATTATGAGAGCAGGAGAAGAAAGATGACTATTCTTATCACAGCGTTGATTGCCGTTGTTTACGGCATAGTGGAAGGTATCACCGAGTGGCTGCCCGTCAGCTCCACGGGACATCTGATATTGCTTGAAAAATTCCTTCCTCTGTTTGACGAGAATTATATGGAGATGTTCGAGGTCGTCATACAGCTCGGAGCTTGTCTGGCGGTGTTGAGCCTTTATTTCAAGACCTTACTGCCAAGATTCGTGGCAAAAAAGGCAGACGGCGGTTTTTGGCGCTGTTCCGAAAACAAAAAAACCTTTTCTCTTTGGCTTAAAATAATCGTTGCGGTGCTGCCGTCGGCAGTCATCGGACTGCTCTTTGACGACTGGTTCGACGCACATTTTTACAACGCTGCCACCGTGACCGTGACCCTGGCACTTTACGGCGTTCTGTTCATTTTGGTTGAAAAATTCAACGAAAAAAGAACGCCTTCCATCGAAACCCTTGAGGGCATCACATACAAAAAAGCTCTCGGAATGGGTTGCTTCCAGGTTTTGGCGCTGGTGCCGGGCACCTCGCGTTCGGGGTCTACGATCCTGGGCGGCCTGCTCCTTGGGTACGACAGAAAGACCGCGGCAGAGTTTTCCTTTTTCCTGTCCCTGCCCACAATGGTCGGTGCGTCGGCGTTGAAGGTCCTTAAATTTTTCCTTGGCGGCGGAAGATTCACCTTGCCGCAGACGGTGGCTCTCATTGTCGGATGCCTTGTGGCATACGCGGTCTCCGTCGTTGCCATTAAGTTCCTTATGGGCTTTGTAAAGCGGCACAGCTTCTCCGCATTTGGTATCTACCGCATAGCGCTGGCCGCACTTATGGCAATATTGCTGATCGTCGGCATAGCTTGATTTGTTGAAAGGTATAAAAATGGGATTTTACAAGATCGCCGACCGCACCTTTGAGATAAAAGAGCGGTTCGGATATATAAAAAAGGCGTGCGCCGATTATGCGGTGGATCCTTGCACCCCCGACTACACCTTTGAGGTGTCGGACGAGGACATGACCCGCCAAAGAGAGGGCATGGAAAAGGCGGGCGAGCCGTCGGCATCCGAAGAATATCTTGAATTTCTGTCGGCATACCGCTATGTGTCCGAGTTCCTTTGGCAGGACGATTGCTTTCTCCTCCATGCGGCGGTCATAACCTTTGACGGCCGCGCCTACGCCTTTACCGCAAAAAGCGGAACGGGAAAAACCACCCACGTGCGCCTGTGGAAAAAATGCTTTGGCGACAGAGTCCGGATGGTCAACGGAGACAAGCCCCTCGTCCGCCGTCAAAAGATCGACGGAAAGTATCAATTCGTCGCCTACGGCACCCCCTGGTGCGGAAAAGAAAGATACCAAAAGAACACGAGAGCCGTCCTTGACGGTATCTGCGTGGTGACCCGCGGCGAAAAAAATGAGATCGAACGGATAGAAGCAGGCGAGGCCGTGCCCGTGCTTTACGGACAAATGCTTATTTTGTCCGATAAAAAATATATGCTTTCCCTGCTTGACATGATAGATTCCATGGTCACGAATATTCCCGTTTACAGGCTCCGCTGCAACATGGACGACGAGGCGGCAAAAGTCGCCTGCCATGTCATGACCGGCGCGGAGATTTAAAGAAAGGATAAAAAATGAAAATCAAGGACGGATTTATTACAAGAAAGATCGGAGACACAAACTATGCCGTCTCCTTTGACGAAAACTCTCCCATCGGAAACGGAATGATAAAGCTGTCGGACAGCGCATTTTTCATCTGGCAGATGCTTGAAAATGAGACCACCGCAGATGAGATCCTTTCCGCCATGAAAGAGAATTTTCAGGCGGACGAAGAAGTTTTGCGCCGCGACATCGAGGCTTTTATCACAAAATTAAACGAGCTTGGAATTATCGAGTAAAAGCAAGAAAGGAACGTTCACCAAAAAATGCTTTATCTGCCGAATCTGAGAAGAAAAAAGACGCTTTTTGCGCTTCTTGGCGTGATCTTGTCCGTCGTCCTTGCACTGATGCTCTTTTTTCTGCTCAAAAACGCAAATCAAAACGACCGTATAGAGCAGGACAGATTGCATCAGCTCAACGAGGAGCTTCGCGGCACCTTTGACGACGATGATGACAAAGAAGACGAGGACAGAATAACAAAGGAAAAACTGAAAAAATACGACCTTTATCAAAAATTGAAGGAAGGGCTTCAGGTAAACGCGCTATTTCTCGGCAACGGTGCGGCAACCTCGACAAGCTCGGGTCAGCGCCATTGGGTCTTTGACGCCGTCGCCTACTGGGAACAGCATTTCGGCATTGACATTCAGGGCGGAAACTACGCCCGTGTGAATACCACGGCGTTTTACGGATACACTATGATGAACGAGTATCCCCGCGGTCTGAGATACGACCTGGTAGTAGTCTGCTACGGCGCACAGGACGACCCTGCGGATTTCGCCTTCTACTATGACGGTCTTCTCCGCAGCATAAAAAATCAGAACGCCAAGTGCGAAATATTCTGCATAATCGAGGCAAATGCCGCAGGATATAACGAAAACGCCGAGACCGTGCGCCTTCTCAGTGATTATTACGGCGCTGTCTGCATAGACATGATACAGTATTTTAAGGATAACGGCGTCAGCTTTGACAGCGCTCTCGACGGGTTGAATCCCACACCCGAGGGAAGCGACACCTACCTTGAAGCTATAAAAACGGTGGTACAGGAAAACGTGAGCGCAGGACGAAAGGTTCCCGAGAGAACCGCTTCCTACGACGCAAAGGCAGACTGCTTTGACAAGTTTACCTTTGTTGAGGCAAAGTCCCTGAGCCGCGCTACCCCCACCTCTTACGAATACGTCACCGACGACCCTGTGGTCGGCATCATGTATTACAACACCAACGACGGTGCCACCATTCGCATCTACGCCAACGACAAATTGGTCGCCACCATTGACAATCGCTTAAAGGAACACGGCGCGCGCCAGATAGCTACGGCTATGGCAGGTAAGGATTTTGACGGAAAAACGGTCATTCGTGTAGAAGCGGGATCGAAAGATAATCTTACCAATGTCGCGGGCATCATAAGCTGCTCGGACAAATAACTCAAAGCAAAACGGAGAGCAAATGAATATTGATCTGAAAGAACTGAACAAAAAAGCCGAAAGTGATCTGACTGCCCTTTCCGACTTGTCCGACCGCCAATACCTTTCGCACCTGACTCAGGTCTGCGACGCTTTGGAGGCGGCAAAAGGAACTCGCAAAGTCCTGCTTTTGGCAGGCCCCAGCGGTTCGGGAAAGACCACCAGCGCCGCAATTATCGAAAAAATGATGCGCGAGCGCGGATATGCGGCATGGGATATCTCGCTTGACGATTTCTACCGTCCCAAAAACGACCCCGACTATCCACGGGACGAGAACGGTCAGCTTGATATGGAATCGGTTCACGCCCTGCGGACAAATAAAATAAGAAACTGCATTCAGTCTCTGCTTTCGGGCGAAGAAACAGTGATCCCAAAGTATATTTTCGGCGAGGTAGGACAGATAATCGAGGACGGAGAGCATATAACCGTCCCCGAAGGAGGTCTGGTCATAATCGAGGGTCTCCATGCGCTGAATCCTCTGCTCACCGACGGGATCCTCACCGAGGGAATTTTCAGAATGTTCATCAGCGTTTCAACCAACGTGACCCTGGACGGTCAGCGGATAATTTCGGGCAGAAAGCTGAGATTTATCCGCCGCGTGGTGCGGGATTTTTACTACCGCGGCATGAGCGCCGACAGGACCTATCAGGTCTGGCGCAGCGTACTGGCAGGTGAAGATAAACACCTTTACCCCTACCGTCACCTGGCGGACGTGTCAATAAACACCTTCCACCCCTGCGAATGTACGGTCATGAGTCCCTTTGCGCGCCGCGTGCTCGAGACCCTCACCGAAAAGAACGACTATACCGAAACCGTAAAAAATGCCGTTGAGTTGTTTTTCGCGGTAACGGATGAGCAGTCACAGTCGGCGGTCTCCCAAAATTCGCTTTTGCGTGAATTTATGCCGAAAGAAAAATGAAGGACAAAAAGATGAATTACACAAACTATGATCAGGACAATATAAGCCGCCTTTACGCCACCCTGCCCACTCTGCCCATTCATAAAGCAAGGGTCGAGATAGACCTGAGCGCGCTCCGTGAAAATTACAGAGCGGTAAAATCGCAGGCGGAAAGACTTTCACAGGGTGAAAAAAAGCCCAAGATCATTTCCGTTGTAAAGGCCGACGCTTACGGTCACGGCGCAGATCGCTGTACCGAGGCGCTTATCGGCGAAGGGTGTGACTTTTTCGCGGTCTCCTGCATAGAGGAGGCGATTTCCGTCCGCCGCGTTTGCGATGAGATGAACTCGAATGCAAAAATTCTTATTTTGGGTTACACTCTGCCCGAAGAGGCGCCGCTTTTGGCGCAGAAAAAAATAATTCAGACGGTGTTTTCTCCCGAATACGCCGCCGAGCTTGACCGCTCGGCAAAAGAAAACGGCTGTAAAATACCCGTCCACGTAAAGCTTGACACAGGAATGAACCGCCTGGGCTTCCTCTGCCGAAGCGAAGCGGAGATAGATCGGACTGTAACGGATATAGAAAAGCTCTCGTCCTTAGCGGGACTTGACGTTCAAGGTATTTTCACTCACTTTGCAAAAGCGGACGAGATCGAAGGCGAGGACTCGCTTACCGACCGTCAGATCAGCCGATTCAAGGCTACCTGCTCGGCACTTGAAGAAAAAAATTGCTGTCCTGCCACAAGACACGCCTCAAACAGCGCCGCCATTGTCCGCTTTGGCGGTCTGGGACTTGAATACGTACGCGCGGGTATAGTCCTTTACGGCGCGAGACCCTCAGAGGATACGGACGCCGAGTTTTTGCGTCCCGTAATGAAGCTCAAGACCGTGGTGGCGCACATACATAAGCTCTCTGCCGGTGAAACAGTCAGCTACGGCGGAATCTTCAAGGCCGAGAGGGAAATGACCGTGGCAACTCTCCCCGTAGGCTATGCCGACGGATTTATTCGGGCATACGGCGGTGCGTTCGTTACCGTCGAGACAGAGTCGGGTGAGCGGAAAGCCCCCGTAATCGGGCGGATCTGCATGGATCAGTGCATGATAGACGTCAGCGGCATCAACTGCAAAACGGGAGATACGGTGCGCCTCTTTGGCGGCGATCCGCAGGAGCTTTACGACCTGGCGGCTCGGGCCAAGACCATCGACTACGAGTGTCTGTGCCTTGTCAGCGCAAGAGTTCCGAGAGTTTACAAGAATTGAGAGCGCAAAAAGGAGAATTATGTCAAAAATAAATTGGAAGGGCAGTACGCTCCTCTCTCCCGTGCCGCCCACTATGGTAAGCTGCGGCGATATTGACGGTAAGAGCAACATCATAACCATCGCCTGGACGGGAATCATCAATTCCCAGCCCCCGAAAACCTATATTTCCGTGCGCCCTACGCGCCATTCCTACAATATAATAAAGGAAAGCGGCGAATTCGTGATCAATCTGACCACAGTTCCCTTAGCAAAGGCGGCAGACTATTGCGGGATCTACACGGGCGCAAAAGTGGACAAATTCGAAAAATGCAAGCTGACAAAAGAAAGCTCCACACAGCTCAAATGCCCCATGATCGGTGAAAGTCCCTTGTCCCTTGAATGTAAGGTTACAGACGTTATAGAGCTTGGAAGCCACCATATGTTTTTGGCGGACATCGTGGCAGTCAACGTGTCCGAGGACTATGTGGGAAAGGACGGCAAGCTTTGTCTCGATCGGGCAGAGCTTTGCGCCTACGCCCACGGGGATTACTTTGCCCTTGGCAAAAAGCTGGGCAAATTCGGTTTCTCCACGGTAAAAAAGAAAAAGAGAAAATAGACCGCGCACCAAAAAGGGTGTAAAATCTTATAAAATTAAAAACGACGGTGTTAAGCCGTCGTTTTTTAGGTTTATGAGGACAATACGTCTGTCCATTTCCTACTTCAAAAAAGTTTTCGGGGTGCTTTTTCAAAAGCACCCCGCATATCTCCCATCAAAGAATCTTCTCTGTCTCGGCAAGGATCTCCTCACCTATCTCCTCAATAGGTCGGGGCGCGCCGTCACGGTAGCAACGAACTCTCGTCCAGCCCAGCTTGTCCGAGGAGTACATAGCCGCCTCGTAGCTGTTTTCAAGATGCCTTGGATCAAGCTCGTGAATGTCCTTCTTGCGACCCGTCTCCTGTGAGCGGGAGTTGACCAGCGACATTGAAATTTCGGGGGTCATTTCAAGATAGAGCACCAGATCGGGGCGCGGAACGCCCAGCTTTTCATACTCGTAATCCCAAAGCCAAGACAAAAATTCGTCCCAATCCTCGCGGGGCATTTTCGAAAGCTGATGCACCGCGTTCGCCGTGGTAAATCGGTTGGCAATGACCACCGTTTCAGGGTCGTCTATATCCTTTTTCCAGTCGGTACGGTAGCTTATGTATCTGTCCGCCGCGTAAAACGACGATGCCGCATAGGCGTTGGTATCCTCGGGACGCGAACCGAGAGCACCGCCCAGGTACATCTTCACAAGGCAGGAGCTGTCCGATTCGTACACAGGAAACGAGATCACTCTTACCTTCATTCCCCTCTCGGTCAGATGCCGCGCTAAGAGATTTGCCTGCGTCTCCTTGCCCGAGCCGTCAAGACCGTCTATAACAATAAATTTTCCCATAATTATTTTTCCTTTAAGAGATCGTGTCGTTTACGACCATTTCCATGAACTGCTGCTTTGTTATCAGTACCTCGCGGGGCTTCTGACCGTCCTGGGGGCTGACGATTCCCATTTCCTCCATGCGGTCGATGAGCTTCGCGGCACGGCCGTAGCCAAGGGACATACGGCGTTGAATGAGAGAGGTAGAGATCTTTCCGCTCTCCACCGCCAACTCGATAGCACGGCGCAGAGTGGGATCACCGCCCTGATCGTCGCCGTCACCCATAGGCATATCGGAAGCGCCCTTCTTGCCTGCGTCAAGTCTTGCGGCAGCCTCCTCGATACCGTTGACGATGTTGTCGTCATACTCAGCCTTTCCTGTGTTGGTTTTGATGTAATCGCAGACCGCCTCAACCTCGCTGTCGCTTACAAAGGAGCCCTGCACACGCATGGGCTTGGATGCACCTACGGGAGCATAAAGCATATCACCGCGGCCTATAAGCTTTTCGGCACCCGCGATGTTGATGATCGTTCGGGAGTCAACCTGAGAGGCAACGGTAAAGGCAATTCTTGAGGGAATGTTCGCCTTGATAAGACCCGTGATAACGTCGACCGACGGACGCTGAGTACCCACGATTATATGCATACCCGCGGCTCTCGCCTTCTGTGCCAGACGGCAGATAGAATTTTCCACGTCCTGAGGTGTGGTCATCATCAGATCCGCCAGCTCGTCGATGATAATAACGATCTGAGGCAGATATTCCTTGTCGGGGTCGTCCTTTGTCAGCTCGTTGTAAGACTTGAGATCACGAACGCCTACTTCCTCGATAAGTTCAAAGCGTCTTTCCATCTCCTCGACCATCTTCACAAGCGCGCCCGCAGATTTCTTGGGATCGCTGACGATAGGCGCAATAAGGTGAGGAATGTCACGGTAGACGCCGAATTCCACCTTTTTGGGGTCGATGAGAAGCAGTCTCACGTCGCGTGGCAGAGCCTTATAAAGCAAGCTCATGATAATGCTGTTGATACAGACCGACTTACCCATTCCGGTAGCACCGGCGATAAGAAGGTGAGGCATTTTTGCAATATCGAAGATAATGGGATTACCCGCAACGTCAGCACCCAGACAGGCAGTAAGATTGCTCTTGCTCTCCACGAACTTGGGAGATTCAAGCAGAGTTCTCAGATAAACGGTGCTCGAGGTCCTGTTGGGCACCTCGATACCAACGGCGCTCTTGCCGGGAATAGGCGCTTCGATTCGAACGCCCGACGCCGCCAGATTCAGGGCAATGTCATCCACAAGATTTGAAATAGAGCGAACTCTCGTTCCCACCTCGGGCTGAAGCTCGTATCTTGTTACCGTAGGACCTCTTGAATATCCCACGATCTTGGTCTTTACGTTAAAGGAGAGCAAGGTTTCCTGGAGCTTTTCAGCTGTCTGACGAAGCTCGGCGGTGAAATTTTCCTGCTTTCCGCCCTTGTCCTCGGCCAGCAGAGTGACGGGAGGATAGATCTCGGCTCTTATCTGCTCACCCTTGATAGGCTTTTTGGGCAACTCGGAAATATCCGACTTGCTCTGACGCAGAAATACGTCGTCCGATTCCGCCTGAACGGGCTGTTTTTCAGGGGCGGGCGCAGTCTCCGGCTCGATCTCGGGCAGAGGCATGGGTTCTGTCTTCGCCTCTGTGTTTCCAAAGAGAGCGTCAAGCCCTGCCGTCAGCTCACGTTGGAACTCCTCGTCCTTTGCCTTCATTTCGGGGGTCGTCTCGGGAACGGGACCGTCCTCAAAAGGCGCCTCATTCAAGACAGGCTCACTGTCGGGTGCCTCAGGCTCGGTGGCGCGCCTTTCCGTGTGACTGTCCGAATATTCAAGTCCTAAATCCGAGGCAGTTGCGCCCGTCTCAAGATCCGGATCAATATCAACGTCATATTTCCTCTTTCTTCTGCTGTTCTTTGCCTGAGCCACGCCTGCCTCAGCCTCCTGCGCCGACACGGGCGCAAAATCCTCATCGGTATACTTGGGCTTGTTGACAAAAGCAGGATCTCCGCCCTCTGCCCTTCTTTCCTCTCTCATCTTGCGGCGGTAGCGGAAATAAAGCACTATATGGTCGGGTGTGACGCCGAAAAGGAACATCACGTCTATCAAAAGCAGAGCAGGGATAACGATAAGCGAGCCTACCACGCGCAATCCCAGATAGGACAGCTGACCCAGCCAGCCGCCGAGCACGCCGCCGCCCGCCAATCCGTTTTTCCAAAGCGTAACGGGGTTAAATGTATGCTCGTCAAGAGCGCAAACGTGAATGAGCGCGGACGAAAGCAACATGGCGATCACAGAAAACGCTATCTTATAGCCTGCCTGTCCGCAATCTATACTACGCCGCCACACGATGGCAAGATAAAAGAGCAAAACAGGCACCAAAAATGCGCCGCCACCGAAAAATCCGCAGAAAAATCCGCTGATAAGCTTTCCAACAAAGCCCATTGAATCGGTCTTTCCCGCAATATTTACAAGGATAAGACAAAGGGCAATAAAGAAAGCGGACAGGCCGAAAATATATGGAAGTATCTGATGAATGAGCGCAGAAGAATCCCGCTTTTGAGGCGCTCTCTTCTTTTGGCTTTCACCTGTCTTCTTGGTTGTGTTCTTCTGCGGTGCCTTCTTCTTTTCAGGCTTTTTGTTCGTGGTTTTTTTCATTTTGCACTTCCTTTTGGAATAGTAATTTTTGTAACACGAATATACGGCGTCAAATTGCAAAAAATAACACCGATATCAATTGCGTAAATTTATTCATTATATATTTTATCACTAAAAAGCATAAAATTCAAGTCTTTTTTAAAAATGAGAAAAGGAAGTATCAGATGAAGATAAAGCCATGCTCTTCTCAATTTACCCTCCTTGCCCTTTCGGGAGTTGCGGCAGGGGTCGCCAACGGGCTGCTGGGTGCCGGCGGCGGGATCATTGTCACCTATACCCTGGCGAGGATCTTGAGGGAACAAAACGCCACTGCGCGCGACGTTTTTGCAAACGTGGTAGCGGCTATGCTGCCAATGACAGCGGTCTCCGCCATAATATACGCTCTCCACGGAAATCTCAAGCTTACCGAGGCCTCGCCGTTCCTTCTGCCTGCCATTATAGGAGGGGTCGCAGGTGCGCTGTTGCTGGGAAAAATCAATACAGATCTGCTAAAAAAAATATTCGCTGCTCTTGTTATCTTTTCGGGCGTGCGAATGATACTGTGAGGGAAAAATGAACTTTTGGCTTGATTTTATCGTGTCCACCCTTGCCGCCGTCCTTCAGGGGCTTGGGATCGGCAGCAGCGGAACACTGGTCATCTATCTTACCATGTGGGCAGGGTGGGAACAAGTGACAGCCCAAGGGGTAAATTTGATCTTTTTCATTTTTTCGGCGGTGGCGGCCCTGTTTTTTCACATTAGAAAGCGAAAGATCTATTGGGGTGTTCTCCTTTGTCTGACCCTTTTCGGGGTTCTTGGCGCCGTGGCAGGCTCTCTGCTGCTCAATGTTTTCGATCCCGATCTCGTCCGCAAGATTTTCGGAGGAATGCTCGTGATCTCGGGACTTTTGGGACTTTTCGGAAGATCCCGCAAGAAGAGCGAGCCGACCTTGACAACCTCCGAAAGCCGTGATAAAATGTAAAAAAACACGGAGGCAGAAAAATGAGCACAACGCGCGATCTGTTCGTCTTTTGCGGACAGTCAAACATGATGGGAGCCTGCGATTTTCCCCCAAAGCACCCACTCAACATCAAAAATTCCCTTGAATTCAAATACAAAAAAGAATATCTCGGACGCGGGAGGGCCTTTTTTCAGCCCGTCTCACACGACGTAGGCGAATTTCTCTATTGCGATCCCCAAAAAGCGTATCCAGAGGGCGAAGAGAACAGCTCGCTCACCGAATACCGCCCAAACACCTATTTCGTTTCCTCCATGGCAGGTCTCGAAAAACCCTTTGCCACCTATTCTGAGGCGGATCATGTCTGCGGCAGCAGTCTCCTGCCCTACTTTTGCGAGGAATACGAAAAATACGGCGAAGCCCCTCTGACTGCCCACATAGCAAAAGGAGCCGTCAGAATAGAACACTATTTTAATGCCGAAATGGCTGGGGAATACAACCGCCTCAAAGCCCCCGAACACAGCGAAATGGTCGTGAGCGACATGGAAATCGGTGCAAACCGCGTTTTCACGAAAAAAAGTCTTGCTTTCTTCCGCGAGGCAGAAGCGCAGTATGGAAAGATCGGAAAAAAAGTGTTTCTCTGGCTTCAGGGCGAGAGCAACGGCGACGATAAAGAGGAGGAATACCGCTTGAAGCTGGAGATCCTTCTCCGATACATAAAAAAGATAGGCTATGACTCCTTTTTCTGTATTCGCGTAGGCTACTGGGGAGATCCCAATATTATCAACGTCATCCGTGCTCAGGAGGCTTTTTGCCGCGACCACGAGGAGTGCCACATGGTCAGCCGTGCCGTGTCCTTTATGCCGAATCCCGCGTCAAATCTGCCGTCTGATTGGTTTATTAAAAAACCTCCCGAGCAGTACCAAGGCTGCCGAGATACATATTACGGAACACAAAATTCTCATATAAATGAAAAGGGCTTTATGCTCCTCGGGCGTCAGGTGGCGCAAAACGCTTATCGTATCCTGAAAGAGAACAAGCCGCCGATCCTGTCACCCGAGCTTCTGGCAAAAATATAAAAAACAGACCGCAAAAGCGGTCTGTTTTTTATTTATTCTTCTGCTTTACAATCTCTTGAAAGGGCTTTATAAGATCCGTGTTGTAATAGCTATATTCGATCCTGCCATAGGTCCCCGTTCTGAGCCAACGGTACTCGCCAAACGGAAGCGCGAAGATCCACTCCGCAACATTATATTCATCCACTTCAGCGGCATCCTTTGCCGCACCTTCCGTCCAATAAAAGTAAAAATAAACGTGATCGTCCCCACCTTTATGCGCATTGACGGTGCATTCGTAAGGAAAATCCTCATCATGATGCTGACTGTGGCTGACTGTGTACCCCGCCGCCTCATAAGACGCAACGATCTCCGCACAGCTTATCTCCTCGTGCTCGGAGCTTCCGCAATATACGAGAGACAACGCAAGCAAAATAAGCAATACTACTGACATAAACCGTTTTACTGTCATCCGTCTCTCCTTCCGCGCGATAGAACATTGACACCATTATATCATTGCCGACAAAAGTTGTCAAGAAACGGAAGATTGGGAAAACAGAATTACATTTTGTAGAAAAGCCCAGCTAAACTTAAAGTACTCACACCGCAAACTGTTTTTGTTTTGCAAAGCAAAACAAGAGTGGTTCGAGCCGTGAGAGAAGACGAAACAAAAAGACCACCCATTTGGGTGGTCTTTTGAATATTGATTTGTTTTATGCTTCGGTCTTCTTCGCGCGAGATTTCAGCACGAGAACCACAAGCGCAAAGAGAACAAGTGCACTTGCCCACATAATTACGCAGCAGAGCACACCTCGCCAAAATTACCTCTTCCCGCCATATTTGATTGACCAATCATCAGAAAGCTCGTCATTGTATTCGTATTTTCATTACATCCGTCTGATATCATTCATTAAGACTCCTTTTGTACCGTTGATATAAAATGATGTTCACACAGATAAATTTTTTCACAAAAGACCTGTGCTGTCAATAAGGTTTTGACGAGGTCGTAGATTCAAGCGTTTTCATCAAATAATATTGTCGAGAGTTCAAGTCCGGATATTTCTCAAAAACCGAAGTCATTATCTCAGCCGATTGTACTTTATTCCTTAAATCCGATCTGTCTGATACTCACAACACATTCCTTCGCGCTCGGTACAAGGCGTAAAGCTTGTATCTCACCGTAGCCACTCGGCACATCAATCTCATATGTGTGCATATCTGAAACAATAGGCAAGTCGAACTCTGCCTCGCCTAACGTTCCCACCAAACTTACCCTTAACACGTCACTCTCTGATGCACCATCGACCAGCATCTCCGTGTAAAACTTTTTACATGCCTTCGATACACGAAAGTTATCTGCCGCGAGTGATGCCCCGGTTCCCGGTGCCGAGCCAAAGACGACGAGCTCCCCCATCTGTCTTGTATTAAAGCCAAAATAGGAAACGTTCATTTGCGGTACGGTTTTGATCTGAAGTTTTGCAGGCATATGTGCGTCATCGTATTTCTTGTAAGAACATTCCTTTGCAAAAATTTCCTCCGGAATTTTCTCAAGAGCATTTTGCGCAGCACACAAAAAGGCATCCGCAATGGCTGCGTGTCCTCTGTCATTAGGGTGAGTGCGAAACTCCACCGCTCCCATAGCGACTCTCTCATCATATTCGGGATACTCACGGAACGCATAATAAATGTTCTCGCGCCCTTTTATTTGATGAATGAAAGAAGTATCAACGCAGATAAAGCCATATTTTTCAGCAATCGGCTTTAATAGCCTGTAAGCATTGGCAGAATGAGCCGTGCAGAACACCACCGCCTCAGGACACTTACAGTATGCAACGAGCTTATATAGCACCTCGTAAAAACGAGTCAGAGAGACGTCATCTTTAGCGGGGGTATTTGCGCCACCGATAAAAAGCGTTATGATGTTGGGCTTGAACTCTTCAAGCACTTCTCGCATATGAGCATATCCCTCCGATGAGGTATATTTCTCTTCCGTTGCATCCTCTGTACAAAGACGTTCATATGCAGCATGATTTTCCGCAATCGCTTCAATCCGACAATCGAAGGCATTCTTTAACCCCTCTTGAAATTTATGAAAATAGTCGTACTCGGGTGCACTTGCCGCCATCCCCCAAAATCCATTGGTCTGCCAACCATCGAAAGGACCGTGCTTTAAGTAGGAGTGCCCTACAGCATAATATCTAAAGTTATACATTTTCCTATTTCCTTCTTTTTAACATAACTTGCTTGTGCAAACGTATTGTCGTTTCGAGGATCAATAACCACCCACTGATATAATCAATCTGTTTCTATATCAAGCTACACATTTTTGATTAACGATAATCCCCGAGGTATTCACGATTGACCTCAAAAAGCTCATCGCACATATTTTTAATTTCTTCCAAGGAAAGCACAGCGGAACAAAGCGGATCAAGTGAGACCGCCTGATAAACCATTTGTTTGGATTTATTTGCCCACGCTTCTACGACGAGGTTTTCAATAGATGCGGTATATGAGACAAGCGTGGCAGCTGCTGCCGGTAGCTTGCCGCGGTACACGCGCGTATATCCATTTTCGTCGGCAATAACAGGTATCTCTACGCAGGCATCATACGGGAGATTCTCTACACTTCCGTGATTTAGAATATTGGCATTGAACGGGAATGGTGTATGATCTCCCAGGCGCGCATTTATGATATTGGCGGCGTATTCGTGTCCGCGCTCCTTCGTTAGCTCTTTTTTCATAAACTCATCAACGAGCTTATCAAAACGTTCAGGATCACTTCGCAGCTTCAAAGAAAATGCATATTCACCCGGATTCCAATTGGCGCCCTTCTCGTTACAATATTTCAGAATGAGGTCGGGACGTTTGCGAAACCAAGCGGTATATTCAGAGTTGTGCCCGCTCGATTCAGTCACATAGTAACCAAAGGTTTTAAATATCTCATTGCGCACCTTTTCTTTGTTATAATACTCGGGGTCCTCTATCCTTTGGCGCAATAACGGATAAAGATCCTTACCCTTGTGCTCAAGCTCGACAAAAAATGCCATATGGTTAATACCCGCACACGTATATTTCACCTCATCCATCGGCACCTCCGCCCACTTGGCGAGCATTTTTGACGTTCCTTGCACACTGTGGCAAAGCCCCGTCACGTCTACCTTCGTATAGGTCTGCATCGCCTTGCAGAGCATACTCATCGGATTTGTGTAGTTAAGCATAATAGCATCAGGACATATGCGCTCGATATCGTGGCAAATATCAAGAAGAAGCGGAATATTACGTAGAGCACGAAAAATTCCCGAAACACTTCGTGTATCTCCTACGTTGATGTCCACACCGTATTTCTTTGGGATAAGTATCTCATGCTGCCAAATGTCAACGTCACCGTTGAAGACCGTACAAATGACAGCGTCTGCACCTGTAAGAGCCGCTTCGCGATCAGTCGTTGCGATAATGCGAATGCTCGAATTCATTTCCCTCTTGATTCGCTCCACACATTCGGTAATTTTTTTCAGTCGATACGCATCAATATCCATAAGACATATTTCTGCAGTATCAAGAGCGGAATAAGTAGTAATATCGTGAACTACAGCCGTAGTAAATTGCACGCTTCCCGCGCCAATAAATGAAATTTTCATTTTTTACCCTCCTATCAATTGGTAATCATATTATAGTTGTTTTTTTGCGCAAAATCAATGTAATATTATGCTATTTTGCGAACAAACCATTGTTATTTTGCTATCATATCTTGACACCAACCAAAAGCAATGATATACTTATTTTGATCGAGAGGTGATAAAATGAATATATATTATGGAACAGGCGATATTAAAGCTCAGCCATGCGAGCATACCGCAGGGCTTGTATCGACGGGTATATGCCGTTGTGAAAATAATGATAAGATGACTATACGAAAAAACGGACGAATAGACTGGTCTCTTTTTTACTGTGAGCAGGGCTGCATAGATTTTAACGGAGTGAGCATAAAGAAAGGAGAGCTATGGATATATCCCCCAAACGTAATGCAGAGGTATACAGTCTATGCAAAGGACCGTTCGGTTTACCGTTATCTGCATTTTAACGGATCGCACGTGGAAAAATTGCTCTCCGAGCTATGCATACCAACCGAGCAGCCAATCGACCATATAAAAGAATCCTTAACAGAAACGTTTCAAAAGCTTTCAACCGATGCCGAGGCAAACACCGCACTGTCGCGTCTGCGCGCAGAATATCACATTCTCTATCTGCTCTCCAAGCTTTCCAAACCATCTGAAGAAGAAAAAACTTTCGGAATCCTGACACGCGTTATCGACAGTATGGAACACAACTTTTCCGCCCCATACAATGCAAAAGACTACGCCGACATGCTATACATAAGTGTTAGTCGCTTTAACCATTTTTTCAAAGAAAGCGTTGGTGTTTCTCCACACAAGTATTATATGAATATACGAATAAAAAACGCGCAAGAGTTGCTTGAACAAACCGATATTCCAATCAACGTAATTGCAAAAACTTGCGGTTATGAGGATGCACTCTATTTTGCGCAGGCATTCAAAAAGCATGTCGGCACTACTCCGAGCGAATATAGAAGGATAAAAAATAATAACTAATGCACCACCGAAGAAGCCCGAGTGCGATTGCCTCGTTTTTTTGTCGGCTCCCCTTGCCCAACTTGAACCTTGACGACCCAGTCGCTTCGCTCCTTCACAAGCTTGCTTCGCAAGCAGCCGCTCGCAAGCTCGCTCATAAGTGCGCAAGCGCACTTACCCCTACCACTTCGTGGGGCGGTATTGGTGGCGAAATCCAATAAGAGAGAAAGAAAAAAACAGACCGCCTTTGCG
>JAFQKA010000030.1 GCA_017397175.1 Clostridia bacterium | reverse complement strand
TCCTTTTTTGTTTTGTTGAAAACTTTGTGATGCTGAACTCTCTCATTTTTGCTCCGCAAAAATGATGATTTTGCGCGAGGCTTAGCCTAACTGAAAATTACCGCTAACATAAGCGCAAAACTGAGTTCAGAATCTCTTTCGTCGCCCCCCGAACGACGTCACCACAAAAATTGATGCACACAAAACAGCGGTGGAGCGTAGCCCCACCGCCTTGTTTTTTACTACTCACCTGTCTCCACGTTCTCAAAAAGCGGAGCGAAGGTCTCCTTGTTCGTGACGAGAGTGAAATATTCGTCAAGCTCGTCTATCGTCATTCCGTCGCGGAAAAGATTGTCCGTTAATCCTAACCGTGTCAGCTTTTCGTTTACATCTTCCGCGAGCACCGCTAACATATACACGTATTCTTTTTCTTTGGGATAAGACTTCTTCTGGTAATATTCTTCCGGCAAGCAAATTTTATCATCTTTCACGGGTATTAAGATCGGCTTCATTGTGACAAGATCATACATGGGTGTCAAAGGAAACCGAAACTCCTCAGAAAGATCATCGGGAGATTTGAGGGGCATATAATAAACAGATAGACAATACTGTTCTCCTATTGCCACATTTGTATCGGCATCGATCAAAATGATATCATCATATTCTGCCATTATCTCGTCCTTATTGCGATAGTCAACCGCGTAATTAAACAATGACTGGGGACGGTAATCTCCCTGGGCTTCCCACTCTTGAAGCATGGCAGGAAAGAAACTTTTACAATCTTCGTCCTTGCTATATGCCGTTGCTTCAAATTTTCTAAGTATCTTTATTGGATATGCAAAACACTGCTTTGCGATGTCCGGTGATTTAAACGCCTCAAACAAAAGAGGGTTTGTTCCATCTGACAAGTTAGCGGGAAGTATTGGTTCCCCAAATTCCGCAACGACAAAAGAAAAGTTTCGAAAAGCAGCATACTCTTTCATCGGTGGAACAACGGGTGCAGGGATTCCTGTCGAATTATCAAGATATAGGTCTTGTTCTGTATCTGTAACCGTTTCCCTATCGGAATCCGCTGTAACGTTGGTATTTGTGTCCGTCAAATCATCGACGGGTGGTTTTTCGCTATTGCAGGAAGTTAATGCAAACAGAAAAACCAGAACGAAAGTGATTATAATTAAGTTTTTGATCTTCACGGCCAATCCTCCGGTCTGCTGGTGCTGATTGAAATTGAAAGGGAACGTGTGGTTGAAATGGAGAAATTGGTTGTTGACATAATGATTTTCTTGTTTGCTCCTGTTGCACCAAAGTTTTCGATAGGCAATGTGACACGAACATCATCCCATGCAAGTTTTCCGATGATTGATGAAGTTAGATTGTTATATACGTTAAAAAGACAATCTCCCGTCGAGCTGGCAGTCAAATAAACAGTGCCCATGTTTGTTGATGGTGAATAGCTAAAATATCTGTTGGCAAGAGGATTTATATTCAATTTCACTTGTTCCGAAGGAATTCTTTGAGCGAAACAGCTAACGGTTGGCCAATAACTGCTAATTCCTTGCATTTGTGCAATTTCAAATCCAAGATTGCCACTCGTTGGGAACAAAATTGCCGCCGACATTTCGTCAAAAATGGATTCAAAGTTGAATGTTGTGCCATCTCTAGTCCCGTGAATCGAATCAAATTCGGGGGAGGTGTTATCATAGTTTTCAAACAGCGTTCTTATTGTCTCCCACCGATCATTTTCTGTTAAATTAGGATCATATTCATCATTATAGAGGCATAAAGCAAATACCAATGTTCCGTAGGAAAACAAAGGATACAAGTCATCGTCTGCTGGTGATGTTAAGGAGCGGTAGTAATTTTCAACATAATCCTCAAGACATTCTTTGAAATAGTGAAAATTTGCTTCTTGGATAAAATTCACAGCATCAGTTTTTCTTAAATAAACCATTGATGCCATAGTTGCAAACGATTCCTTGAACCAATTCCCTGCATTCCTTATTAGATATCTATACATTATTCCATGCATGAACTCATGCGCCAATGCTTGTTTGGCATTCCCATTTTGTACAAGCGATTCCTTTATCCAAATCGTTGAGCCTGGTCCGGTATTGGCTGGGTATGTTCTGCCATCCTCGGAGCAATCGCTTGTTATATATATGCAAAAGTTTCCGGTGGGGGCTACCGGTGCCAAAAAGCCATTGGAAACGCAGAAGTAATTATATACATCCTCTAAAGTATCCTCAAACAAGCCGAGTTTTCCCGGATAATTTGTAAAAGAGCTTGCAGTATATTTTACTTCCACTGTATTGCTTCCCAAAGTTACACTGAGAGTTCTATCATAGTCTGGATCTTGGTAAGCGGTTGCTGCTCTGCTTTCGCCGTTGGTTTCCAACTCGTCACAAGGTGTTACTTGCGAATAAAACTCTTCTCCATACTGCGAATAGATATCATATTTTTCTTCTTCCGATATTTTGCCAAGTGAGCAGAGCAGATCCGCTTTTTCTGTTTCGCTGTAATCTGAAATATCAAAGCTCTTGGAATATCTGTAATTTTTGCCGTTTGTGACAATAGTTCCGCTGAGTGTATATCTGTTTACATCTTCGATATTTTCGGCACTTATTATCTGCTTCGTGGCGCTGAGATTTTCACCAGCCACAAAAACAGAGCTTTCGCCATCCTCAATTATATCGTGGTCGGTATAGATTTCCGTTCCGTCGGCAGCCTTGAAAATCGCGTAAAAGCTGCCGCCGCTGTAATCAGCCTCTGCGGTTGAAATAGCCGCTATCGTAACGCTGTCGTTTGTTCGTGTGGGAATGATAAACTGCGTATGCTTGGATACGCCATAATTTGCGGGAAGGGTCTCTACGTTTATAGTGTATGAGCAATAGAGCGAAGGCTTGACAAATTCAAAATCTCCGTCAGCATCGGCATATACCGATCTTTCGTAAGTTTCTACATAATATAGGAAATTTCCGTCCTCGTCGTATTTAGGTGCTGACGAATAAATTTCCACCTCTATATCAGACAGATCGATATTATCTCCGCAGACGATCTTTCCTGAAAATACTTGGGTTGCCCCTAATGCACTCGTTGATACGATCAGACAAAAGATCATTGAAACGCATATCATTATTGATATTACACGATATTTCTTTAACATAGTTGACTCCTTTCAATGTCGAAAACAAAACGTCCTTACTGAAATTTTCGATTTCTGTCTGCATCGCTATCACTTCCTTTCTTTTCTGTTTGTGTCTGTATTATATCATAAAATTTGGCAAAAGTCAATATAAAAGCCCGTGTATGCTTGTATTTGTTGGTGAAAAGGCAACTTCAATCAAAAAAGCACGGCTCACGCCGTGCTTTTTCTCTTATTCTCACCTGTGATTCGCCACGTTCAGCTGATCCTCCAGCTCCTCGTTGCTCGCCCAGATGGCAACGTCGCGGGATCTTCGGTGGATCTCTACATAGCAGACCTCATCGGGCTTGAGGCAGACCTCAAACTCGGCCCGTGTGCCCTCAACTTCGATAAGCGAATAGTGCATTTCGGCGCAAGAGCGCAGATAGGATTCCTCAAAGGGCGTCAGATTAGCGGGCTTGCCCATCTTTACCCATTCCTCGTAAGCGCTTCCCCTGCCCTTTTCGATCTTCGCCTGCTCAAAAATATATTCGGAGGCATCAATACCGGGTATGTAAAGCGTCTCGCGCCAACCTGGCTGATCCTTTATCTCGGGGAGCTTGCAGTTGTACATTAGAATTCTGATGGTGCCCTTTTCCTCGGTTGCAACGATGCCGCAGCCGAGAGGGGTAGAAACGTCAAGAGAAAATCTCTTTCCTCTAAGCCTTTTCATCAGCTCGAAAGCATTATAGGTCGCTTTCTTTATGCCCTGCAGGGTCATGAGACCGTAGGTGCCGGAGAAAGGCGTATGGCGCATTTGACTCTCCTCAAACACGTCGCTGACCGTCCAATAAGCCACACCGTCGCTGTAATCCATCGTCTCAAGGAGACAACGGCACACGCAGGAGGCACCGTAAAGCCGGTCGAGTGCGGTGTTGTTCAGGAAGGTGATGTGCTTTGCGCTGTCGCTTGAAAGGGTGTTGAACTCTGTCCAGTAAATGGGCAGGTCAGGACGCTTTGACGCCGCCACCTTTTCCTTTACCTTCTTCACTTCCTCTATAAAATAGTCACCAACCTGCTCGTAGGGAGAATTTTCTCTCGTCTTGTAGATGCAATACTCGTCCTGAGGGTAAAGGTGAGTGGAAACGAAATCAAGAGGCAGGTTATTGTCTGTGCAGTAGTCGATAATATCGGTCACCCACGAGCAAGTCGCCGTGGCGGGACCGCCAACCTTGTATTCGTCGCAGACGGCTCTGACCGCTGTCACCGAGGTCTTGTACAGCTTGAAATATTCAGCCTGATCTGCCGACCAGAAGCATTTTAAGTTTGGCTCGTTCCATACCTCAAAATACCACTGCTTTATCTCGTCCTCGCCGTAACGCTCGGTCACGTGCTCGGTGAAGCTGTAGATCAGGTCGTACCAATCGTCGTAGCTTTTTGGCGGGGTCACGTTCATCTTGTACCAGAACATGGTCTGAGTGCCGCTTGCAAGCAGAGACGGCATTGGGTTCAGCTCTACAAATGGCTTCATACCAATGGAGATCAGGAAGTCAAACACCTTGTCTATGTGGTGCCAATGATAGCCGAAAGAACCGTCCTCACGACGGTAGACCACGTCCATATCATCGTGGAAAAGTCCGTGGAAACGGCAATATTTGAATCCTATGTCATCGTGTGCCTGCTTTATTTGCGCCTGTACTTCTGCGCGGAGCAGCTCATAGGCACGTCCCTGTGCCACCATTTTAAGGCAGGGCAGATCAATCTTTTGTTCAATTGTGTTTTCCAATTTAATCATGTATTTCTCCTCAATCAATAGACTCTATTACAAGCGCCGCGCCTTTTTTCACGGTAACAAGCGCCAGATTTCCTTCGATCTCATTGCTCACCGCAAACTGTACCTTTCGCTCGAGCTTTTGATCTTTCATCTTATATTTGCACCCCTCCACCGAAACGCCGCGGCAGACGGGATCAAGCGCAATTACCGACAGGTATTTATACGCACTGCGTCCGATGAGCACGTTGTCGTTTCTCAGATATCTGATTCGGTTCTTTCCGTTGCTGATATTTGCGTGAACACCGCCCTCGTAAAGACCTTCAAGGATCCCCACGTTTGACATAACGTGATCGACCCTCGTGCCGATTCCGCCAATTATGTATATCTCGGTACAGCCTCGCTCCAGCGCCACCTGCACCGCCGCCTGGGTATCGGTACAGTCCTTTTCACAAGGCAGCTCGATGCGCTCGATGCCGTCGGGAATGCTGACAGATCCGAGAGAGTCAAAATCCCCGATAACAACGTCTATCTTCACCCCCAGTGCCCGCGCAGTTTTGTAGCCGCTGTCCGCCGCAATGCAAAAATCGTCCTTTTCGGGCTTGTCGGTGATGTTTTCCGTGTAGACCTCACCGCCCGTGTAAATAAATCCGCGCTTTCTTTCAGCGTTCATGTTATTTATAACCTTGCGTGCCATCAGATAGCTCCGTTTCTTGTTTTGTTACATAGAATTATAGCACGGAAGAGGAGATATGTCAAGAAAATCGGAAAGGTTAACCTTATAGGGCGGGGGCGGTTTGTCACGCAAATTAAGCCCCGCCGTGTTTTTCAAAATCAATATTGGTAGGGGAGGCTATCAGCCTCCCGCTTTTTTATCTGTCGGTTTTCGGGAGGATAATATCCTCCCCCTACGATCCCGCGGCCCCCGCCCACAATCAAAACGTCAGAAAAAATCCCCCTTTCGGGGGATTTTTTCATTTTATTTCTTTTCTACGCGAAGCTGTCGGATCTCGCCTCTTGGGTCTCCGAGGAACTTTGCTTCCCATGCGTCCCATTCGGACTGCGGTGCGCTATCGTCGGGAATATTTTCCCACCTTGTCGCCACCGCGCAGGAGATGCGATAGGTATCAAGATCCGCAGTCAGCGTGACCAAGCCGCTCATAGGGGAATATTCCGCGCTATTCCAAGATATTTCGGTCGCTTCAACGTAATCTCCCACCGACAGGCCGTAAAACTTTCTGCCATACTCCTCAGTCAGAATAATTTCCGCAGGCTTCATATCAGCCTTCAAAGGCTCGTTCATATCGTGTCCGTGGAAAACAACCTCCACGCCAGACAGATGCGCCATAGAATAAACAGGCTGACCGGGGCCATGCTCGGAATATTCAAGGGTCAGTTTGCCGTAAAGACGCTCGATCTCGGAAACGGTCATTGAAAGGATACCCGTCAGCGCCGCCGGATCGGAGCCGTCGGGCAGACCGTAGGCTTTCTCCTCGATTGACGTCTTCCACTCGCCCTCCATTATTATTACCTCATCGGGCTGAGGTACGCCGCCCGAATAGAAATAATACGCAAGCAGCACCTTTATGCCCTGCAATTCAGCGGAAACAAACATAAAATATTCACCGCTTCCACCGCCGCCCGAGGCGTAGATTATCTCGCCGTTCTCATAGCCGTTCGGCAAGCTCAGAATGCTTTCGTAATAGGTGTGGGGGTTGCCCTTATAAACGACGTAAAAGGTCAGATCCTTGCCGCCGGGTACGTAGATTGCAGGTGAACCGCCAACGAGAGTAAACCCGATCTTCGCCTTGCTCTCGTCGAACGGAAGACCGCCCACGTCAGCACTCCGAGACGGCGGCACTGTCAAGTGAACGTAGCCATCAAGCATCCAGTCCTCGTCTTCCTCCTTGGGCTCGATTATCTCCGGCAGGTAGCCGAAAATGTTGAAACGGAATCTTCCGTATTCGTTTACACCCTCAACAGTCTCGTTGTCATACCAAATGAGCGTGTTCGCCACGTATCTGCCTACACGGGAGTGCAAATACAAGCTGTAATCGTAGTTTGGTTCACTCAAGGGGATTCCATCAAGAGCTTGTATATAGAACGTAGGCTCACCGTTCATATTGTATTCAACCGCCACCCGGCTGCCGTCGGGCGAGAAGGTCAATTGATATGGAATTTTACTGGGAATGCCCGGGGCACTGCGGATAATGCGACCGTCCTCGTGCACAAAAGTGATACCATTGTAAATTCCGTCCCCACGCTCAAACACCGCCGTCCAGCCAAAGCCCGTGGCTGTGTAACCGGGGTCAACATCTTCAATATTCTGTATAAAATACACTCTTGAAATTTGGAAGACGGCGTCTTTCCAATAAAGTTCGTAGTAAAGAGCGTAGCCGTATGCCTCAAAGGCAATGGTGTATTCCCCCGCCTCAAGGAAGATCTGCAGATCGTTTATTCCGGTTCTTCCCCAGCCCTGATCGGTAAATGTCAAATCGGAAAGAGAGAAATTCGCGGGGATATCCAAATTCTGCGGCACCTCGGGCATCTCGAACACAGCGCCGTACGCCAGCTTTCCAAGCTCGGTTTCCTTATAGCTTTCATCTCCGCGCATGGCGGCAAGAATATACTCTATCTGCTGTGTGAGAGCATCTTGATTGCTCTTTTGGATCGCCTCGGACGGGGTCACCAATCCTCGCTCTATCTCCTCCGCGGGACACATCTGTCCTGCAAGCATAGAAAGATAGAAAGGAACGCCGTCAAACGCCCACTGACCGATTTCTGCGCCTTCGGGAACGTGTCCGTCAACGGCAGAGCCGCAGCCCGCAAACGCGCCGTCGCCGATGTATTGCACCGTGTCGGGCAGATAGATCGATTTCAGCTCATAGCAGCCCGCAAAAGCGTTGTATCCGATATATTCAAGGCTGTCGCTGAACTCTATTTCTTCAAGAACAGGCACCTGCACCGCGTGGGCGGCTACGATCTTTACCGTATCGGGCATGACAAAGCGCGTCTCGCCCTCGCGTCCATATCGAAGCAAAACCGTGCCATCGGCAGACATAATAAGCCCGTCTCGATCAACAAAGGCGTTATTTTTCTCGGAAACTTCAACACTTGAGAGCTTTTCCAGTCCCGCAAAAGCGTTAGCCTCCACGACCTTGACGGACGCGCCAAGTCGCACCACCTCAATTCCCTTTGCGTTCTTATTTTCAAGGAAAGCAAAATCAGCGATCTCCTCCACCGTTTCAGGCAGAGTAATATCCGTCTCTGCGCCCGTGTACCGAAGAAGAACACCGTTTTCGATATAAAAGCCGTTTTCGTCAATGATCTTGGGCTGCTTTGCGCGGTTTAAAATCAAAACGGCAGCGATCACCACCGCAAAGCAAGCGGCAACAGCTCCTACGCGACGGATCCACACGTTCATTTTCTTTGGACGAACGTAATTAACACACTCATTGACGAATTTCTCGTCGACTTTTCCTACAGCTTCAAGAAAATCCACTTCTCTCATACCTCGATCCCCTCCTTCAAAAGAACTTCCTTCAGCTTTGCTCTCATGCGACAAAGCTTGACCGTGGCAGCGTTCTCGGTCATGCCCACAAAGCTTGCCGCGTCGCGGATCGACTCACCCATAAAATAGCGGCGCATAAAAAGCACGCGGGCTTGCTTATCCTGCTTTTCGAGGAATGCCGAGATTATCTGCCCCGCGTAATTTATCTCCTCCTCGGGAGATGGTACGGACGAGGTCAGATCGGTCAGCTCTTCCATTATGGCGTAACGCTTTTGAGCCATGTTGTGACGGTAGCGGTTAAGTGCCAGATTTCTGGTGATCGTTGCAAAGAACGCGGGCAGGACCTGCGGTCGCTTTGGCGGCAGGCTGTTCCACATACCAAGATAGCTGTCGTTGACACATTCCTCGGTATCAAGTCTGTCCCGGAGAATGTTCATGGCAACACTTCGTGCCAGACGGTCATATTTATCGGCAAGTGCCTTTATTGCCTGCTCCGACCGTTCCCAGAACAGCTCGATGATTTCGGTGTCATTCAGTAGCATTTTGTCAACCTCCTTTTTTGGTCGTTCACTTGGTATGTAACCTTTGCGAATGCAGATATTACAGTTTCCGCGGAATTATCAACAAAATTTTATCACAAAAAGAGAAAGGACGCAACACATATGCGAGAAAAAGGCAAAAAACAAAATTATGTGTAAAATCTTGCCAATCTTCATTGAATAATCCCCGAATATGGTGTATAATAGAAAAAAAGCTCACGGAGGGAAAGACCACCATGACCGAAAACGACAAAAAAAGAGCCGCAAAAGCCTTTGCAGAATATTGGAAAGACCGAGGAGACGAAAAAAGCGACAGCCAGTCCTTTTGGCTATCGCTTATTCGCGATGTTTTAGGTGTTGCGGAGCCGGAGAAAGTCATTTTATTCGAGGAGCGCGTAAAGCTTGACCATACCAGCTTTATTGACGGCCATATCCCCTCAACCCACGTTCTGATCGAGCAAAAAAAGAAGGGGCTCAATCTGCGCAGTCCTATCCGTCAATCAGACGGCACTCTGCTGAACCCCTTTCAGCAGGCGCAGAGATATTCAGCGGCACTTCCCTATTCACAGCGTCCCCGATGGATCATTACCTGCAATTTTGAGGAATTTCTGATATATGACATGGAAAATCCCACTGGCGAGCCGGAAAGCATTTTGCTTTGCGACCTTAGCAAAGAATATTATCGCTTGCAATTTCTCGTTGAAGAAAAAAGCGAGCTGTTGCACCGAGAGGAGCAGATCTCCATTAAAGCGGGAGAGCTTGTGGGCAAACTGTACGACGCTGTTTTAAAGCAGTATATTTCTCCCGACAGCGAGGACACCCTGCGCTCTCTGAATATGCTTTGCGTGCGCCTTGTGTTCTGCCTTTATGCAGAGGACGCGGGCATTTTCGGAGGACATCTGAAGTTCCATAATTATATAAAGAGCTTCAACGTCCGTGACGTTCGCCGCGCACTTATTGACCTTTTCCGCGTGCTCGACACAAAGACCGAGAATCGCGACCCTTATATGGACGACACCTTGGCGGCATTTCCATACGTAAACGGTGGGCTTTTTGCAGATGAAAACATCGAAATACCGAATTTCACACAAGAGATAATCGACCTTCTTTTGCACAATGCCAGCGAGGATTTTGACTGGTCGCAGATCAGCCCCACCATCTTCGGCGCGGTATTTGAATCCACTCTGAACCCCGAGACCAGACGCTCGGGCGGTATGCACTACACCTCAATTGAAAATATCCACAAGGTAACAGACCCACTGTTCCTTGACGAGCTGAGAGAAGAATTAGCGGAAATAAAGCTGATGAAGATTCAGAAAACGCAAAAGGACAAGGCACAAGCCTTCCGCGAAAAGCTGTCTTCGCTTACGTTTTTCGACCCTGCCTGCGGCTCGGGCAACTTCCTGACCGAAACCTATATTTCCTTGCGTCGTCTTGAAAACGAAGCACTGAAAATTATATATGAAGATCAGATCGCACTTGACCTGGGCGACGTTATAAAGGTATCCATCGGGCAATTTTACGGCATTGAGATCAACGACTTTGCCGTAACCGTAGCAAAAACCGCGCTCTGGATCGCAGAATCCCAGATGATGCGCGAGACCGAGGAGATCCTGCACACAAGCCTCGATTTTCTGCCGCTGAAATCCTATGCCAATATTGTTGAAGGCAACGCACTCCGCACCGATTGGGAGAGCGTTGTTCCAAAGGATAAGCTGAACTACATTATGGGTAATCCGCCGTTTGTGGGGTATTCCTTGCAGACCCCCGAACAGAAGCAGGACATTCTTTCGATTTACGTCGATGAAAAAGGAAAACCATATAAAACAGCAGGAAAGATAGACTATGTTTCAGGCTGGTATTTCAAAGCGGCGGAATTGATGCAAAATACAAATATTCGCACAGCGTTTGTTTCCACAAACTCTATAACACAGGGGGAACAGGTTGCGGGTGTTTGGAAGCCGCTTTATGAACGTTTTAATATTCATATTGATTTTGCACATAGAACATTCCGTTGGGATAGTGAAGCGAGCATCAAAGCGCACGTGCATTGTGTAATCGTTGGGTTTAGTACGGCAATCAACTCACAACCGAAACAGCTATATTCGGCAGAAAGAGTGCAGCTTGTTGAGAATATCAATTTTTACCTGATTGAAGCACCAACAGTGTTTATTGAAAGCAGAACAACAGCAGTATGTGCTATTCCCAAAATGACATACGGTAACAAACCTGTCGATGGGGGCAATCTAATTATCGAAAAAGAAGATTACGATGCTTTTATCGCAAGAGAACCAAATGCCGCACAATATATCAAACGATTGATTGGAGCAAAAGAGTTTATTAACAACAATGCACGGTGGTGTTTATGGCTCTCAGGCATTTCACCAGCAGAAATAAAGCGAATGCCTTTAGTACTTGAGCGTGTTAGAAAAGTAAAGGAAATGCGAGAAAACAGCACAGATGAAGGAGCACGAAAACTTGCATTGACGCCAGCCACCTTCCGTGAAACAAATAATCCACTGTCTGCCGTTGTGATTCCGTGTCATTCAAGCGAAAATCGTAAATACATTCCTATGGGATTTATTGATGATTCTGTTGTGGTAACGAACGCAGTTTTATTTATTCCCGACGCGACCGCATATCACTTCGGCGTTCTCACATCAAATGTTCATATGGCATGGACACGTGCGGTCTGCGGAAGAATCAAGAGTGACTATAGATATTCCAAAGATGTAGTTTATAACAACTTCCCATGGCCTAACCCTACTGACGAGCAGAAAAAGAAGATTAAGGAAACCGCGCAGGCTATTCTTGACGCTCGTGCGCTTTATCCCGATTGTTCTCTGGCTGATCTCTACGACGAGGTTGCTATGCCGCCCGAGCTTCGCAAGGCTCACCAAGCAAACGACCGCGCCGTAATGCAAGCATATGGATTCGATGTGAAGACCATGACGGAGAGTAGCTGTGTTGCAGAGCTTATGAAGATGTATCAAAAGCTGGTTAATGGTTAATACAGAGGGATTTTATAATGTTAACGAAGTATAATAATGCGATTTTAACGGGGGATATGGTCTCTTTGCTGGAACTAAAAACTCAAATATATCCTCCAAATAAAAAAATATATCGTTATAGGTTTTTTGATTCGCATTGGTATAGTAATATCATCAAAGGCAAAGTATATATGAGTTCCCCCGCAAAATTTAATGATCCTTTTGACGGTAATATGTACGGATATGCAAATTCGCTTTATCTTGGATTGCTAAATTCAAAAGGCACTTTGCCCTCCTACGATTTTCAAGTTATGAACGCAGACGGTGAAATAAGAGATTTTACCGATGTATTGAAATCTCACCAAGATAAGTTTAAGGACTGTTTTTGCATCGCTTGTTTTTCCGAGAAATTGGATTTGATGACAATGTGGGCGCATTACGCATCAAATCATACAGGCTATGTTATTGAATATGATTTAACGAAATTAACATCAGCACAGAGTAAAAATCTTTATAAGATGGCTTACTTTTCAAGAGAGCAATTGGAAAATGCTGTTTTTTCCACCCATCGCCTTCCAATATTTAATTTGATTCACAAGGATGCTGAATGGGATTACGAAAAAGAATGGCGAATGATAAAGATAAGAGATGGCACAGACTATGAAGATTTGTCTAACTGTATTTCAGCCGTATATTTAGGTATGTGTTTTCCAAAGCAACACTATCAAGATGAGCTTGCAATAATCCAAGATCGTTTCAAAAATACAGGTGCTGAATTGCGTGAAATGCATTTGTCTAATACAGGAAGTTTTTTGATAAGTCGCGAGTTCCATTTGTGAAATCTCCGCGCCTGGCAGGATTCAGAACCTTCGTTTGCGCCATTGTTCACACAAAGCGTTCGTCCTCACAGCGCAAACCCTTCAACGCAGAGCGTTGAGAGGTTCTGAATCCGGAAGTGCGTGAAAAATAAAAGAGGATAGGGTAAACCCTATCCTCTTTTATTTGGCGCGCCTGGCAGGATTCGAACCTGCGACCTACCGGTTCGTAGCCGGGCACTCTATCCACTGAGCTACAAGCGCGTGTCGTCTTTCGACTTTGAGGATTATACCACAAAAATCCTCTCTTGTCAAGTGCTTTCAAATATTTTTCCAAAAAAGTTTTATTCCCTCTTTTCCCCTTCTCATTTCTCAAAAATCTTGACAAAAATCTCCGTTAATGCTATAATTTCATTATATATAATCCCAATAACAGCTTCGGAGTAAAAAATGAAAACTGTAATGCTCGTTTTCGGCACCCGACCGGAAGCAATAAAAATGTGTCCCCTCGTAAAGGAACTGAAAAGCAGAAAAAATCTGAAAACGGTCGTCTGCGTCACGGGTCAGCACCGCGAAATGCTCTCGCAGGTACTCGACGCCTTTGAGGTAGCCCCCGACTACGATCTTTCAATCATGCGAACAAACCAGACCCTGTTCGACATCACCTCGAACATTCTCGACCGCATAAAATGCGTCCTTGAGATCGAGCACCCCGACGTGGTCCTCGTTCACGGCGACACAAGCACTACCTTCGTAACCGCACTCGCCTGCTTCTATATGCAGATCCCCGTGGGACACGTTGAGGCGGGACTCCGCACCTACGACATATATTCCCCCTACCCCGAGGAATTTAATCGTCAGGCGGTGGGAATAATCGCAAAATACAACTTCTCACCGACAGAGCTGTCCCGCGACAATCTTTTACGCGAGGGCAAAAGAGCGGATTCCATATACGTTACGGGCAATACGGCAATTGACGCACTGAAAACCACAGTCCGCGACGATTACTCTCATCCCGAGCTTGATTGGGCGTCCGACAGCCGACTTATCATTATCACCGCTCATCGCCGCGAAAATCTGGGCAAGCCTATGCATTCTATGTTCCGCGCGATTCGCAGGATCCTCGACGAGCACCCCGACGTTAAGGCAATATACCCCATTCACATGAATCCTTTGGTTCGGGAAGCAGCGGCTCAGGAGCTGGGTGATTGCGAGCGCATACACATAATCGAGCCTCTTGACGTTATCGATTTCCACAATTTTATCGCGCGATCCTACATGATCCTCACCGACAGCGGAGGTATCCAGGAGGAGGCGCCTTCCCTTGGCAAACCCGTACTTGTTATGCGTGACACCACCGAGCGTCCCGAGGGCATTGCAGCGGGAACTCTCCGTCTTGTGGGCACAGACGAGCAGGTCATTTATGACAGCTTCAAGGAGCTTCTTGAAGATCCCGAGGCTTACAACAAAATGAGTCATGCCTCAAACCCCTACGGCGACGGCACGGCCTGCCGACAAATTGCCGACATTCTTGAAAATGACGTATAAGTGCAAAAAGTATCATATTTGGTAAATGTAGCATTTTTCCCATTGACTTTTATTATTTCCCCTGATATACTAAAGAAAATTTAAAAGGAGACTAACCACCATGGCAAAGAAACTTTTGGCATTGCTCTTAGCTGCGCTCATGCTTCTCAGCATCGCTGCCTGCGGCGCAAAGGACGGCAACTCAAAGGATACCGACAAAAACGGTACCGAATCCGAGACTGCGGACAAGATTGCCGACTTCCTTGAAACCTACAACCCCGAGGACACGGCAGAAAGCTACACCGAGGACATCGAAAAGACTTACGACTTCAACGGTCACGAATTCAAGTTCCTCAATTCCGCGCCCATTTATTCCATGTACATATACCTTGCTCCCGAAGCAACGGGTGACGTACTTGACGAGGCTTGCGTGCTCCGTAACATTCTGGCACAGGAAAAATTCAACATCACCATAACCGAGGAAACTCAGCCCTACACAGAGATCGCGGCTTACGCTCAGACCCTCATTCAGTCGGGTGAAAACGTATACGACGCAATGTACATCGGTTGTCAGGAGCTGACCCCCCTTGTTTCCGAAAACATGTTCGTCGACCTTATGGAGGTCGAGGAGATCAATATTGATCAGATCTGGTGGGACCAGCCTTTGATCAAGAGAAACATTATTGAAGACCGTCTTTTCTATGCCACCTCCGACCTCAGCCTTATGGCATTCGAAGGCGTTTGGGCTATCTACTTCAGCGAAGGCATGATGACCGAGCTTGGTCTTGACTTCCCCTATAAGGCGGTTCAGGAAGGCAAATGGACCATCGAAATGCTCCAGCAGTACTGCAAGGAAGCAGCTAACCTCAACGGTGACCAGTCCTTCATTTATGACGTAAACGGTGCTTCAACCTACGGTGTTGTTACTCAGTCGGACAAGATCCGTTATATGCTTTACGGTATGAACACCGAATACGTTGCAAGAGACGACAGCGGCAGATATCAATTCACAGCCGCTACCGATCCCAAGTTCAAGCAGTCCTGGGAGATCCTCATCAATATGTGGGGTCCCGACAACGGAATCGCACTCTTCAGTAAGGACGGCGACCTTACCGAGGGCGGATATTACAACGTCTTCGTTGAAGACCGCGCACTCTTCCTGTCCGCAGAGCTTAAGGGTTGTACAATGCTCCGCGAGTGGGAGGGTACCTTCGGTCTCCTGCCTCAGGCAAAATACAACGAGGATCAGCCCAGCTACGAATCTACCGTATTCAACAACGTTCTTTCCTTCTGTATCCCGACCACCAATACGGAGCTTTCAAGAACAGGTATCATCGCAGACTACCTGACCTACGAGAGCTACAAGAGCCTGCTTCCCAGATACTACGATATCCACGTGGGACTCAAGGCACTGACACAGGACGAATCGAGAGAATCCCTTACCCTTATCCGAAACTCCAGAGGTATCGAGGTATCTATCCCCTACGGCTGGACAACCAACCTCTCCTCCGCTCTTCTTTCTCTTGCAAAAAAGAACAGCCTGGAGATCGAATCCACCATCGAGACTTACAGAGAGGCTTGTAGCACAGCCATTGATATGACATACGAGACCTTCCCCACGTTGAACAAGGTTCAATAAACACATAAAAAAACGCGGCTTACGCCGCGTTTTTTTATGCTGTTTTTGATATCTTTATGACAGCCGCCGAAATATCGTCCGCCGAGCCTCGCCGTCTCGCCTCGCATACGATGGCGCGAGCCGCCTTTTCGGGATCGTCAAAAAAATCGTCACCGCCGCCGAGCATTTCAGTGAGCCACAGGCAACATTCGGGCATGGATGACACCCCGTCGCTGACAAGTATGGCAATATCACCGTCGCAGGCAATAAACTTGGTCACTTCCCCATCATAACCTCGCAGAATACCCACGGGCATGGTTTTGGCGGACAGGCTGAACAGCTTTTCACCGCGTTTCACAAAAGAGGAGGTTGCACCGCTTTTCAGAAATGACAGCTCTCCCGTCACCGTGTCAAGCTCCGCAAGATCGACAGTTGCCGAACATTCGTCCCCCTTTGAACGCAAAACTGTCCCAAGCATTCGCGCCGCCGTTTCCTTGCGGTTGTTACCCTCAAGCATTCTGCAAAGAAACTCACGGCAGATCCCCGACGCCGCAGCGGCAGATTCACCCGACCCCATTCCGTCACTTATGAGAGTATAGACCCGATTTCCGCACCGAAAAGAGTCAACCGTATCACCGCAGACCTGTCCGCCAACACCCTCGCAGGCCAATCCCACCTGGGCGCTAAAGCGTTGATCCGCCTCAAAGCTCATTGAAATGTCCCCGCCGCGAATATTAAAAACAGGCTGTGTAACGGGAAAGCCACAGGCTTCACCCATAAGCTGTCTCAGTCGAGATGTCTTCATCTCCTGGGCTGTCCTTCCGATTTTTCCGATGACAATATGGGGATTCCTTTCACCGTAGACGGCAACACGGTCAAATCCAAGCCCGTTCTTTCTCGAGAATTTAATTATCTGCGTCTCAAGAGCGGAATTTCGGGCGTTCTCCTCGCTCTCGGCCTGCGCCGCCTCGGAGATTATCCTTGAAACCGCCTCGTAATCAAGCGCAAAAAGCTCGATCTTATCCCGCATTACTGCCTCACGCAAAAGAGACGCGTAGGCAGTATTTGAGTCGTGAATAAGCTGTTCCCATCGGTGGCAGCTCTCGGTCAGGTGCTCGGGAAGCTCGTCCTTTTCCACTCTTCCTTTTTTCATAAGCTGTGAAAAAACCGTCTCTATCCTCTCGCTCAGCACACCGTAATTTTTTTCTGTGTGACATTCATCGTCCTTCGAACAATCACGGCAAAGATTTTCGGCGCAATCGAGACATAAACCCCGGGTCTCCACAGGAGACGGACGTTTCTCCATCCCCGAAAGCTCCGAGAGCTTTTTCGAAAGAGACATAAAGGTTTCGGAAAGCTGCTCAAGTCTTTCTTTTGCGCTCGTTGTCGTTAGCGGTATCGCGTCGCTCTCCTTTTTCGCCTCCGAAAGCGAGGTCAGCGCATCAAATGCAGACTCGGCCAAAGCGGCGGTCAGAAATCCGGGCAAAAGGTGCGTGATACCGCTGACACCGTCAATAAATCCACCCCAAAGAAGTCCTGCGGCAACCGACAGAAGAATATTTGACGTCCCCATCTTCTCGCGGGTCATATTCAGTACCGCAGACGAAAGCATAAAGGCAGGGGCAAGGGACGGTGACACCGCCATGCCCGCCGAAAAAGCCGTCAGAAGAGAAAGAAGAAGCCCCATGCGACGTCGTGCTGTGTACATCACGGAAAAATAAGACGCAAAAACGGCAAGAGACACCCCTAACAGGCTTGTTTCACGCAGTGCATAAACACAGGAAAAAAGAAGGGTACAGGCCGAGATCCTTCGCATTATTCTTTGAAAATTATCCTCTGTCTCCTCCTCAAAAGCTCCGGAATAGAGAAACGTAAAGGTAGGAGACGCAAGTATCATAAAAAGGGCGCCAAAAAGATCGTAATAACGATACTGACCTGCGCGAAGCATATATATCCCCACGGTCAGAGCCGAGATGGACGCGCAGGACATTCGCAGGCTCAGGCTCTCGGTATATCGGTTTCTGAAGATCAAAGAAAACGTTTCTTTTTTTCTCTCGGAAAAAAGATCCCGCAATCTGAACCCCTCAGGCCGGTCGGCAAACATTAGCGCCGCAAAGCGCAAAACGTATGCAAAAAGGTACGCGAATATGTACATAACGGGGGAAAAGACAGTATTCTGAGCCTCTACCGAGAACGTAGATGCAACAAGCCCCAAAAGAATCCACAACGCTTTTTTCTCGGCGGCGCACAACAACGCCAAGCCCATAGGAAAGGCATCGAAAAGCAACGGTGTTCTTCCGAGTACGAATCCTGCCGCGCAGTAAAGCGCGCCTGTTGCTGTGCTTTTTGCTATGACCGCAGGAGACGTTCCTCCAAAAAGTTCTTTTACTGTAAACACCTTTTGCCAAGTCCCCTCCGAGGGGATTTTTATTTTCTTCATTTTTAACTCCGTTCTGCCATTAAGGCTGAAAATTTATAAAGGTATTGGTTTCCTCTTGATTTTAGCAGAACGGTTTTATAATAATTGTCGCTGTAAAGCTGAGACATTTTGTTCTTTCATACAAGGAAATGGTCGCTTTTGTCGGAGCAGGTACGGGAAATGGTCGCACAGGACAATTTCTCTCGGACGATTTTTTTCTTTTGCGGTTATTTTTTTCTTTTTGATTGAATAAGGTCGCAGGAGTCGGGCTACTATTTCTTCGGTGCTCAAAGGAAAAGATTTCCATGGAAAACATTGTTCCTTGATTGACCATGCCTCCTATGGTAAAATAAAACGGTACATACAAAAGCTGTGACAGCTCACAGAGAAAGGACTAAAAGCATGAAAAGGAAATTTTACGTATTCATTTTAGCGGCCGCCATAGTGCTTAGTGCCTCCGTCCCCGCATTTGGAGACAGCTATAAGGGAAAGGAAAGCTACGTCCCCGTAAATATCACCTTGGACGGTGAAGAGACCTCCTGGGAAAGCGGTTCGCCGCGATTGATTGAAGGCATTACCTACGTTCCTCTCAGGGAATTCTGCTCTTACATGGGCGAATTTTCTCTTGTGTGGTCGGAGGAAAGCCATAGTGCAAACGTCAAAAGCACAGGACTTGACATCACAGCCCGCGAGGGACTTCCTTACATTGTTGTAAATGACCGCGTATTCTTTGGAGGCGGACGGATCTTCATTTCAAACGGTGTTCTCTACGTGCCGATCCGCGCCATCGCCAAGGCCTACGGAACACCCGTGGAATGGACGGTCCGTGAAGGAAAGGGAGTGGTCAGCCTTACGCAAACGGGAGTGCGCGCGGAAAGTGCGGAGAACGTGTATGACAGCGAGGTGCTTTACTGGCTGTCGAGAATTATTTCCGCAGAAAGCCGCGGTGAAAGCCTGACAGGGCAGATAGCGGTCGGGAACGTGGTTTTGAATCGCGTAAGGAACGAGCAGTTCCCCAATTCCGTTTACGACGTTATTTTTGACACCCGATTCGGAGTGCAATTCACCCCGATATCAAACGGAACCATCTACAACACCCCTGTCGAGTCCTCGGTAGTGGCGGCAAAGATCTGTCTTGAGGGTTACACACTCTCTGACAACATCTACTATTTTCTCAACAAATCCGTCGCCACAAGCCTTTGGGTACACAACAATCGACCATACGTTATGACCATCGGCGCACACTCCTTTTACAGTTGAATAAAAAAACGGCGGTCTTTCGACCGCCGAATTTTTTATTCGTTTACACCGAACGCACCATCAACACTTTCACGCTCAAATTGATGCGTGTAAAGCGAATGGTATGCACCCTTTGCGCGCATAAGATCGCGGTGCGTTCCCTGCTCCACGATCTTTCCGTCCTTTACCACCAGGATAACGTCCGCATCCCGAACGGTTGAAAGGCGGTGAGCTATGATAAACGACGTGCGCCCTTGGGTCACCACCTTAGAGGCACGGTTGATTATCTGCTCGGTGATAGTGTCAACGGAGGACGTAGCCTCGTCAAGCACCAGTATCTTGGGGTCGGCAATGATAGCACGGGCAAAGGAAATAAGCTGTTTTTCACCTGTCGAAAGAAGGTCGCCGCCCTCTCCGACCTGGCTGTCAAGCCCGTTTTCCATACGTGCCACCACCTTGTCGGCAGAAACAAGCTCCAAAGCCTCGTTTATCTGCTCGTCGGTAGCATCGGGATTGCCGTATTTCAGGTTTTCACGTACGGTTCCCGAGAACAGATGGGGAGCCTGAAGCACGTAACCAATGCTCGAATGGAGCCAGAGCTGTGAGCGTTCGCGGGCGTCTCTGCCGTCGATAAGCACCCTGCCCTCGGTAGGCTCGAAGAATCGGCACACAAGGTTTACAAGTGTGGATTTGCCTGCACCCGTCTCGCCGACGATAGCTACTCTCGTCCCCTTTGGAACCTTGAGATTGAAGTGCTCGAGCACGTATTCCTCGCCATCGGGATACTTGAAGGTCACGTCGTCAAACTCGATGTCGCCGTTGATCTCCTCCCAGTTCTCACGCTTGGGAGTGAATGCGTCGCCGTACTTTTCCACCACCTCGGGGTTGTCGGTAACGTCCGACTTGGTCTTGAGCAACTTATTTACACGCTCGATATTGACCTGCGTGCTGACGAATGCCGAAAGGGCATCGATTATCCAACGGATAGTCTCAACGATACCCTCAGCATAGGAAATGAATACCGAAAGAGTTCCCACCTTCATAGCACCCTCAATGGTGATCAGGCCGCCTTGCCAGAGAATAATTGCAAGAGCAGTAAAAGAGAAGAAGGAAATGGTGGAGAACAGGATTCCGCGGCACATAGCCGTATGCACCGAGGTACGCTTCATGTTGCGTGTGTCCTCGCGGAACTCGGCCGTTATCTTATTCTCGATAACCAGGGATTTCGATGTTCCCGCGCCTGTGATTCCCTCGTTGAAGTCGCCCGAGATCTTGGAATTTATCTCGCGCATTTTACGGTTGAGATTGGTAAGCTTTCCGATACAAAGGAAGATTATCACAGCCGATAAAGGCACTACCGCCAAAACTGCAAGTGCCAATTTGGGGCTGATGAGAAGCATTGCTATAACAACGCCCACCGCATAGGAAATGTTCCACACGCAGTCCATAAAGTTCCAGGAGACCAGAACGCCGATACGGCTGGTATCACTCATTACACGGGAGTGAATATATCCCACGCTGTTCTGATTGAAATAGGAGATCGCCAAGGTCTGCAGATGCGAAAAACAATGGTTTCTCAGATCTCGGTTGATATAAAGCTCAAGACGGGACGCCAGATACAAGCTGATACCGTTGACGATGACCTGCGCCGCAAGCACGAGCAGATACGAGCCGATAAAGATCGGCAGGGTGTCAAGAATGCCCGTTACAACGTAATTGTTGATAGCGTACTGACGGAAAAGAGGAATAATAACGTCGCAGGCCGTACCTGCAAGTCCAAGGACCACCATCACGATGAAATCCCGGGTGTACTTCTTCAGATAAGGAAGAATTATCGGAATACCGAAGAATTTGAGGTGAATATTATCTTGATTCTTACTCATTTTCATTCTCCTCCGATCCCGATTGAATTTCCGCTATCCTGCGGTAAATGCCGTCCTCGATCTGCATAAGCGATTCATGGTCGCCCATTTCCGCTATGCGTCCTCGGTCAAGCACGATTATCTTGTCAGCCTCCATCAGAGTGGAGATACGGTGGGAGATAAGGAAGACGGTGGCATTACCCAAGGTCTCCTTGAGTGCCGCGCGTATCTTTGCGTCGGTCTCCGCATCAACTGCGGAAAGGGAGTCGTCAAAGACCATAATGGGCGTTTTTCTCGTAAGCATTCTGGCAATAGCCGTTCTCTGCTTCTGACCGCCAGAAAGGGTCACGCCGCGCTCACCAACAAAGGTCTCATAGCCCTTCGCAAAGCCCTCGATGGCTCCGTCAAGGCAGGCGATCCTTGATGCCTCCTCGATTTCTTCCATATTGATCTCGGATGCGGCAATGCCGATATTTTCCGCCAAAGTACGGGAGAACAGGAAAGGCTCCTGCATGACCATACCCACGTTTGAACGGAGGTGAGAACGCTTGATGGTCGCTATATCCACACCGCCAACGGTAATTCTGCCGCTGTTTTCGGGTATGTCGTAAAGTCGGTTGAGAAGATGGATAAGTGTCGATTTGCCCGATCCCGTTCCACCTAAGATTCCAACGGTCTCGCCCGACTTGACCTCAAAATCAATGTCGGAAAGCAGCTCGGGGCAGCCGTCGTAAGCAAAGGAAACGTGCTCAAAGCGAATGTCACCCGTCATGTCGGGTTCTGTTGCATCGGGCGCGTCCTTTTCTACCTCGGAATGAAGAATATAGCCCAGACGCTCAAGGGAAATTCCCGCCTTGCTCATTTCGGATACCATTCTGCCCAGACGGCGGATAGGCCAGATGAGCATGGTGTTATAGGAAATAAACGCGATAAGCTGTCCTGCACTCATGTTTCCGTTTACGCAGAAAACAGTACCGAAAACGAGAATAGCCATGACCTGCAGACCCGTGACCAGGTCGCCCATAGACCAGAATCCCGCCATGTAACGGCAAAGATCCACCCAAAGCTGGGTGTATTTCTCGTTCTTTTCAAGAAATCTGTCGCGCTCATACTGCTCCCGTCCGAAGGCGCGTACAACGCGCACGCCTGTCAAATTCTCCTGAACGGTAGCGGAGATAGCTCCCTCCTCCTCGTCGCAAACTCTGAAGCCCTCGGAGATCCTGCGTCCAAAGATCATGGTATAGAGCAGGATTATGGGCAGGGTCACCGTGGCGATAAGCGCCAATTTTACGTTCATGGAATACATGAACACCAGGGAAAAGGCAACTAAAATCACGATTCGCACGATGGACGCCAGCTGCTCGGACAGAAAGTTTTTTACCATATCAACGTCCGAGGTACAGCGTTGGATAATGTCACCCGTGCGATTTTTCATGTGCCAGGAAAAAGGCAGCTTCTGAGTATGCTCAAAGAGCAGATTTCTCATTCTCTCAACCAGGGTCTCGGCAGCTTTTCCGTCCAGTGTCCTTTGCAAAAAGCTGAAAAGCGCGGACAGAAGTGCCAGAGACGCCACGGCTATGGCAACTATCCACAATCTTTCCTTCAGATAATCGGGGCCGCCGATCCTGTCGATCAATTTGTTTGCAAAATCGGGCAATCCCGATTTCTCACCGCCGATGAGAGTGTCGACGGTATATCGCACCAGCTGGGGTATGACCATGTCAACAACGGTCACCGCCAAAGATGCGATGATAGCCATAATAAAGAACCGCTTACTTCCCACAAGGAAGTTAAGGATCAGTTCTCCTTTTGAATTTTTCTTTTTCATGTCTCTCCAAAAAATGTTGTTCTGAAAGTGTTTAACGTCGAATAATCGGACTGCGAAAGGGGTTTGCTTCAGTCCTCAACCATACTCCGGGGGTCGCCGCTAAGGCTTCCGAGGATCTCAAGTCCTTCTATCTTCTCTTTTGTGAGAAGCAAAAAGGCTCCCGGAACAAATCTGACCTTGCTCACGTCTATCGACGTGTCACCGCAAAGCCGCAAAAGTGCGTTTTGCGCGCCTCTGGCATCAATGACCTCCGCCTTGCATTTTCCGGTGGTAACGGCACCGAAAACAAAGCGAAAGATGCCCCGAAGCTCTCCGTAACGGGGAAAGCCCTCTTCGGACAAAGCGGGAGCCGCAAGATATACCGTGCCCTCATCGGCACACATCTCCTGTCGCTTGCCCGAGGTATTGGCAACAACGGTCAGTTTATTTGCATCGCCGCCTTCAAGAGCGCACCCCGTGTCGGGCAGGCAAAGCTCCATTTGCGCTCTGTAAAGTCCAAGCGTATGCGATACAAGCTCCGAAGGCAATTTATATTTGCCCGAAGCGTGGTTTTCATCATAGGTAATAAGGTTTGTCAAGCAGAGCTTGCTCGGGTCATGCCCATCGGCCACCGCCTTTGATACGGCGCTGATCACAGCCGACACGGCATCAAAATAAGCACAGCCTGTATTGATCTCGTCGGACAGGTAACAGCCACCGCCGCTCTCAACGTACCGCGCCTCATCAAAAGACGGTCGGGTGAGAGGAGCAGGCTCTGCCGTGGAAACGACACTGTCATAGGGCGATGAGGTGATCTCGAAAATAAAGTCCGAATTTATGCGGTAAGCTCCTCCGGGGAAGTAAAAATTCAGCATTTTCCCTTTTTTCACCCTTGCAACGGGTGAAACCGAGATCCCTCTGTTCGCACCTGTCATCTGCAAGGTGTATAGGTCGGCAGGCGCAATGCGGGCAAGCCAACAGCCCTCATACCCCGTACAGATCTCCGCCAAAGGATATTTCAAGCCGTCCGTGCGGTACACGTTTATATCAAGCCCTCCGGAAAATGTCAGAAGGGTCTCCAGAAGTCCGTTTTCTATGCGTTTTACCCGTTTCACACTGTGGCAGACCATCTCGTCCGAAAGGAAATTGAGAAGGTTGCCATCATCTTCCGCACCGACAGGACGGATCAGACAGATAAGATCATTGATCCTGTCCTTTTGCACAGGGAGCTTTTCCCCGAAAACAAGAGAAACATCACCAAGCTGTCTTTCATCGGTCACACGGCAACCGCTCTCCAGAGCTTTTCTTTTTGCGTTGCCTTTTGCCGATACGAAGATATCATCGACCTCCGCCTCTATGTCACAGCAGGCAAGATAATCTTTTGCAGCGCCCACGAGCTTCTCGGTGTCCACAGGCCCCTTCGCTCCCGGGGTTGCGGCGTAGAGCTTTGAAATAAGATCGGAATAGGTCTGCATCTGTATCTCGTCATCGCAGGAAAATTCACCTATCCTTTGCACAAGCCTTTTTGATCCCGCCGCACTCGCTCTGAGCATATCAAGTAAAATGATAAGATCGACGGTAGGCTCGCTCATTTTCAGCTCTTTCATTCTGTGGCTTACGTACAGCCAGAACTCAACAGGACTTTCAAGGCGCAGATCACCCATAACGTCCCCGATAAAATATGGGTCGCCGCTGCAAAATCCGTAAATTATTCCGTTTCTCTGCGGGTAATGGGATATATCTGCCATTTGTCAGTCCTCCTTTACTAAAATTCCGATGCAAACTCCGTTTTCCACTCTTTTCGGAAGAACGGAATATATCTCGCCGTCCAGGGGTCTGTCCGACTCCACGGCAAATTCTTCAAACGCGGCGCTGTGTCCCGTTGCAACACCATTTTCATGGGTCTCAAACAGCACGTCGACAGCCTCACCGCGCTCCACAAGCTCACAAAGCAGTTCGTCTTTGATCTTTCTCTGCACTGCAGACAGACGCGCCGATCTTTCCTTTTTCACCTGCTCGGGGATCTGGTTCGGCAGGGTCGCTGCCACAGTTCCCTCTCGCTTTGAGTAGGTGAAAACATGCATATCAAGAAATCTTATCTTCTCCGCCATGGCGACGGTATCGAGAAAATCCTCCTCACACTCGCCGGGGAAGCCCACGATAACGTCGGTAGTCAGGCGCACGTTTGGAATATATTTTTTGATCGTATCAATATTATCGAGCATCATGCGGGAATTGTACTTGCGCTTCATTGCCGCCAGGATCTTATCGCTTCCGCTCTGGAGTGACAGATGGAAGTGAGGTGCCAAAGAGCGAAGCGGCGCGATCCTTTTCACGAAATCCTCCCGCATAAGCGAAGGATCAAGAGAGCCGAGGCGCACGCGCCCGATACCGGGGATAGCGTCAACACGGCAAAGAAGATCGGCTAAGGTTACCCCCTCAAGGTCACGACCGTAGGACGCAGTCTCAATGCCCGTCAGGACTATCTCACGGCAACCTCCCGCAACCAGAGCCTCAACCTCGGCTATAACGTCGCACGGAGCCTTTGAACGCACACGCCCTCTCGCCGAAGGGATAGCGCAGTAAGCACAGTGGTTTTCGCAACCGTCCTCGATTTTGACATAAGCACGGGTCCTCTCAAAATGAGTTATGCTCATCTTTTCAAATCCCGCGCCCTCAAGGCTTTGAACGGCATACTCGGGAGAAGCATTCTTCTCCCCCTTTTCTGTAAGAGCAAGAGCCGCCTGCAAGACCGAGGTCTTATTCGCCGAACCGCAGATATAATCAACGCCCTCAATGGCACCGACCGCCTGCGGGGAGCGTTGTGAAAAGCACCCTGTGACCAGAATGTAAGCCTCAGGATTTTTCGAAATGGCGCGACGAATGAACTGCCTCGCCTTTCGGTCGCTTTCGGCAGTCACGGTACAGGTATTTATTATGTAAACCGAGCAAGGCTGATTTGACGGAAGAACGTTGAAGCCCTCCTTTTCAAAAAGCTCGGCTATAGCTTGGCTTTCATACTGGTTGACCTTGCACCCAAGGGTGTAGATCCCCACCGTCTTTTCCTGCGAAATTTTCAAATTCTCACCCATAATACACGTAATTGTATTTATAATACCACTAAATTAAGAAAAAGTAAACAGTTTTTGCAAATCTTTATTATGTATAATAACAAAAATAAGGTAATTCTCCATCAAATATTTACTTTTTGACTCTTTGCGTGTATAATAAAGACAAATTCAACAAAACGAGGAAAACAATGGAAAACAGTAATTATCTCTACGGAAAAAAATACGTCGCTCTTGGCGACAGCTACACGTCGGGTGATTTTAACGGTTTCAATGAAATATCGGGAATCGAAAACGTTGAAAACCCCTATGTTTACGACAAGGAAATGAAGATGATCAAGACCTATCCGTGGTGGATAGCCAAGCGGAACGGCATGGAGCTTGTAAATCTGGCCCACGGCGGAGGAACGTTGACCTATATGCCCGAGGTCGGTCCCGCGGGTGACTCATATTCTCTGTCGACAATATACAAAAAAGTGCCACTTGACGCAGATTACATAACTATCTGGATAGGAATTAACGACACACACAAAAAGGCACCATTGGGTTCTGTCACCGATGACACGCTGACCACCTTTTGCGGCGCGTGGAACGTGGTGCTGCGTTACTTGATAACAAATCTGCCCTATGCAAAAATAGGCATTATCGCCACCACCAGCGGGGCAAGTCCCGCGTACCACAATATGACGCTGAAAATGGCGCGGCGGTGGGGTATTCCCTATCTTGACCTGAACGACGATTACCTGACACCCGTATTAAACAACGTCCGAGGACGTCCCGAGATGTGCGACGAGGTAAGAGCCTTCCGCACCGAAAAATTCAGCGTAACGCCGAAAAACAGGCATCCCAACATCGAAGCCTACAAATATATTTCGACCGCTATTGAGAAATTCATGCGCAGTCTGTAAAGGAGAGAAAATGGAATCAAATTATTTATACGGCAAAAAGTACGTGGCTCTTGGCGACAGCCTCACAGACGGTGATTTCGGCTCGTACGTTGACGAAAACGGACTTGAAAACCGCAAAAGCCCTAACGTGTACGATGCGGAGCTGAAAATGTGCAAAACTTATCCCTGGCACATAGGAAAGCGCAACAATATGGAGGTTTTGAACATGGCGCTGTGCGGCGGCACCATGACCTATATGCCCGAGATCGGGCCAAACGGAAATGAGCGCTCTCTTTCAACACTCTATAAAAAGGTTCCCCTCGACGCAGATTACGTAACTATCTTCATCGGCGCAAACGACAGCTTCAGAAAAGCTCCATTGGGCGGTGTGAACGATCAGGATGTGTCCACTTTCTGCGGCGCGTGGAACGTAGTTCTCCGTCACCTTATAACAAATATGCCCTATGCGAAGATCGGAATTATAATTCCATCGTTCTGTGCAAGTCCTGCTTACCCCGACTGCGTCAGAAGAATGGCAAGAAAATGGGGAATTCCCTATCTCGATCTTGAGGAAGACTTCAGCGTCCCCCTCACCCGCGCGGTAAAATACCGTCCCGAGCTGTGCGACGAGGCAAGGGAGCTGAGAAATCGGGCATTTGCCGTCTCGGATAAGAACGGCCACCCCAATCTTAAAGCGCACGAAGGCCTTTCCACGATCGTAGAAAACTTTATGCGCAGTCTGTAAAGGAGAGTTAAAATGGAAACAAATTATCTGTACGGCAAAAAATACGTAGCTCTCGGTGACAGCTTTACCGAAGGAGATTTCAAGTCATACTTTGACGAAAACGGTCTTGAGGGACGCCAAAGTCCTAACGTCTACGACGCAGAACTGAAGATGTGCAAGACATACCCTTGGCACATCGGAAAGCGCAACGGCATGGAAGTTATCAACATGGCAAAGTGCGGTGGCACTATGACCTATATGCCCGAGATCGGATCAAACGGAAACGAAAGATCTCTCTCGACACTCTATAAAGAGGTCCCCCTTGATGCTGACTACATAACCATATGCATCGGAATCAACGACAGCCACAAAAAAGCCCCCCTGGGTTCCCCCGCAAGCGACGACGTTTCAACGTTTTGCGGCGCTTGGAACGTGGTCCTTCGCCACTTGGTAACGAATCTGCCTTACGCAAAGATCGGCATTATCGTCACGAACGGTTGCGTTTCGCCGGCATACCCCGATATGACGCGCAGAATGGCAAGAAGATGGGGTATTCCCTATCTCGATCTTGAGGAAGACTACCGTGTTCCCGTTATGAACCGAGTCAGCGGACGTCCCGAAATGTGCGACGAGGCAAGAAGGCTGCGCAACAAGGCGTTCATCGTTTCCGAAACCAACGGACACCCAAATCTCCGGGCCCACGAATATCTTTCTACCGCAGTAGAAAATTTCATGCGCAGTCTGTAACAATCAGCTGCCAAAATCCGTCTTTAATTACAGAGACCCCGAAAGGAGAATGTGATTGAAAAGGATAATTTTACTTTTTTGTGCAGTTCTCTTTACCTGCGCCCTTTTCGGATGCGAAAAGAAGAAGGATCTCCTGTATTTCGGGCTTGATTCCCTGCCGGACATAGGAGATTACACTCCCGAAAAAACAAACGAGCGATGGTACGAGGACTACACGGATACCCTCATTCCTCAAGATGACTACGGCCCTCTGCGGCCGTATTGCGGAAACATCGTTGACTTTAACTCACCATTTTTCGGATCCACCGAATTGTATCTCTACGGTCTTTGCACCGAAAGCGGCGTTATCGTCACCGATCCCGTTTACACGTCGGTAGAAAAATGCGGAGAATGGTATATTCTGCGCTCCCGTGAGCTGAAAAAGAATGACGAGGATTCATTTTCCACGCTGTATCAATATTCGCTTGCAAAAACCGACGGGTCTGCGTATATTCCTCTCGATTCCAACGCGTCCTACGCCTCGTTTTTCTTTGACGATATGGTTTATCTCAATTGTTATCCCGACATCAAGCTGTACGACCTTGAAGGAAATCTTCTGGCAGAATACGAGAACGCATATATGCGTCCAGACGATGATTATCTGATACTCACCGAGCATGGCGAGATCACCCAAAGCGGAGCCCTGTATCAGGACGTCTATCTTCTCGACCGTGATCTCAAGGTTATAGCAGGCCCCGAATATGATATATCCTGTCTTGGGAACAAGCTCTACACCACAAGAGACAGGGACGGCAGAACACGGCTTTTCACCATAGACGGACAAGAGCTTCTCACGGATATGAACATAAAGAGCTTCACCGGATATATTGACGAAATGTTCCTGGTGTCGGACGAAAGGAACGCCTACGTTTACGACTACGACCTGAATCTGCTGTCCTCCCTGAGCTTCGAACGGAAAACCGGAGTAGGACTGCTTGAAGGAAATATCCTCTCCCTGGACTTTGGCAATAGGAACTATGAATACCGTGATTTTCAGGGAAACAAGCTTGACTATGAAAACATCTCCTTCCTCACCGAGCATTACGTCATGAGCCGCGGCAACACCACCTATATTGCCGACAGCGAAATGAACGTGATAGCCGAGGTCGAGGGCAAATACACAAGTGTAGAGGAGGATCCTCAGGCGGGGCTCATTTACCTGCACTCATACGGTTCCTCAAGCATTAAATACAAGGCTTACAGCCTGAAGACCCTCGATTGGGTGCTTGATGAAGTGGTGCCCCTGTATTCCCACATGGGAGTGACGGGATTTTACTATTCCTATGAGCAAAATTCCGACAATATCTCCACCACATACCGCATATACCGCGTCTCTGACGGAGAGATGATCTATAGCGGCAACGATCTTCCCACTTATATGAAGCTTGATGAAGAGATGCTCCTGTTTATGCGGGACGGAGATTTCGCTCTGACCCTAGACGAGAATTTCAACGAAATTATGAGAGTAAGAATAAACAACGATTAGCGAAAGGAGCACAAATGAAGAAAATTGCGCTTTTACTTGCCTTTCTGATGATCCTGACCTGTACTTTCGGGTGCGGCAAAAAGGATCAGGGTAAGGGAAATTTCGAATTTACCGAAGATAATTACCCCAAAATGGGCGGTTCTCTTGCCTGTCTGCCTTTAGGTGAAGCGGTGACGGCAACCTCGCTCGGCATTGACCGCGAAAAGGCGAACGGCATGATCCGCTTTGAGGGATCTACCACCGACAACTACAAATGGCTCCTTGACGGTACCTTCGACATAATCCTCGCATACGAGCCCTCCGAGGAAGCAAAGGCTCTTATCGCCGCCGACAGCGAAGGAATCGAAATGACCCCCATCGGTGCCGACGCGTTGGTTTTCATCGGCAACAAAAACAATCCCGTACAGAGCCTCAGCTACGAGGACGTTTGCGGAATTTACAGCGGCGAGATCGAAAACTGGTCGGAGCTTGGGGGAAATGACGAGGCAATAGTTCCCTTCCAGCGCAACCGTGACAGCGGAAGCCAGACCCTTTTCGACAAGCTGATAAATCTGGGCGACAAGCTCACAGAGCCTCCGTCCGAGCTGATGACAGGCTCAATGATCGGACTTCTTCAGGCGGTGGCAGACTACAACGGCTCAAACGGCGCACTTGGCTACACGGTCTTCTATTATCTGACAGAAATGGAAAGCGGCACTCTTGACCGCGCAAAGATCTTCGATTACGAGGGTGTCACCCCGTCAAACGAGACGATCTCAAGCGGAGAATACAAGCTGACAAACGATTTCTATGTAATAATCCGAAAGGATGCCCCCGAAAATTCCCCCGAAAGGATACTCTACAACTGGATCTGCTCGGCACAGGGCAAACAGCTCATAGAGCGCGAGGGCTATGCCACAAAGTAACGGGAGCGCGATACTTGGGGCTTTTTGAAAAAAGCCCCAAACCCCAAAAACTTTTAAAAAAGGGTTGACAGACGTATTGCCATCAAAAAAACGCAAAACGACGGCTTTGTGCCGTCGTTTTTTGACTAAATTTCTGTTCCGACGTTCGATTTATTTTGTTGACAAAAAAGTGCATAAATGGTATAATCTTCTTGAAATAAATTTTTTGAGGTGAACTATGAAGAAATTACTATCTCTCATGCTTTCTTTGCTTATGATAGTGGGATGTTTGGCAACCCTTATGGCAGTGCCTGCATCTGCCGCAACGGCGCTGAAAAGCGAAGAAGATGCTTCCTCTCTGTACGTTTTGTGCGAAACGGACAAGGATCCGCTGAGCTACATCGGCAGCGACAGGGTGACCTTTACCTTCACCGTGATGGACGGCGAAAGACCCGTAACCGTCCCCGAGCTTCGCTACACCTTCAAGGGTGACGACGGTTCAAAGACCACGGGCAAGGTCACGGCAAACGAGGAGGGAAAATACGTTATAAGTGAGACCTGCATGGATATGGCAGGTTATATGTACCTTGAAGTCAACGCCTACGGCGAGGACGGAAAGATCTGGAAATCCAAGCTTGAGTCCAAGGCATCGCACCTTTTCCAGGGCGGTATTCTCGTAAACGCATTTGCCATCAAGACCGTTAACGAGGAGCCTGAAGACTTCGATCAATTCTGGGCTGACTCCCTCGCTCTTCTTGACCAATACCCCGCAGATCTCGTAAGTCTTAAGGAACTTCCCGATGACGGCGGAAGCCTCAAAAAGTACGAGGTATATATAAACTGCTACGGTCTGAGAGACGATACTCCCAACGGCGACACATTTGTAGCGGGCTACCTTACTATCCCCAAAGAAGCAAAGAAGGGCAGCCTGCGTATCCAAGTGAATTTCCAGGGACAGGGACTTGGTAAGATCGGCGCATACGGCGGAAAGGACAGGATCATGTTCAACTGCCTGGCGCACAGCGTAAATCTCTCGGATCTTGCAACAATGGCTGACAGCGGAATAAACCGCGACACCATGATGAAGGAATTTCTCAACCTGCAGGACGACGACCTTTCAAACTGGAATTCACCCATGTACGGTATGTCGCCCACAGTCAATGCGGTAAAGGAGAACGTATACTACCGTCAGATGCTCCTGCGCGACTGTCAGGCTATCAATTTCCTTATTAAATATTTCTCCGACACCAGCACCGCAACAGAGTTTGACAAGGTTGACATCAGCTCATGGGCAGGACTCTGGGACGGCAAGAACATAAAAGTTGAAGGCGGAAGCCAGGGCGGCTTTCAGGCCATCGGCGTGGCGGCTCTCCACCCCGCGGTAACAGAGCTTTCCGCATCTATTCCGTGGCTCTGCGACATCGGTGCAGGTACTACGAAAGTTCCCACAGGCACAAGAATCCCCTCGGGCAACCGTCCCATTTACGCGGCAGGTCTCGATTACGTGGATTCCGTTTTCCTGGCAAAAAGAGTAACCTGCAAGACTACAATTAAAGCAGGTCTCGGCGATCCCACCTGTCCCCCCTCCGGTACAATGGCAATGTTCAATAACCTTGTAAACGGCAAGGAAATAGATGCAGTCATGGAGCTGACACAGGGCAGGACCCACGGATATACGCCCACAAGCGCGCAGGTCATCAGACTTGAAGGTCAGATGATCGGCATTTCGGGCTGGTTCGTCCGTGACGGTATCCTCTCGGTTGGCGGCACGGGAATACTTGACACCACCCTGCCCGAGGTTGCTGAATGGAACGCGCAAATGGATCAGGTAAAGGAGATCCGCATAAGCGGCGGTTTTACCAAGATCGACGAGGACGTATTCAAGCTGCAAAATAAGGCAGACGTTTACATATACTGTCAGCTGGCTCTTGATGACCGCGCATTCGGCGGTCAGGACGTAAACATTTTCGTTCCCGAAGGTATAAACATCGAGGGAGCGGTCAGCTTAGGCAAGCTTTCAAAGGACGGCAACTTCCTTTACACCCTGAGGGAAAACACTTTGGTCATAAAGGCCGCGCAGGTAGATGCCCTTCTTGATTTCTCTTCGCCTGACAGCGAGTTCCGCGAGTACGTCAAGGAAAGAGTGGATTCTATCTCGTCCATTGATATCGTAGGCGAATTCGCCGCCATCGGCAAGCTCAAGAGCATAGTTGAAATTGTCACCAACTGCAAATCCGTAAGGATCGATTCAAAAACGCAAACACTCTCATCGGAACAGAATTTCAACGGCATGAGTGCTCTTGAAACTCTCGGTCACTGGGATTTCACAAGCGACACGCCCGTAAGCTACACGGAGGGTGTGGTCGATCTGACCGGCTTTACCATGCTCCTGGAAGTCGTTGACGTTGATTATATTCTTCCCGAGGCCATGTTTGGCAACTGCAAATCCGTAAAGAAGATAATCCTTCCCGCATCCCTTCTCTGCGGTGAAACAACGGTGGCAGGCAGATTCCCCAAGGGCTTCTTCAAAAACTGCTCCTCACTTGAGGAGATCGTGATCCCCGAAGGTGTTACACTCCAAAGCATTGAGTACGATACCCTCAAGGGCTGCAAATCCCTGAAGACCGTTCGCGTCGAGGGAGTGGTTTCCCCGTCGGTAAATATCGTATTTGAATACGCAACTGTAAAGGGATTTACGGATATTCCCGCAGACTGTAAGTTTATCTGCTCCGATAAGGCAAGCGCGCAAAAACTTGCCGATATGTTCGCCGGCGCCGAGCTAAGCATCAGCGCTGTCATGGAAGACGGAAGCGCGGTAACGCCCTCGTCTCCCTCCGACACCGTAGACAACACTCCGTCGGACAGCCCGAAAGCTCCCATAGCGCTTATTGCGGCTATTGCAGGCGGCGTACTTCTCGTCGTTGCAGTGATCGTAATAGTTGTTGTGGCAAAAAAGAAAAAGAAGTGATTTTTGATTATCCCCAAGCTCGTTTTCACGAGCTTGGGGATAAAATCTATACAAAAGGGGAAGATAAATAAGGGGAATTTATGAAAAAAGCCGAGAAAAAGATTTTTCAAAACTTTTTTCAGAAAAACACTTGACAAAACCCTGCCAAGGTGATATAATATCAACGTTCTGCAAAGGAAATCCCTTCTGAACGTTTCAAAATATGCTGGTGTGGCTCAATGGCAGAGCAGCTGATTTGTAATCAGCAGGTTGTTGGTTCGACTCCGATCACCAGCTCCATATGGGGGATTTCCCGAGCGGCCAAAGGGGGCAGACTGTAAATCTGTTGTCACTGACTTCGGTG
>JAFQKA010000029.1 GCA_017397175.1 Clostridia bacterium | reverse complement strand
CGTTGATGCCGTCCGCAGTGCCGGCACAGTTGCCTTTGATGATTACGCCGCGCAGAACGGAGGGATCCCTGTCGTCAAGGTCGATGATATTCATCTTGCCGGTGAGTTTAGCCGCCTCAGCGTTATTGCCGCTTTGCGAGGTGTTGCTGTTGCCGGACTCGTTTCCGGACTGCTGATTATCACCGGTGCTGCTTGCGGGCGGGTTTGTGCTGTTGTTTCCGTTAGTGTTCGAATTGTTGGTGCCACATGCTGCCAAAGAGGCCACCATAATGATTGTAATCAATAATGCAAATAATCTTTTCATTGTATTTTCATCCTTTCTGTTATTCAGCTTTGTCCCACAATGGGGGCAATACAGCGAGTCGGGTGCTAACACCGTATCGCATTCGGGACAGCACTTATGCTGTCGTTTGTAACGGTCAAAGAGCGTTTCGCTTGATAACTGCTCTCCGCAATCGGGACAGTTATGGTAAATATTAAATTGTGTCGCAACTAAATTGTAACATATTTATACAGAAAAGTCAATATTTACACACATTTATACAAAAGTAGACATAAACAAAAATGGACTGTTCTTTTAGGTGATTTCCCCAAAAAGAACCTTTCAAGCAACGCACCGAATTTAAAAATTCTATGCACCGTTCAAAATTATAAAATGCATATCAAGTATAAATCCCCTTGTTTTGCAGATACTAACTATGCAAATCTGTAAAGCAAGGAGAATTTATATATGAAAGCCACAGGAATAGTCAGAAGAATTGACGATCTCGGCCGCGTCGTAATCCCCAAGGAGATACGCCGCACAATGCGCATCCGCGAGGGCGACCCGCTGGAAATTTTCACGGACCGCGAGGGTGAGGTCATTTTCAAAAAATACTCGCCCATAGGTGAGCTGACCGAATTTGCGGGACAGTACGCCGAGACCCTGCACAAGACCTGCTCTTTGTCCGTGGTCATCTGCGACAGAGACGCGGTCATCGCCTGCGCGGGCGTGCCAAAAAAGGAATACGCCGAAAAAGCTCTCTCAAGCGAGCTTGAGTCAATGATCGAGAACAGATCGCTCTACACCTGGCGCGACGGCGCGGAAAAGATTCCCGTAACGTCGGACGGCGCGCCGCATTACGTCAGCTGTGCCATGCCTATCCTTTCCGAGGGTGACATTATCGGCTGTGTCGCATCTGTCATGAACGAGGACGGAGCAAAGGGTCAGATGAGCGGCGGAGAGATCGAGGCCAAGCTCATACAAACTGCCGCATCCTTTCTGGGACGACAGCTTGAATCTTGATCAAAAAAAGCGATGGATTTGCCATCGCTTTTTTTGATCGAACTTGACGAAAAGAACAACCTGTGCTATAATTAAACAAAATCAGACAAGCGAGGGGGAGAATATGCGTTTTTTGCATTTGGTTGCCATATTATCTGCCGCAGCCATCATTTTGTGCGCTTGCGGAAAAGAAAACCCACAGAATCACGATACTGCGGAATCACAAATGGAGATAACCGAAACCTCGCCCGCAGACACCGAGCCGTTGCCAGACGTCTCCGACGCTTGGGACAAATCCGACTACCCTGCCCTGGTCGCCCACGCAGGCGGCTCGATATACGGATACCGTCTCACCAATTCACTTGAGGCGATAAACAACGCGTATTCAAACGGGTTCCGTCTGATAGAGCTTGATTTTCAGATCACTTCGGACGAAAAATACGTTCTCCTGCACGATTGGGAGTCGATGGCATATCGAATGCTCTTTGAAGAGGGTCAGCTCACACACGATGAATTTCTTGCATCACCTGCCTTTGCCGACCTTACCCTGCTTGATCTTGACAAGCTCGTTCTTTGGCTCGACGATCACCCCGATTGCAGAATAATAACCGACGCAAAATGCGAAAATCTGCCCTTTCTCACTCATCTGTCAACTCTTGAGAGCAAGGATCGCTTTATTCCCCAGGCTTATTCCTACGAGGAATACAAAGCCGCACGGGAGCTGGGTTTTGATGACGTTATACTCACGCTTTACGCCATGAACAGTCCTGTCAGAGAGATTACGAGCTTTATCTGCGAGCAAAAGCCCTTTGCGGTGACGATCCCCGAAACCGTGCTGAGCGAGGAACTGCTCACACAGGTTTCCGACGTTGGCGTCGTGGTCTACACCCACACGGTAAACGACCTCTCAACCTTTGAAAAGTGGAGAGAATTGGGTCTCCACGGAATTTACACGGATCATTTTATCCCAAATAAATGGGTTTATTGACCAGGCCCTTTGAAAAGAGGCACGGGCTCCCCAAACCAAAGAGAAAAAACGACGGCACAGCCGTCGTTTTTTATTAGGAATCAAGAAATCAATACAGATAACCAAGCTTATAAAGAAGCTCTGCGATAAGTACAGCACCGCCTGCCGCACCGCGCAACGTGTTGTGGGAAAGACCCACAAACTTATAGTCGAACATAGAGTCCTCGCGGAGTCTGCCGCAACTAACACCCATACCGCCGTAAATGTCGCGGTCAAGGGCCGCCTGGGGACGGTTATCCTCCTCAAAGTAAGTAACGAACTGAGCGGGTGCATGGGGAAGCTCAAGCTCCTGGGGTTTGCCCTTAAAGGACGCCCAAGCCTGAAGGATCTCTTCCTTTGTGGGCTTGTTCTCAAAGTTTACGAAAACCGCCGCCGTGTGACCGTCTGTTACGGGAACACGAATGCACTGAGTTGTAATAAGCGTATCTGTTGCGGGTACGATCTTGCCGTCCTCAACCTTACCCCAGATTTTCAGAGGCTCCTGCTCGCTCTTCTCTTCCTCACCGCCGATGAAAGGAATTACGTTATCCACCATCTCGGGCCACTCGTTAAAGGTCTTGCCTGCGCCGGAAATTGCCTGGTATGTGGTTGCAACGACCTGCTTGATACCGAACTTACGCAGAGGTGTAAGCATAGGAACGTAGCTCTGGATAGAGCAGTTGGGCTTAACTGCGATAAAGCCCTTCTCGGTGCCCAGTCTCTTCTTCTGAGCCGCAATGATCTCAAGGTGCTCGTCGTTGATCTCAGGAATCACCATGGGAACGTCGGGGGTCTTTCTGTTGGCGGAGTTGTTGGATACAACGGGGATCTCGGCCTTTGCGTACATTTCTTCAAGCGCCAGGACCTCGTCCTTCTTCATGTCAACAGCGCAGAAAACAAAGTCTACAAGAGGCTTCATCTCCTCGATCTTGGAAGCGTCGATAACGACCATCTTCTTTGCAAATTCGGGAATGGGAGCCTTCAGCTTCCATCTGCCGCCGAGAGCCTCTTCGTAGGTCTTGCCTGCGGAACGGGCAGATGCGGCAAGGGCTGTTACGTTAAAATAAGGGTGATTGTCAAGAAGCGTCAGAAATCTCTGACCTACCATACCTGTGGCGCCAATGACACCAACGTTAAGCTTTTTCATGGTTTTATCTCCTAAAAATAAATTTCGATTTTACTGTTTTGAATATTATACATCAGAATGAATAATATTTCAATATGAGAATTGCATAATTTTTACATTATTTTTCGCCGTTTGTTACATATTCTCTATAAATATCGCTTTTTGTAACACCGCGGTCACGGGCTGCCGCCTTCATAGCCTCCTTTTTGTCAAGTCCCTGCCCTATGTAAAAATTCACGTGCTCGCTAACCGACAAAGAAAGCAATCTTCCATCGTCCTCGGCCTTTTGCGCCTCGGCACAGCCCTCAAGAACGAGAACGTATTCTCCTCTCGGCTCGTGCTCGGAGTAAAAGCTCACGGCACCGCTCAGATCGGTTCGGAAAACGTCCTCATTGAGCTTGGTCAGCTCGCGGCAGAGGGAAATTTTGCGCTCGCCGCCGAAAATGTCAAGCATATCCGAAAGCGTCTTTTTCAGCTTGTGAGGAGCCTCGTGAAAAATTACGGTTCTCTCCTCGCTTTCAAGCGCCCGAAGCCTTTCGCGGCGATCCTTCGCCACCGCTGACAGAAAGCCCTCAAAGACAAATCTGCGCGTAGGGAGACCCGATAGCGTCAAGGCAACGATGGCCGCGCAGCAGCCGGGAATCGACGTAACGGGCACACCGCGCTGAGCACAAAGTGCCACCAGGTCTTCCCCGGGATCACTTATAGCCGGCGTTCCCGCATCTGTTATCAGCGCGCAGGATTCCCCTGCCAAAAGACGTCTGACAATAGCCTCACCTGCCTCCGCGCGATTGTGCTCGTGGTAAGCTACCATTGGCTTTCTTATATCAAGATATGTGAGAAGTCTCACAGAGTTTCGCGTGTCTTCGGCGGCGATAAAATCCACCTCGGAAAGAACCTTTACAGCTCTCTCCGAAAGGTCTGCTAAATTTCCAATGGGAGTGGCAACAAGGTACAGAGTACCGCCCACCACCTTGTTCTTTTCTTCGTTACTCATCTTCCTCCACCATTCTGAGGAACTCCTCCTCGTCGATGATCTTCACCCCAAGGGATTGCGCCTTAGTCAGCTTTGAGCCTGCTTCTTCACCCGCCAGCACAATAGAGGTCTTCTTTGAAACCGAACCCGAGGTCTTTCCGCCGTTTTCCTCGATTATTGCTTTCGCCTCGTCACGGGTCATTGTTGGCAGTGTACCCGTCAGAACGAAGGTCATACCCTCGAATTTCGCGGATTTTACCTGCTTTTTCACGTCTGTTTCAAGTCCCGCGTCAATAAGCTTTTGACAAAGCTCGCGGTTCTGCGGGTGAGAGAAAAAGTCGTGAACGCAAACGGCAGTGATCTCTCCGAAATCCTCGATCTCGCAAAGTTCTTCAACCGTTGCGTCAAAGCAAGCGGCAAGAGTTTTATAGCGCTTTGCCAGGGCGTTTGCCGCCACCTGACCGATGTTGCGTATACCCAGGGCAAAAATAAGTCTTTCCAGTCCCGCGCTCTTGGAATTTTCGATAGCAGTGACCAGATTTTGCGCGGATTTTACGCCCATTCTGTCAAGATCTGCAATATCCTCTACGCAAAGCGTGTAAAGATCCGCCGCATCTGATATGAGCTTATTTTGAAGCAAAAGCTCTACTATCTGCGGACCAAGACCGTCAATGTTCATGGCGTCCTTGGACGCAAAATGCTCAATACCGCGAGCAAGCTGTGCGGGACAGGTGCTGTTGGTACAGCGGGTAGCCGCGCCCTCGTCCTTGTCATAAAAAACAGGCTCGCCGCAGGCGGGACAACGGTCGGGCATATTGAAGACTTTCTGCGTTCCGTCACGCTTTTTGGGGTCGGAGCAAACGATCTCGGGGATAATGTCCCCCGCTTTCTGCACTGTCACGGTATCACCGATGAGAATGTCTTTCTCGCGGATAAATTCCAGGTTGTGCAGGGTAGCTCTTGATACGGTAGAGCCTGCAAGATGTACCGGCTCAAGCACTGCCGTGGGAGTAAGAACGCCCGTTCTTCCGACGGCAACGGTCACGTCAAGAAGCTTCGTTTGCTTCTGCTCGGGTGGGAACTTGTACGCCACCGCCCAGCGAGGTGTCTTCGTTCCCTCTCCCACACGGCGACGGTCAGACAGAGTATCAATTTTAATTACAACGCCGTCTATATCGTATGCGAGGCTATCACGGAGGGAGCCAAGCTGCTCGATATGGGCAATAACTTCGTCTGGATCGGCGGTTTTTATGCGATTTTCAAGGACCTTGAAGCCAAGGTCGGAGAGCCTTGTGAGGGTGTCAAAATGAGAATCTTTGCCTTCTTCCTGCCACGGATTCCCCTCCTGAAGATTGAACACAAAAATGTCAAGTCCTCTTGACGCCGCGATCTTTGGATCAAGCTGACGGAGCGAGCCTGCCGCCGCATTTCGGGGATTTGCGAACAGGGGCTGTCCCTGCGCTTCCCTTTTTGCGTTTACTCTCTCAAAATTCTCTCTCGGCACGTACACCTCGCCGCGAACGGTTAAGGTCAGCGGCTCCGAAAGCTTCATAGGGATAGAAAATACGGTCTTGAGATTTGCGGACACGTCCTCGCCCTCAATGCCGTCACCACGGGTGGCACCCTGAACGAAAACGCCGCTCTCGTAGCGCAGAGAGACCGAAAGACCGTCGATCTTCGGCTCCACCGAGTACACGGGATCGGGCAGTATTTCGGACATTTTTTGAAGAAAATCCCGAAGCTCGCTGTAAGAGAAAACGTCGGTCAAAGAGTCCATTTTCACCGCATGAGTGACCTTTTCAAATTTATCAAGGGGTTTACCGCCGACTCGCTGAGTAGGAGACGCGGGATCAAAAAATTCGGGGTGATCCTCCTCCAAACGTAGAAGCTCGGCGTACATCATATCATAATCGTAGTCGGAGATCTCCGGATCGTCGTAAACGTAGTATCTTTGCGCGTGGTAGAGCAGTTTTGCGCGAAGTTTTTTTATTTTTTCATGAATTTGCTCTTGCATATTCCGTGATTCTCCTATAAAATATAAATATACGTTTATATTTTACCATTTAAAAACAAAATAGTCAACAAAAATTTATTTGGGAGACCCTCAAAATGAAAATTCTTATAGCATACGCAACAAAAAGCGGCACAACGCGCATCTGCGCCGAAAAATTGGCTCAGCTCCTGCCGCAGCACCAAGTGACTTTAGCAGACCTTTCGGTCATCCCCGATCTGAGCCCTGCCGACTTTGATTTCACGGTAGTCGGCGGACCTATACGTATGGGAAAGTTGCACAAAACCGCAAAAAAATTCATCGAAGTGAGCACCTTTGTGCCGTCAAAATACGCCTTTTTCATCTGCAACGGTCTCAGCGATGGCACGGATGAATATTTCAAGAAAAACTTCCCCGCACCTCTGCTCGAATCCGCACTTGTATACACTTCTCTCGGCGGCGAGCTGAAACCCGACAATCAAAGCAGATTCGACAGATTCCTTCTGAAAATGTTCATCGAATCAAACCGCGAAAACGAAGATTTCGTAATGCCCACCATCTACACCGAGGAGATCGGAAGACTGGCAGACAAAATAAAGGAACACATATAAAAAAGGACGGCATAGCCGTCCTTTTTTATTCGTAAAAATTATCAAGTATCCGTGTGCGGTCAAAGATATGCGCGTACTGAAGCTTTTTGTAAGTCTCCACGTTGTCACCCTTCATATCCTCTACCGTGATGATATTTCCGTCCGCGTCAATGGCAAAATTCGCCGTTATAACGGGATATTCCTCTGCCAGCCCCCGACGGAAAAGCTGATATTGGCTCAGCTCTATTCCTGCCGTCTCGGACAAGAAAATATTCAGATAGTTGAGGCTTGTGACCACCTCCGTCTGCTCCTCAATATCGTAATTCGCCCACATGACAAATGGAACAACGTATTGCGCCGCCAACTCTTCCATGTTTGCCGGAACACCTGTTTTTCCGTGGGCATGAAGAACGGGATTCGTTATAGTTCCGTTTGGCTGATGGTCTCCGAACATAAGAATAACGGTAGGCGTGCTTTCCTTTTCATAGGATTTTACCAATCCCTCAAAAGCGCTGTCCGAAAGCTTTATAAGCGACAGGTAAGTCGCCACCTGACCCGCATAGGTCGAGCGGATATTGTAAAGCTCAACGTCCTGCGTGAAATTGTCAAAGGTGTGTCCGTTACTGTAACCGCCGTGATTCTGCATGGTTACGGCAAAGACCGCCACCGGCTTCCCTGTGCCTTTGTTTTTGCCGGTCAACTCCTTTATCATCTCGTATACGGATTCGTCCGAAATATAGTCTCTGACCCGCTTGGGATAGAGGAAATCACGGCTGAAAAAGCTCTCCGAGATACCGAACATCGGATAGACCGTGTCCCTTTGCCAGCCAGACGCGTTATATGGGTGAACACCGTAGGTCTTATAGCCCAGATTGGCAAGCTGAGACATAAAATTCGGGGTCTCTCCCTTAAGATACTGCTGATAAGGAATACTTCCCGCAGGCAGAAACGCCATAGAATCTCCGGTGAGAAATTCAAACTCGGAATTTGGAGTGTTGCCTCCCTTGACTGAGGTATATGCCCAACCCTTTACCGTGTTTTCGGTAAGAGAATTGATAAACGGCATTATCTCAACGTCGTCCGTGTCAATGTCGCCGTGAACCTCAATATCGGAAAAAGATTCGTTCATGACGACAATAATGTTGGGCATTTTATTTTCTTCGTCTATGCTTGCCTGTCCCTTTTCGCGCTCGGTTTCAATCAGAGTGTGTGCTTCCTCCATTAGACGGTCGGGATCGTATCCCCTCGGCTCTTCAACGTTCAGGTATTTTAAAAGCGAGGTGAAGCTGAAGTAAAAACCGTTGCGGCGATAGACAACCGTAGGAGTAAACAGATAGGGATAATATCCCATTTTCGACTGGAATTTCTCGTCTGCCGAATTGTCCACGTATCCGCCCATCATAAAAAGGCAGAGCACAGCGCAGAGAATACGTATCGGCCACTTACCGATCCTGGGCTTTTTGGGCTTTGCAAGGAGAATGACCGAGATTATCAGCATGGCGATATAGACGGCCACCCACACCTTGATCTTGTAGTTCCATACAAACTCGTAGTTGCCCGCCACCGACAGCGCCGTGCCAAGGGACAGAACGTCCCAGGGCATAATGGGGGTAAAGCGGAAAAGCATTACCGCATACTGGGTCACGCCCAGGACCCCACACATCAAGGTAGTTCCGAAAACCGCCCATCGAGGTGACCAGGTAAGTGCCAGAATAAACAGCTCTACCAGGTACACAAAAAGGAGGTTGTAGGCAAACATACCGTCGCTCAGATCCTCAACGCTGTAATAGAAGGACTCCTGCATGGTGTAAGCAACGTATGGAAATCCCACAAGCGCCGCCAGGGTCAAAAGGATCCTGACACACTTAACGACCGCCAAAAGCCAGTCTCCAAAATCCCATGTCTTCATTCGTCCCGGAAGCCGAGAAAAATATGTCTTTACATCGCGGGGGATATTTCTCACCGCCAAAAGGTCGCTCTTGATCTTCGCCTTTATCCGCTTGCCTATGGGCTCTTTTGTTTTCTTTTGTTTTTCCGGGGTATTGTTCAATTTCATACCTTTCTGTCAGATCTGTGACAACATAACCGTCATATTACCTTCAAGCAACAAATCACCAAGTCCCGCAGGAAGAAAATAACTGTCCCCGCGGCATATTTCGTATTCTTCATCTTCGTATATCAGCTTTCCGCCGCCGCTTATGCAGAGAAGATGAACAAAGTCTTCTTCGGTGACGGAGATTTTTCTTTCGCTGCCGATCTCAAGCCTTTTCACCTTGAAATACCTGCAATCGGCAAGGATCTCGCCGCCTCTGCTTCCGCATTCAAAACGAATGGCGTCAATATCCTCACGAGAAAAGCATTTCACGCACTCGATAGCCTTTTTGGTATGAAGCTCCCGAGGCTTTCCGTTCTTGTCGAGACGGTCAAAATCGTACACACGGTAGGTCAGATCGCAGTTCTGCTGGACCTCGGCAAGCAGAATACCGCCGCCGATAGCGTGAACAAGTCCCGCAGGAATAAAATATGTCTCGCCTGCATGGACTTCTATCTGATTCAACGCACTCAGGGTTTTACCCGAACGAACTGCAAGAGCAAAATCCTCGGGGGTCACGCCCTCGCCAAGACCGTAAACCAGCTTTGCGCCCGGCTCGGCCTCCACGATATGCCACATTTCGGTTTTACCCACGTCATTTTCTGTTTTCGCGGCATACTCATCGTCGGGATGCACCTGAACGGACAGATCATCCGCCGCGTCAATGAATTTGATCAGAAGCGGAAATTCGCCGCCTGCAAAGCGCGTACCCATCAAGGACTTATCCCCGTTGATCAGCTCGAAAAGAGTTTTTTCCTTAAAAACCCCGTTTAAAACAACGCTTTTTTCTTTTTCACGCACCGAAAGCTCCCAGGTCTCGCCCGTGCCCTCCGTGCAGTTTTTATTGTAAAATTTCCCCAGCTTGTCCCCACCCCAAAGTCTTTCCATGGGAAGGGGTGAAAGCCGCATAGGATAAAGATTTTTCATGTTTCACCTCAAAAAAGTCCGACTATGTAATCGTAAAGCGGACAAAACAGGATCGGCAGAAATATAGCAGGGATATAGTTCATCAGCTTGAACTTGGTCACCCCCATCATATTCAACGCAAGACCCACAATAAAAATAGAACCGACAGCCGTCATTTCCGTGATCACCGCCGCCGAGAGCAAGGGTTCAAGCCAAGTAGCCATGAGGGTTATACTGCCCTGTATCACAAGAACCGAACCTGCGGCAAAGACAACTCCGACACCAAACGAGGACGCGTAGATCATAGAGGAAACGAAATCAAGCAACGCCTTTGCAAGTTGCGTTTTGTGATTTCCCGTCAGACCGCTTTCAAGAGCTCCGAGGATAGTCATGGAGCCAACACAGAAAAGGAGAGTGGCAGAAACAAAACCCTGTGACACACTTCCGTGGCCTTCTCCGACCTTTTCTTCGATCTTCTTCCCCAGTCTGTTCACGTATCGGTCAATGTCGATAGCTTCACCGATCAGAGCACCCACAAGGGTGGAAAGAATGATAACGATGGTGTTATTTCCTTTGATCGCTCCTGTGATTCCGATCCACGCGACGCAAAGAGACATTGCCATCATAACCGAATCGGATATCCTTTTCGATATTCCTTTTCGCAAAAGAAGCCCTATCAGGCTTCCTAAAATTACAGTGCCCGTGTTCACCAGAGCACCAAGCAATGGGAAGTTCATTTTTTATACTTTTTTTAAGTAATTGGTACTAAAATTCTATTTACGGTAAACCTACAACAGTTTTTCAGTAAATAATTCGACCTAATTCTCAACATTTTTCCTCATCTAACAATTTCTGTTTATACGCTCTCTGAATATTATCCGACATACCTACATGATAAATTTCTTCTATGTCGTCATGGTTAAATTCATATGTCGGCATATTATCCGTTGTTCCCTGTGGATATCTAACCGCCTGATAATCCATCAACGTGCCCTCAGCTATGGATTTGTACCCAATTACCATATAACAACCAACTGTATTTTTCAATCCAACAACAGATCCTATCGGCATATATCTTCTCAACGATTCCTTAAGCAACTTTTCATGCTTTTCTTCAAGATATTGATTCAGTTTTTCTTTGGGTATCCGATTGCCGTTTTCATCACGCCAAGTACATCCGCCCAAATCACCATTAAAAACGCTCTCCGATGAGCTTATCAAATTAAGCGATTGCGTTTCATAGAATTTATTTTCTTGGTCCTTTTTCACGTTCATATTCGTGTTTCCTTCAAAACAGTCTTAACATATGTTAAAAGTTCAAAAGAGTGTTGCCGCACGCGGCAACACTCTTTATTTGTCGGGTGAGACGAATTATCTTCTGCCTCTGAAGTCGTCACGGCGACGGCTTCCGTTTCTGAGCATCTTGATCATCTCGTCAAATTCCTCGTCTCCTACGGTCTCGCCTGCCATGATACCGCCCTCAGCGCGCACGGGAGCGCCCTCTGCGGGAGAGTTATAGCCGGGAACGTCGTATGTAGGGGCCTGAGGAACATACTGAGGTCTCTGAGCAGGAGCAGGTGCGGGTGCGGGAGCTGCGGGTGCCTCAAATGTGGGAACCTCGGGAGACTCCTCCTCGTTCTTCTCTGCCGATGCGGGACGCTTTACGGGCTCTGTAACTACGGGCGCGGCAACTGTATTCTTGTCCTCGTCCTTCTTTTCAAAGCCTGTTGCGATGATAGTGATCTTCATCTCGTCTTCAAGGTCCTCATCGAACGCAACACCAAAGATAACGTTAGCATCGGGATGAGCCTCGCTTGAGATCTTGTTACATGCCAGATCAACGTCTTCAAGTCCGATGTCGGGAGAAGCGGTGATGCTGATAAGGATACCCGTAGCTCCGCCGATAGAGGTCTCGAGGAGAGGGCTGGAGATGGCTGCCTTTGCGGCAAGCTCTGCCTTATCCTTGCCCGTAGCGGCGCCAACGCCCATATGAGCGTAGCCTGCGTCCTTCATAACGGAAGTAACGTCAGCGAAGTCCAGGTTAATGAAACCGGGAACGTTGATAAGCTCGGAAATGCTCTGAACACCGTGACGGAGAGTGTCATCGGCGATCTCAAAAGCGTTAGCGAGAGTTATGCGGGTTTCGGAGACCTGCTTGAGTCTCTCATTGGGGATAACTACAAGCGCGTCAACGTAATCGGAAAGATTAGCGATACCCTCTTCGGCAAACGCCATTCTTCTTCTGCCCTCGAAAGCAAAGGGCTTTGTTACGATACCAACGGTCAGAATGTCAAGCTCTCTTGCCGCTCTTGCAACTATGGGAGCCGCACCCGTACCCGTACCGCCGCCCATACCGCTGGTGATAAACACCATGTCGGCACCGCTGAGCGCGGCTTTGATATCGTCCAGACTTTCTTCGGCAGCTCTTGCGCCAATCTCGGGATTGGCACCTGCGCCAAAGCCCTTTGTGATCTTCTCGCCGATAACTACCTGGTTGGGTGTGCTGGAATTTCTCAGAGCCTGACGGTCTGTGTTCACAGCGATGAACTCAACACCCTTGATATTTTCGGAAATCATGCGATTAACGGCGTTATTTCCGCCGCCTCCGACACCGATGACTTTAATACTTACACCGCTGTCATAAGATACGTCGTGTTCAAATGGCATTTTAATATCCTCCGTTTTCTTTTATGTGAATTGTTTTTCTTCTATATAAGGAAACTATATAGTTTCTCTTATTATATAATAATATATTTTTTAAAATTTTGCAATAGTTTTCGTGAAAAAAATAACCGAAAATGGCTGTATTTTCAGGGAAATGAGGTAAAATCACCCGATTTTTTCATTTTTCCGCACGGCAACCACCACCTCGGAGGCATCCGTCGCATCAACGAACACTCCGGTCTGAGTGTGATAACCGCCGTCCTCCATGACCCGCAGAGCCATTTTTATCTTCAGAATTTCGTCCTTTACCTCACCGAAAGTGATCTTAAAGCAGTCGGTCTTTATGGCATAGCACTCAAATTTGCTCTTGATTGAGAGCTTGTCTATCATCGAGTATAGCTCCGAACCTGATACTGCCGAGAGCATTCGCGCAATATAATCTACTGAATTTTCCGCGGCAAAGGTAAGCACCTCACCGGTCACCGCCCGACGGATCTCGGGAAGTTCAAGGCATACAAGCCGCAGCCCCGTACAGTAGCTTCGGCTCTCTACTCTTTCGAGGACTCGGAGACTGTCAGACAGAGTGTAATATTCGCCGTACAGGGCGATATAATACTTGGCGGTGGCGTAAACAGGCTCAAAAATCACCCTGTCAGGCAGCTCGCGTTTGATTTTCACGCTTCCGATCTCGGTGTAGGTCTCAAGTATATTCCGTTCCGCTTTTTTCGTGTCCACCGACCAGATCTTCTCGCCAAGTTTTATTCCGGCCGCCTCCGCCAATTCCTGAGGGGTATACCGTCCCTCGTTTGCGGTGGCAAATTCGGAAATATTCAAAATAGAGGTCAAAAAGCATACTATCAGCGTTCCGATCACGAGCAATGCCAAGATCAACCCCACCACAGTCAAATAAAATCCCGTGCGTGATCCCGTTCTTGCTCTGCGTCCTGCATTTGGCCTCGGTCTGCCCGATCTGCGGGGATCGCGGCCGCCTGTCATTTGGCCCTCCTGCTTGCAACAAGCTTTTTCACTTCTTCATATATGACCTTGTTCGCGTCGGCACAGGAAAACGAATATACAGCCTCGCCCATTTCCTTGCGTTTTTCGCTGTCCGAAAGAAGGGACGCTACCGCGCCTTCAAGGACACCGTCCGAAAGCTCCTTTTCCTCTATCAGAACGGTTGCACCGCGGTCGTAGAGTGCCTTTGCGTTCTTGTACTGGTGGTTATCCGTGACGTTCGGTGAAGGTATCATAACAGACGCCTTTTTCCTCATAGCAAGTTCGGAAACGGTCATAGCTCCCGCCCGAGAAATGATCACGTCTGCTGCCTCCATCTGAACGGGCATATCATAGATGTATTCCACCAGCTTTGCGTTTTCGCAGTCTTCAAGACCGTATTCACGGTACATTTTTGTCGCCTCTTCAAGCTCTATCGAGCCGCAGGCGTGCAGATGGTATACCTCGGGGTGATTTTTTACGTAGTCGCGCATAAATGCAAGGCAGGCCTCGTTGACCTTTTCTGCACCCAGGCTCCCGCCAAAAGAAAGCACAAAATGCTCGTATTTCCCTTCGATACCAAGCTTTTTTCTCGCCTCGTCTCGCTCAACGGTTCCGAAAGCTCCTCGCAGGGGATTTCCAACGCGAAGGATTTTATCCTTTGCGGTCAGGTATTTTTCACTCTCGGCAAAATTCAGCCAGATGGCGTCAACGTATGGCTGTAATTTTCTTACGGCCACTCCGGGAAAGGCATTCGATTCGTGAACAGCCGTAGGGATCCCCATTTTCGATGCCGCCACAAGCACCGGCCAGCAAACGTATCCGCCCGTTCCGATAACGATATCGGGCTTGAAATCACGAACTATCTTCTTAGCCTTCATCGGAGAAACGAAGGCAAGATAAGCCGCCTTGATATTTTTCAGGGACAGCGAGCGCTTGAATCCCGCGATCTTTACGTGGCGTATGGGATAACCTGCCGCCGCGGTCAGTTTATTTTCGATTCCGTGCTCGGTTCCAACGAAAAGAATCTCCGAGCCCGGCTCATTTTCAGCTATCGTATTGGCAATGGCAAGTGCCGGATTTACGTGCCCGCCCGTGCCGCCGCCCGTCATTATTACTCTCAAAGTTTAGCTCCTTTGATATTATTTTTTCTGTTTCGAATAACGCGATACCGAAAGCACCACGCCCATCTCTGCCATAAGCACAAGCAAAGAAGATCCGCCCGAGCTGAAGAACGGCAGAGGACTACCGGTGTTTGGAATAGTGTTTGTTACAACGGCAATGTTAAGTATGACCTGAATGGCAATTTTTGAAATTATACCAAGCACAAGCAGGTATGTAAATCTGTTTGGTGAATGACGCGCAATAGAAAAACCTCTCCAGATAAGAAGCGCAAAAAGGAATATGATCGCAACCGCGCCCACAAAACCAAGCTCCTCACAGGCAATGGTGAAAACAAAGTCGTTCTGAGGCTCGGAAACGTAGCCGTATTTCTGATGGCTGTTGCCAAGTCCCACGCCGAAGATACCGCCCGAGGCGATAGAATAAAGTCCCTGCACCGTCTGCCAGCCTTTGCCCATAAGGTCACTCCAAGGGTCTTGCCAGATCTCAAGACGTGCATTTGCGTAAGGCGTGAGCGTTATCAAAATCAGAACGCCCGCGATTCCGACAGCACCTATAACGGCGATATATGAAAACCTCGTTCCGCCGAAAAACATCATGCACGCCGCAATGGCGCAGATGATGATAACACCCGAAAAGTGATTTTCAAGCATTACAAGTCCCACGATCAGCCCAAAGATCGCCGCAGGGGCCAAGATCCCGTATCTGAAGGATTCACCCCACTTTTTCGACTCGATCTTCTCGCGGTATTTTGACATATACAAAGCCAACATCATAACCACCGCGGTCTTTCCAAGCTCCGAGGGCTGGAATGACATACCGCCGGGAAGAATGATCCATCTTTTCGCTTCACCCTCGCTTGCGCCGAACAAAAGCACGGCAACAAGAAGCGCTACGGCAATAAAATAAACTGTCCAGGTAACAAAAGCATAGGTTTTAAGCGGGAACAGCGCAACAAGCGCAATAAGAACGCAACCGAATGCTACGACCAGGAGCTGATTTCGCAGAAAATAGTATCCGTCACCGAATTTGGTGGTTGCGTAAGCGTGGCTCGACGAGAAGACCATGACCGTTCCGAGAGCGATAATAATGGCAAGGATCACCAAAAACACCATATCAACGCTGCCCACTTTGTAGCCCTCGGGCAATCTGGCGCAGTCGCCTCCGTTCATGAGCCTTGAGATCATCGACTGCTTTTTGTCCGTCCGATCTGCGGGCGGTGCGGTATCTTCCCGACGCTTTGGCAGGTCCGATCCGCCCTCGGGATAAACCCGACGGACAGTGTTCTTACTCTCGTCAACTATGCGACGGTCGGGATTTTGCTTCTCTTTCCCCTTTGCAGGATTCCCCGACACAGGGCGCTTTACAAAATAATCTTCGTTGTTTCCCATTTCGGGTCTCCTTTCAAATCAAGATCAGATGCCAAACCAGGCAAGAACACAGCAAATGAGCGTCACAAAAGAGAAGACCGAAACGATCTTCACCTCACTCCAACCGCATTTTTCAAAGTGGTGGTGAATGGGGCTCATTTTAAAGATCCTCTTGCCCGTCAGCTTGAAGCTTGCCACCTGCAAAATGACAGACAGGGTCTCAAGCACGAAAACAAGACCGAAAACAAGAACGATGAGAGGGTTATTGAGCATAAATGCCGAGCCGACCACCATTCCGCCAAGGAACAGAGAGCCTGTATCACCCATAAAAGTTCTTGCAGGATAGAAATTGTACATCAAAAATCCGAGAGTTCCGCCCATAAGGCAGGAGGAAACAAGTCCGAGCGGCAGATCTTTGCGGGTAAAAGAAAGAACGCATAAGAGCATACCGATAACAAGAGTTATCGAGCTGGCAAGGCCGTCAATGCCGTCGGTGAGATTTACGCTGTTGACCATTCCCGTAACGATAAAGAGCGCAAAAAGATAGTAGAAAAATCCAAGCTCAAGCTCGATACCGAAATAGGGAATATACAGGGACGTATCAATATGTCCCGTCAGCTTCATTACGACCACGTAAGCTATTGCCGCCAAAAGCTGAAGCGAGAACTTCTGCCATGCCAGCAGTCCCTCGTTCTGTTTTTTTACCAGCTTTGCAAAATCGTCGATAAAGCCGATCATGCCGTTGAAGGTGGCAAGTCCGAGGGTCAGGGCCAGGGGAATAAGCCTGTTCGCCTGTCCCTTTACGCCGTAGTACACAAAGAATCCCGCCATAACGATAAGGATCGCCATGATGAAGCAGATTCCGCCCATGGTGGGCGTGCCCTCCTTGGATTTGTGCCAGCGAGGGCCTATGTCAAGAATCTTCTGCCCCACCTTGTGGCTTTTCAGCACGGGTATGATCTTTGCACAGAGCAAAACAGTCAAAATGAACACCGCCAAAGCCGAAAGAGCTATATTTATTGCAAAACTCATGTTATTTCTCCATTCTTTTTGGAATACGCCGACCTCAGCCCTTGTTAAGTCGGGAAGAATTTTCACGCAGGTAAGCTATAATGCGCTCAAGCGCCATTGATCGGCTTGCCTTGAACAGCACCACGTCCCCTGCCTTTAGTCCGTGAAGGAGCATTTCGCCCGTGATCTCGGGGCAGTCCTTGTCCCGATTTACGTAAACGCTCTCCTGGGTCACACCGCCTTTTACTGCCGCCGCGGCGATCTCGGATGCACGCTCACCGAAGGTAAAGAGCACCCGTCCGCCCTTTGAGGCAAAATATGAGCCGACCGAGCGGTGAAGCTCGGGAGATCTTTCACCAAGCTCAAGCATATCTCCAAGCACAGCCACCATGCGACCGCCCTTTTGCTTTGCAAGCTGTGAAAGCACGTCGATCCCGCTCCGCATGGATTCGGGACTTGCGTTATAGCAGTCCTCGATAACGCTCAGACCCTCAAGCTCGTATATATTCTGTCTCATTCCGACGTTCTTGAAATCAAGCAATCCTGCGCGTATTTCCTCGTCGGTCATGCCCGCGATCCTGCCTGCCGCAAAAGCGAAAAGCGCCGCATAGACGTAATGATCTCCCATAACGGGAAGCTCCACGTTCGTAATAACCTTTCCACTTGCTATCATGTCGAAGGTGGTTTTTGACGCTTCACAGCGAATGTTCAGCGCGCGCAGATCCGCATCGCGGTTGTTTATGCCCACAAGCACGGTCCTGACCGTGCCGCAATCGTACTCTGTCAGAAGCGGCTCGTCACCGTTGAGTACAACGATCCCGCCTTCCTGCAAGCCTTCAAGGATCTCCATTTTGGCTCGGCAGATATTCTCCCTTGAGCCGAGCATCTCCATGTGAGACGTTCCGATATTCGTCACCAATGCAATGCAGGGCTTTGCCGTGCGGCTCATATGCCCGATCTCGTCAAATCCGCTCATACCCATTTCAAGCACGGCGGACTCGCATTCCTCGGGAATCTCAAAAAGGCTCATGGGAAGACCGATCGTACTGTTGTGGTTTCCCTCGGTTTTGTAGTTTTTAAACTTTTTTGAAAGAACTGCGGAAACAAATTCCTTTGTGGTTGTCTTTCCGACACTGCCCGTTACGGCAACTGTCTTCATCTCCGTTCCGCGGCGGTAAAAGGCCGCGATTTCGCCGATTGCCTTTACGCTGTCCGATACAACGATGAAATCGCAGTCAAGTGAGGTGCAGTCATCGGGTATCCTCTCGCAGAGCACCGCGCGGCACCCCTTTTCGATCACGGAACCAATAAAATCATGTCCGTCCACCCGTTCTCCCGCAATGGCAACGAAAAGGGATCGGGAATCCACTTCTCTCGAATCGGTGCAGACGTTTGAAAAGACCCGTCCGTACACCTCTGACACAAGCCTGCCTCCGCACGCCGTCGCCGCCTCTTTACAGCTCAAAATTCCTCTTGCCAGTTGCGTTCTCATTTCTATTCTCCCAAATTATCTCTCTTAATTCGATTTTTCAAAGAAAAATCGAATTAAGAGATTCGTTTTATCCGTAGTATTTTTCGGCAAATTCACATGCCAGCTTTTCCTCATCAAAGGGAAAAACTCCCTTTTCGTTGATCTCGTATTTTTCGTGCCCTTTTCCGGCTAAAAGTATTATATCTCCGCTCAGGGCATTTGATATGGCATATTCGATGGCCTGTTTTCGGTCGGGTATCACCACACAGGAACAAGCGCCAAAATCGACGCCCGAAAGTATCTGCGCGGTAATATCCTCGGTCCGCTCGCTTCTGCTGTTGTCGGATGTGACTATTACCAGATCTGCCATAGTCGAGGCGATCCTGCCCATAACCGGCCTTTTTGATTTGTCGCGGTCACCGCCGCAACCGAAAAGCAACACTATCCTCTGCCCTGCCATACGGGCGCTTTTTGCCGTTCTAAGAAGATTTTCCAGAGCATCGGGAGTATGCGCGTAATCAATAAAGACCGAAAAATCCGCGCCGTGACAGATCTTGACACGCTGAAGTCTGCCATCTATCCCTCGCATCGATGCAAGAGCTATCCGTATGCTTGACGGTAAAACGCCCATTTCAAGAGCCGCACTTGCTGCCAAAAGCGTATTTGAAACGGTAAAATTTCCGGGGATCGGGCTTGTGATCTTGAATATGGCGGAGATCGAGTTCAGAATGTACTCAACTCCGTCCACTCCCCGCGCATTCACGTGCTCGGCTGAGCAGTCTAGCTCCTGCCCCTCGCCGCACCGCACAACTCTGTGGCAATGACTCTCGGCAAATTCCGCCATAGATCGTCCATACCTGTCAGAGCAGTTTATGACCGCCGTGTCGCAGGCGCAAAAGAGCCTTTTCTTCGCGTTAAAATACTTCTCCATATTCCCGTGGAAATCAAGGTGATCGGGAGTGAGGTTGGTAAAAAGTCCAAAGTCAAAGTGCAACGGCGCAAGCTTGCTTAGTGCAAGCGCGTGAGATGTGACCTCCATTATAACGGTCTCCACCCCTTCACCACGCATCTGTGCCAGTATCCTGTATAGCTCCCCCGGGTCGGGCGTGGTCATTTTTGCCCGTCTGTCGGACGAGCGCAATTCAACAGTCTTGTCACCGCAAAGACATTTCACGGTGCCGATAAGTCCCGTTTTTACCCCTATCGAATCAAGTATGGCCTTGAGCATGAACGTGACCGACGTTTTTCCGTTTGTCCCGGTCACCCCGATCATCTGCATTCCCCGAGAGGGACAGCCGCAAAATCTGTGCCATAGAAATGACAGAGCGCGTCGGGTGTTTTCAGTCTCAAAACAGAGAACGCCCTCGGGTAAATCAGGTGCGATCTCCTCTCCTCTGCCGCTCTCGCAGAGAACAGCGACAGCGCCCCGTTCGACCGCCTCACGGGCAAAACGGTGTCCGTCTGTACGTAAGCCTTCAATACAAACGAAGATGTCTCCCGGCTTGGTATCGCACGAAGAAGAGGAAATTCCCAACACCTCAATGTCTTCACGCGGAAGATCTCGTTTGATGCATATATCTCTAAATAGTTCGATGATTTTCAAGCGTTTTTCTCCTTAAATTAGACAGATTTGATATCTCTTTGAATACTTCCGTCTAATTCAAGGCATTTTAGGCCCAAAATCAGTGTTTTTTACGTAAAAAAATCAGTCCGTACCGTCTAAATATCTCAGTTCAATAGTGACGACTGTTCCCGCGGGAACTTTCTCTCCCGCGGCAGGAGACTGGGATACGACCACAGGGCCGCTTCCGTTTTGCGAATTTGTTGATCCTGTTATAAGAATGTTCAGCTTGTTGTTAGTTATCATTACGTTTGCAACGGTTGCGTTCTTTCCCAAAACGTCGGGAACGGTCACATTTGATGCAGGCTGCGCATCGCCCGTGTAAACGTAGAGCTTGCCGTCGCGGCTCATCTCACTGCCTGCCTTGGGGACCAGCTTTGTTACAACGTCACCATCTCCGATGACCTCATAGTCAAGAGAGATGTAATCAAGACTTGCCACCGCATCATTTACGCTCCAGCCCACGTAGGACGGAACCTTTCTGGACAGCTTTGCAAGCTCTGCATCGCTGTATTCTGCCTCAACTCCCATATAAGGAAGAATCGTCTTCATAACGTTTGCAACGTAAGGCGCGGCAACGATAGAACCGTAAACCGATCCGTTTTGCGGCTCGTCAACAACGATAAGCACCGCCACCTGTGGATTTTCCGCGGGCGCGTAAGCCACGGTCGAACCGATTCTGTAAGACTCGTTGCCCTGTTCGTCAAACTTACCGATCTTCTCGGTGGTTCCCGTTTTTGCGGCTATTCTGTAGCCCGCAACGTAAGCGTTTTTCGCGCCGCCGTCGGTGGCAACGCCCTCTTCAAGTATTTCTGTGACGGTCCTGCACACGTCAGAGCTGATGACCTGTCTTGTTTTTCCAAGATCAAAGCTCTGCACCACGTTGCCGTCGGAGTCAACGATCTCTTTTACAACATGAGGTGTCACAAGATAACCGCCGTTTGCAATGGCCGCAACGCCTCTTATCTGCTGAAGCGCAGTAATGTTGAAGTTCTGACCGAAGGCCGCCGTCGCAAGCTCAACCTGGTTGAAGTTTGCGGGCGCATGGAAGATCGAATCCTGCTCACCGGGCAGATCAACACCCGTTTTGTCAAGGTATCCGAGAGCGTCCACGTAATTGTAGAACTTTTCCGAGCCGATACGGAGAGCGATCTCCATCATGGCAGGGTTGCAGGACTGCTGGAGCGCTCTCGCAAAGCTCTGCGATCCATGTCCCGTTTTTTTGTGACAGCTGATAGGTCTGCTGTATCCGGGAACAAGATAGCTTCCTCTGCAATAGAACTGCTCGCCCACCGAAACCACCTTTTCTTCAAGACACATTGATGTAGTCAGGATCTTGAAGGTGGATCCGGGCATATAGGTATCTGTAATCGTTTTATTTGTCCAGGAATTGAGTAGCTGAGCATACCTGAAATCGTTATACTCATCCGTGCCCTCAACAAGACCCGATTTTGCTATACGGTCAAGATAAAACTGATCGAGAACATTTGGCGTATTACAATTAAATGAAGGATAAGTGGCCATGGCAAGGATCTCGCCGGTGTTTACGTCCATAACGATTCCGCAAACTCTTTCCCCTGCCCCGTTTTCTTCGTATGTAGCCTTGAGCTGTTCCTCCAGGGCGCTCTGTATGTAACGGTCTATTGTGGTAACCAGGCTGTGACCGTCCTGCGGCTCAATATAGACCTCGTATTCGGTAGGTATCTCAATTCCGTGAGAGTCACGGGCGGTTACGTAAAATCCGTTTGTTCCGGACAAAACCTCGTCGTACTGAACCTCAAGTCCGTATCGACCGATATTCTGGTCACCCGTAAATCCAAGCACGGACGCCGCCAATCCGTCGTAGCAATAATAACGCTTTGATGTGGGCTGAACGTGGATCTCGTCCTCAAACCCGTGTTCCTCAATAAAGGCGCGGACGCGGTCCGCATCCTCCTTTTCAACGTCCTTCTTTATGGTTTCGTCGAGGCGGTGCGTCAAGGCCGCCTTTTCCATGACCTTTTCATATTCCACGCCCTCAAGCAGCTCGGAAAGTCCTTTTGCGATGATCTGCTCGGCATTTTCCGTCTCGCACTCGGAGATGTCCTTTGGTGAAATGAAAATTCGGTAGACCGTGGTATCGGTGGCAAGCATAACGCCGTTTCGGTCGTAAATATTTCCCCTGCCTGCCGCGATTTCGGTCTTGGTGGTAAGCTGTTCCATTACAGCCTTTCGATATTCGTCGAAATTTTCGGTCTGGAGAATATAGATACGCAGAGCGAGATAGGCAAACGCCAAAATAAATCCGGCAAGCACTATTCCCGAACGCCAAAGCGAGCTTGTAAATACCGCTTTCAATTTAGATCTCACGGTCTATTATCTCCTTTCCTCAAAAAAGTTAAAAATCAAACGGCAAGACCGATTTTCATTTCACCTGACAACAAAAATCCTCAAATCTCGCCGTTTGTCCCGACTGAAAAGTCGACACTGCTATCGCAGCTCATATTCATATTATTTGTATCAATCTTTTTTTATGACTGATATCATCTGCCGGCAATCGCGCTGAGCAGAGTAGAAAGTCCGACGTTTGTCTCGGGCTCAGCAAAGCTCTCGACCATATCCTCTTCATCAAGCTTTATGTAGTTTCTCGTGATAAGGTCACGGCTGACCATTCCCAGCTTATTGATCGCAATATCCTCGATGACTCTCAGATCATTCTTGATATCCAGCTCGGTGGACAGCTTGCTTTCTTGATTTGCAAGAGCATTGACCTCGCTTTTCAGCTCGGAATACTGGTTTGTAATATCTCCTGTCATAACCGTGCTTCCAACAAGAAGAACAAGGGACATCATGCAGGCAACGATAGTAACGAGAGTTGCCGCGGGAAGTCTTCTGAAATTGCGCTTTGTCGCGCCGATCGAAACGTCTGCGATCTTTTCAACCGCACGTCTGACCTTGCTCGGCTCGTTCTTTACCTGAGAAGGGAGCTTAGCCGCCTTGGGCATAGGTTTCTTTGCTGTCTGCTGTGCCGCACGCTTCTGTTCAGCAGGTGCTGTGCGAACAGGGCTTACAGGGCGTTTTGCCGCATTTGCCTGCGCTCTCGCCGTCGGAGCCTTTGCCACGGGAGGCTTATAGCCTGCGTAACCGGGACGGCTCTGATAATAGCGGTCGAACTCCTCAAGAGTTCTCGCAGAAAACTGCTGAGCCTGCTTTTTGGCGGAAGTAGCACGGGAAAATCCTCTGCCCTCGTACTGCAGAATAATGTTATTGAATGTAGCCGTGCAGCGGTTAAAATCGTTCATAACAAAATACTTCCTCTCCGCGGATGCAAGCTCCGCACAAAATTTTATATGATGGAAAAAACTCAGATCTTTTCCGCCACACGTAGCTTCGCGCTTCGTGAACGGGGATTTTCTTCAAGCTCCTTGTCGCTTGGAAGAATGGGTTTTCTTGTTACCACCTTCAGCTTCGGCTTGTTTCCGCACACGCAAACAGGAAATTCACGCGGGCAGGTACATCCCTGCGCCTGAGCAGCATAAGCTTGCTTTACAAGCCTGTCCTCAAGAGAATGGAATGTGATTATCGCAATCCTTCCGCCTTTGCCCAAAAGCTTTACAGCACCTTCAATGGCAGGTGCAATCACCGAAAGCTCGGAGTTGACCTCGATGCGTATAGCCTGGAAGGTTCGTTTTGCGGGGTGAGGGCCGTCTCGCCTTGCCGCCGCGGGGATCGATTCTTTGATTATCTCCACCAGCTGACCGGTGGTTTCAACGGGAGCCTGCTCCCTTGCCTTTACTATATTTGCGGCGATCTTTGCGCCGAATTTTTCCTCGCCGAAATCAAAAATGACCCGTCTCAGCTCCGCCTCGCTGTATTCATTTACAACTCTGCGCGCCGTCAAAGGGTTTCGGTTGTCCATTCTCATGTCCAGCGGCGCGTCCGCATTATATGAAAAGCCTCTCTCGGGGGTGTCAAGCTGATAGGAGGAAACTCCCAAGTCCATAAGCACGCCGTCTATCTTTTCAATACCAAGATCGGAGCAGACCTCCTCAATCTTCGAAAAGTTGCTTCGAACGAGCGTCACTCTGTCAGAAAACTCTTCAAGTCTCTTCGCCGCCGCCGCAATTGCCGTTTCGTCCTGATCAATGGCAATAAGCCGTCCCGTAGTCAGACGTTTTGCTATGTGATAGGAATGTCCGCCGCCGCCTGCCGTGCCGTCAACGTAAATACCGTCCGGCTTAATATCAAGCCCCTCTATGCACTCGTCAAGGAGCACCGAGCGATGGTTGAAATTCACCTCGGAGCCACTCTGCTCCACTCGATCGAGATCACACATCGTACTGACGGAGAAGCTCGTTGAGCTCTTCTGCGTTTTCGTTTGCCACGATCTCCTCGAAGTTCTTTTCACTCCAGATCTCAGCGTAATATCCGCAGCCGACGATAACAGCCGTTCCTCTTTCCATTTCAGCATGAGCCAAAAGCTCGGGGGTCAGCATTATTCTTCCCTGATTATCATATCCGGTCTCAAGGGATCTGCGGAACAAAAAGCGGTTTATATCCTGTCTTCTGGAAACGGGGATCTTTGCAAGAACGGAATCCTTGTACTTTTCCCATTCCTCAAGGGAATAAACGATGAGGCACTTACGTTCGAGATTGCGGACGACCATAACGGTATCGCCCAGCTTTTCTCTGTGCTTTGCGGGTATAAAAAGTCTGTTTTTTGCATCAAGAGAATGTCTGAATTCGCCGCAAAGTGACATAAGTCGGCCTCCTTTCGCTTTTTGGGTGCATTTTGGGTGCTTTTTTGCACCATTTTTCACTCAAATTCAACATTTTGCACCACTTGTATACTTATTATAGTACAAACAATGGGAAATTGCAATAGGTTTTATGAAAAAATTTTAAATTTTTTTCAGATATTTTGAGAAATAATGCAAAAAAAGGCAGGATTTTGTAATTTCCCGCCTTTTTTGATTTTTACCCGTCCCAAACGGATATTTTCGGAACGATTTTCCTTATTCCTTTTCAATTTCCGACAAATAAAAACGGCGGCTCACGCCGCCGTTTTAAGGGATTCACTTTCTCATTTTATGAAGCATATCGTTCTTGATGTCCCAGAGCTTTTGGGAGAGGTCCACGTAATAGTTGTGGGGATTTTCAAATCTGAGCACCTCATCCCAAACAAACTCGATCTCTCGTCTGCAATGCTCCCTTATCTCGTGAATATCGGGCAAGGCGTAGACTTGCTTGCCGTTCTCAAAGATCGGAACCAACAGTTCTCTCGCCGTAAAATCGGTAAGGATCTTGCGCTTCCAAGTGTGTACGGGGTCGAAGATCTCAAGGGGCTTGGTATCATCCACCGTCTCGTCGAATACGCAGATAAGATCCGCCTCCGCCTTTTTGTCATCGTTGCTGTAAAGACGGTATACCTTCTTGAAATGAGGCGTGGTGACCTTTGCCGCATTTTCGCTTATCTTGATCTTGGGAATAACGTTTCCGTCCTTATCCTCGATGGCACAGAGCTTATAAACGCCGCCGAAAACAGGGTTACTCTTGGAGGTGATCATTCTTTCACCAACGCCAAAGGCATCGACCTTTGCACCCTGTCGCATAAGATCGGAAATAATGTACTCATCAAGAGAGTTGGAAACAACTATCTTACACTCCGTCAAGCCCGCCTCGTCAAGCATTTTTCTCGCCTTTTTGGAAAGGTAGGTTATATCTCCCGAATCAAGACGGATACCGCACTTGGTGATGCCGCGGGGCAAAAGGACTTCCTTGAATGCGCGAATGGCATTGGGGATACCGCTACCCAGCACGTCGTAGGTATCTACCAGAAGAGTTGCGTTTGTAGGATACGCCTCACAGTAGGTCTTGAACGCGGTATACTCATCGGGGAACATCTGAACCCAGGAGTGTGCCATTGTTCCCGTAGCGGGAACGCCGTAAACCTGATCGGCAATGGTGCAGGCTGTTGCCGCACAGCCGCCGATATAAGAGGCTCTCGCGCCGAGAATTGCCGCGTCGGCACCCTGCGCGCGGCGTGAGCCGAACTCGCTGACAGCACGTCCCTCGGATGCGCGGACTATTCTGTTTGCCTTTGTTGCGATCATCGACTGGTGGTTAAGCATAAGCAAAATATAGGTCTCAATAAACTGCGCCTCAATGGCAGGTGCGCGGACCACCATAATAGGCTCGCCGGGGAAGACGACCGTGCCCTCGGTAACAGCGTAAATGTCACCTGTGAAACGGAAAGTCTTCAGGTAAGTGAGAAATTCCTCGTCAAATATCCCCTTTGAACGCAGATATTCAATATCGTCATCGTCGAATTTCAGATCATTTATATACTCGACCACCTGTTCAAGTCCTGCGGCAATGGCAAATCCGGCATTGTCGGGATTTTCGCGGTAGAACACGTCAAAATACGCAATGGTATCACCCATACCCGTCTTGAAATATCCGTTCGCCATGGTCAGCTCGTAAAAATCGCAAAGCATGGTAAGATTTCTCGAAATATTCTTCATTTTATCCTCCTGTGAAAGCCAAAGAACCTTGTTATTAACAAGGATTATACACCCACCCGGTACGTTTTGTCAAGAGTATTGGCACATTCTTCCCTGAAACCTCATATTCTGTACCGAGGGCAAACCACGCCTATCTGACGAAAGGAAGCGAGAAAAATGGCAACAAAAATATATATCGACCAAGGACACAATCCGCAAAACCCGAATGCAGGTGCAGAGGGCAACGGCTACCGCGAGCAGGATCTTGTCTACGACATTGGAGTGATCCTTGCAAGGATCCTTCAAAATTACGGATATGAAACTCGACTGTCCCGTAAAGATCCCGACGTGATACTGGGCACGTCGAACGCATCCTCTCTTGCAATCAGGGTAAGCGAGGCAAACGCCTGGGGTGCGGACTATTTCATTAGTTTGCACACAAACGCCTCGGTGAATCCCATGGCAAGCGGCTCCGAGGCTTACGTTTACAGTCTCAATTCAGCCGCATATCCCTTAGCGCAATCTATTCTTGAACAGCTCAATCTTTCAACGGGCTTACGCAACCGCGGTGTTCAGGCACGTCCCGGACTTTACGTTCTGCGCAGAACACAAATGCCTGCCGTGCTGGTAGAGCTTGGATTTATTACCAGTCCTGTTGATTCAACCCTCATGGCAGACGCTCCGCAAAGGTTCGCTCAGGGGGTGGCCGACGGTATAGTTGACTACATAAATCGGGTCGAGACCTCATCGATCTCGGCATCGGAGGCGATTGCGGTTTGGGAGCGGACGGAAGAAATCCCGGGCGCTGAGCCGAGCACCCCGGATAACAACGAGCCGTCTCTCACCTACGAGGATTTTCTCCGCGAAAATCCCCGACGCGGATATTTGAAGATACAGGCGTTTGCGGGAAAACAATCCTATCCGATCGAAGGCGTGAAGATCGCCATAACACGGAATTTTGACGACGGGCAGGTACTCTTTTTTGAGGGCGTCACCGACCCCGACGGCATAATCGACGGCATTGAGCTTCCCGCGCCTCCAAGAGAAAATTCTCTCGTTTTTCTCACCCCCGACAAGACCGCCGAATACGATATGACCGCTCTTTACGACGGGGTCGCACCGCAAAGAAGCAAAGTGCAAATTTATGAGGGAATAAAAAGTATTCAACCCATCCTTATCGGCTCGGAGGATAACAGATGACCATACCCGAAAACATAACCGTCCATTTGGGGTTGCCCAGCGACCGATCTGCGCCGAACGTTACGGTTCCTTTCATAGATTATATAAAAAACGTGGCATCAAGCGAAATTTACCCCACTTGGCCCGAAAGCGCCCTTCGCGCCAACATTTACGCGCAAATTTCCTATGCTCTTAACCGTGTGTATACCGAATATTACCGCTCGCGGGGATACGATTTTGACATAACCTCAACCACCCAATTCGATCAGACTTTTATTTACGGCAGAGACATTTTTTCGAACGTAGGAGAGATCGTTGACGAGGTCTTCAACGACTATATCGTACGCCAGGGGTCGGTGGAGCCGCTTTTCGCCGCTTACTGCAACGGAACCACAGTCATGTGCAACGGTCTCTCCCAGTGGGGCAGCGTTGCCTTAGCCGAGGAAGGACTGACCCCCTATGAAATCCTTCAATATTATTACGGCGACGACATCAACATAGTTTTCAATGCGCCTACCGACAGAAATCTTCCCTCTTATCCGGGACGTCCGCTTCGCCGCGGGGATTCCTCGCAGGACGTTCTTACCATTCAGCGTCAGCTTAACAGGATCGGACGGAATTACCCTGCCATCGGTCGGATAAACGACCCGGACGGCATTTTCGGGCAGGACACGGAGAATGCTGTAAGGAATTTTCAGCGGATCTTCAATCTGACACAGGACGGCGTGGTGGGAAAGGCAACCTGGTACAAGATAAAATCCATCTGGGCGGCGGTAAAGCGGCTTGCCGAGGTGCAAAGCGAGGGAGTATCGCAGGACGATGTGCGCTTGATATATCCGAGTCAGCTTGCACTCGGTGACACGGGAGACGGAGTGCGAAATCTTCAATATTTTCTGTCTGTCATCGCCTTTTTTGACCCGCAGGTGCCCGACGTAACGGTAGACGGTGTGTTCGGTACACAAACAGAAAACGCTGTTCGTGCAATTCAGCGTCAAGCCGGCTTAACAGAAGACGGTATCGTCGGGCGCAGCACCTGGAACGCCGTTGTCAACGAATATTTCAACGCTCTTAACTCAATTCGAGGAGAGTACGGCGAGCTTGCCGACGAAATATACCCCGGCAGAGTATTAAGCGAGGGCAGCGAAGGGCGTGAGGTACTGGCACTTCAGCGATTTATCAATCAAGCATCACAGCGGTATTCCTATATCCCGACCGTCAGCGAAGACGGTGCCTTCGGCCCTTCCACCGAAGCGGCGGTTCGCGCAATACAGGCAAACAACGACATTCCCGTAAGCGGCGTGGTGGGTCCTCTTACATGGGGGCGCATCGTAAATCTGGCAACACAGTAACATTTCGGGGCGAGGACGGTCTTTATGTCCTCGCCCATTTCAACAAAATAACAAGAAGACAAAAAAACAAAGCAAGAAAAAACACTTGACGGCAATAAAGTATTGATATATAATATCAATATACACTGAAACTGAAAGCAAAGAAAGAAAAAACAAAACTCAACAAGGAGAAAAAGATGAAAAGAACCACCATCAAAAAAATGTTCTTTGTCCTGCTCGCTCTGACCCTCATTTTCGCGGCAGTTTCCTGTATGCCCGAAAAAAAGGACGATGAGGGAAAGAACGACGAGACCGACAACAACGCCATCGAAACTCTTGACCCCAATGAGGCTCTGAGCGTTGCGGACTACGTAATAGTCCGTTCAGACCTTGCAAAAAAGACCGTCAAGGACGCGGCAGCCGCTCTCCGTGACGGGATCAAAGCAAAGACGGGAATCGAGATCAAGCTCGTCACCGACATGAAGGGAGCAGTCGATAAGGAGATCCTGGTAGGTCCCTCAAAGCGCGGCTCTGCCGACGGTATCATGCTCGACCAGTTCAAGATCACAAGAACGGGCAATACGATCGCCATTATGGGCGGCACAGACGAACAGACAGCGAAGGGAGTTGAATTTTTCGTGGAAAATCTTATTTCCGATAAAGGACTTCTGTTGGCTGACGGCTACAGCTACGTACCTGCCAGCGGATTCACCGTTACTTCTCTCAAGGTCGGCGGAAAGGACGTATTTTCCGTAGGCATTGCCGCCGACATCGACAATACGGCGTTTGCTGCAAACCTTACAGCGCTTATGAGCGAGAAGGTCGGACTTCCCGTTGAACAGGTAAAAAAGATAGATAAGGCAAACGTCATCATCACCGATGATGCTTCCCTTGGCGTAAAGGAAGACGAATGGGCAGTTCTTGTAAAGGACGCAAAGATCTACCTCGTAGGTTCTGAATTCTATGGGCAGAAGGCCGCATTCGACTGTCTTGCAAAGCTGATCCGCGAGGCAAAGGGTGAGCTTTCTCTTGCCGACGGTGTCATCAAAACCGACAAGATCCAATCAAAGGAAGATTTCTTTAAGCAGACTCAGCTTGTTATATATCCCGAGCTTCCCCAGCAGGTTCGCCGCAATTACGATTACAAGGTAAGCGTAACTCAAGGCGATAAGACCGCAAGTATTCCCGTTTACAACCACGTAATGGAGTATGCCGAATACAGTCGAGGCATCGGCGGCGACCATTACAGACGCTACGCTATGTTCGCCTTCTCTGGCGAAGAAACAAGAGTTGACATAAAGGTTGGAAAGGACTTCTCCTACTATACCGTTATGCCCTCTGCAAAGAATTTCAAGACCACCTACAAGGACGGCGTGATCTCGGTCTACCTTGATAAGCCCGATTACTTCATGATCCGTCTTGACGAGGACGACAACTCGGTTCTCTCTGTTGCCGCCGACTACCCCGAGTATCCCGGTGATATACCCACTAAGGGCGATCCCGGTGTATACTGGATCGAGGGTTGGCATGAGGTCGAATCCGGACTGTTTGAAATGAAAGAGCCCGGCGCGCAGCTTTACGTTGCTCCCGGCGCGGTGCTCAATGCCAGAAGCGTCATTGAAGGTGAATATTCAAGAATTACCGGACGCGGCGTGCTCATCGACCCCTTCCAGAACATCAACAAGCGCGACATCCGTGATGGCGGTACCGAGGGCGCAGGCTGGAAGATGATGACCATCAGAGGAAACGGTACTTATTTTAACGGCGTGACCTTTATGGACTCCCGTTGCTTTAACATGGCGATCGCCGCCAGCAACTGTGAAATATACAACTACAAGGCATTCTCCACAATGATGACCACCGACGGTCTTTCCATCTTCTCGGGAAACGACAACTACGCAGAGCACCTTATGCTCTACGTAGCGGATAACACCATCGTTTACTCGGTAAAGAGCGGCCACGTAAAGGATGTGCTCTGCGGAACAACCTGCGCCACTCTCTATCCTCAGGGTGTAACGGACAACGTGCTCTTTGAGGAACTTCACGTTATGCGATCGGACGACGGTTTCGTAAACAACCGCTACAACCCCGAGGAAAAGGACAGAGCTCACAACAGTACCCTCATCAACTGCGATGCTATTGACTGCATACATCTGCCCCACTTCTTCGCAGGAAGAGGCATGGGTTCGGCAGAAAAGAGCTTTACGTTCAAGAACATCTCCCTTCCCAGGCTCACCGCGCTCAGCGATCCTCACGGATTTATGAACTTCACGGACAAGACTTTCAATTACCTTCTGCGCGTATACAACGGCAGCGGATACATATACACGGATAACTATCACATCACCCTCTCCAACGTATACGTTGACGGAAAGCTTATCGACAGCGAAAGCCAGGTAAGCTCAACTCCCCCCGAGCTGTATCTCACAATAGAGAACGACGACACCTATGAGCCTATTGAACGCATCATTCACGAAGCTGAATACATGGCTGAGAATACGGTCTTCATCGGTTCTCGTCAGGTTCAGTTTGAGCACGACGTTGTAAAGGAAGGCAAAGAATATCTTATTCCCGCTGATGCTCTTCTCAAGTACCTGAGAACCACCGAGAACGTTACCACAAAGGATATAGACGGCGTTGCATACGTTTCCACCAAGGACCTTGCAAAATGTTCCGCGGTCGATGACGTTACCACAACAGGCAAGGGTGTGATAATCACTCCCGTTGTTCCCCTCGGTAATCTCCTCCTTCCCGACGAGGGCGAGATCAGCTATTTCTCCGAGGCACCCAGCTACACCGTTGACCTTGTGGTCAAAGAAGAAGAGGACACAAAGGTCTACTATATGTACGACCACGGTAAGTACTACACCGCAGCCATTGCAAGATCTATCGTAAACGACGTAAAGATGTACGGTGCAGGCACCTATACCCTGTCCTTTATGATGAAGGCGCCTGCGGAAACGGACGTTTCGCTCGACGTATACTATGATACAATGGTAGTGCGCACCAAATTAGCAACCGAGACAATCGAAACCGAGACCAGATGGGCAGAGGTCAGCATTTCCTTTGACGTGACCGAATCTATGCTTGACAGCGAAGGCTTCTACTTCAAGATAGGCATGGTCAAGGACACGGGCAACCTTGATTGGTTTGCTGTAAAAGACCTTGTTCTTGAAAAATAATTTCCAAAAAAAAAAGACCGCAGGATCTTTGATCCTGCGGTCGATTTTTATTTGTTCAATTCAAGAAGCTCCTGAACCTTTTCGCTGTCCATCACGTCGTCGTATACCATAGGCCCAACGTTGTGTCCGAAAACAACGGTAGGCTCTGTGGTAAGAGCATAATTGAAACCTGAGTATGTCTGGGAAATCTTGTTCTGACTATCTCGCCAGTCCGCGCCGATAGCCGCTGCTACGTAAGGCGCCCATTCCTCTTCTTTTATCCAACACTCAAAGCTGGTCGCAACTCCGAGGATCTCCTCATCAGGGTCAAGCATTACGTTTTCACCCCAGAAGTGAAGAACACTTCCCGTTGCACCCTTGTCCCGTCCGTCCGCGCCGTTAAGCTCCGCGCCAGTCATCTTGATCTCGTAGTGATCTTCAACCAAAGTTACTCTCGAAGCATCAAGCTTCATGGTACCAAGCGTATGCTCCAAAGCCCAGGGAAGATAATAAATACTGTTCGGCTTTGAGGGGGTATCAAGCTCACACGCCATATACCAGCCCTTTTCCTCAGTACAAAGCAAAAGCGTTGTTCTTCCTACGCAAATGGTAAACTCCGCGTCGTCCGGAATGGGCATATCCGAATTGTTATAGATCGCGCCGATGGTCACTATCTTTACGTACTTATCGTCATATTCATAATGATTGCCCGCGTTAACACGGCCCATCACGGTGGCGCGCTGGCTGGGCAGACACATAAACGCGTACATGGGGTCGTTGATCTTATCCGCATATAGAATGCCGTCAAATCTGTCCTCGGTCTCGCCTGCGTTTTTGTCCTTATATCCCTTCCACTTTACAGCGCCCGTTCCCGTACAGGGCACGTCAACTATGCGCCACATGGTCTCTTCGTCAAGCATAAAGGTCAGCTCGTCTATGTAGTAGCCCTCAACGTCCTCAATAAAATAAGCGCTGTCATCGGGGCTGTAAACGCTTCCGCGCGCACCTGCGGCTCTGACGTCATAATACTTGATACCGTCGATCTCGCGGTAAAGGGATGCAGGGTCAACCGTTGGCTCCTGAGTATCGGGAGTTTTTTCTGTTGTGTTCATTGAACTATCCTCCGGGCTTGTCTGATTATCCGTTTGAACTCCCGATGTGTTCTCGGGGTCCGTTTGACCATCTCCGTCCTTTTGAGGAGGCATACAAGCGCTGAGCACAAGAACGAGTGCCAGCAAAATCAAAATTATTCTTTTCATATTTGTTTTATCCTGTTTTCTTATGTTTTCCCCCGCCGAGCCGTGTAGCCGAGAATAGGAGACCCTGCATGTGCAAGGCGGTGTCCTCTCCAAAGCTTTACTGCTTCCAACGTCCGAATATGCGCCGAGACAAGTCAATCGGTACAGCATATCGGGAGGCCTGCAACCCGCTTTGGAAGCTTATCCGGACTCCTATAAAGATTTGTGGGTCCAATTTACCCGAGAAATCACGGGAACGGCAGGGATCTTAGTTCTTCTTAAATAAAATCAGTTGTCGTAATCGACCTCGCCGAAGAACGCATCATCAAAGAAATCGGCAACACGGTCGAATTCCTCGTCGTCCTCAATGGAAATGAGCATTTCCTCACCGTCATCGTCCAGAACGACCTCAAGAATATCATATTCAATAAGCTGGTCCTTTCCCTTTTCGGGTTTCTGACCCTCCTCTGCGGGAGTAATTGCTCTGTACTGCTTGCCCTCAAACTCAAAGGAAGCAAGAAGCTCAACCTCAAACTCGTTGCCCTCGTCGTCTGTCAATGTGTAAGTATCGGGAATCTCCTCACCAATGTTTTTAATGTCCTTATCTGCCACAGTTATCACCTGTCCTTCTTTAGTATTTTACGTTTATATTGTATAATATATTCCTGTCAATGTCAACCGTTTTTTTGAAATTTCAGGCAAAGGAATTGCCGGGAGCAAAATCAAGAACGGTTGATAATATATAGTTGCTGACGAACATACCTTTGGACGAGAAACGGTAATTTCCCCCCTGACGGATAACAAATCCGTCCTTTACGTATTCGTCAAGATGCTTTCCGCAGAAAGCGTGGAAATCCGTTCCGAAAAGCTCTGCAAAATCCTCGGCATTGACGCCTGCGTCAAGTCTCATGCGGAGCATTACGTACTCGGACATTCTCTCTCTGAAGGAAAGAGTTTTACTGCCCTCGATCAGCCTCATGTTGGTCTCGGGGATCTCTATTCCGTCAATAAAATCATAAATATTTTTTATCACGGAATATCTCTCACCGCCGAAATACGAGTGCGCCGCCGTACCGATCCCGATATATTCGTCGGCATTCCAGTATTTGAGATTATGGCGGGACTCAAGCCCGGGCTTTGCGAAATTGCTGATCTCATAACGGTCGTATCCGCGTTTTTTCAGATAATCCACCGCCCACATATACATATCGTACTCCGCGTCCTCTCCGGGAAGTTCGAGAGTATTCTGCATCTCATAGAAAGGAGTTCCCTCCTCTATTTTGAGACAGTAGAGAGACAAATGCTCGGGGTTCATGTTGCAAACGTATTCAAGAGTGCTCTGGAAGCTCTGCACAGACTGTGCGGGGATTCCGTACATCAGATCCACGCTGATATTGTCAAAGCCTGCCGCACGGGCGTCCTTATACATATTGGCAAAATCCTCGACCGTGTGTATTCTGCCCAGCAGCTCCAATTCGCTGATATTTGCGCTCTGAAAACCGATACTCAAGCGGTTTACACCCAGCTTGTGCAGGGCTTTGAGGTACTTTTTATCAGCCGTTGCGGGATTTACCTCGGTTGTGATCTCAGCATAGCGGCTGAGCTTGAAATTACGCTCCACAGCCGACAAAAGCCGCTCAAACTCCTTGATGGGCAGGGTAGTCGGCGTACCGCCGCCGATGTAGACCGTGTCGATCTCATAGCCGCGACAGCTCTCTGAAATATCCTCCATCTGAAGCATACAGGAGGAAATATAATGGTGAACGAGGTCGGGATCGGCACCCGTGCAGGAATAAAAATCGCAGTAAGCGCATTTCTTCAGACAAAAAGGAATGTGAATGTAAAGCCCCAGCGGCTTTTTCTGCTTTTTCATGCTTGTTCCTCCTTTTAATTCTCGTCGTCCATCTTGAGCACAGCCATAAACGCTTCGGGCGATACCTGCACCGAGCCCAGCTGGCGCATCTTCTTCTTACCTTCCTTCTGCTTTTCAAGCAGCTTCTTCTTTCTGGTAATATCGCCGCCGTAGCACTTTGCAAGAACGTCCTTTCTCATTGCCTTGACCGTCTCACGGGCGATGATTCTCGATCCAACAGCCGCCTGAATGGGAATCTCAAAGAGCTGTCTCGGTATGTTCTCCTTGAGCTTCTCCGCGATCTTTCTCGCCCTGGCGTAAGCCTTTTCCTCGTGAACTATAAAGGACAGCGCGTCCACAGTCTCACCGTTGAGCATAAAGTCAAGCTTGACCAGCTTACTCTCACGGTAATCTGACAGCTCATAATCAAGGGACGCATATCCCTTTGAACGGCTCTTAAGTGCATCGAAGAAGTCGTAAATGATCTCGTTCAAGGGCAGATCGTAATGAAGCTCGACACGCTCGGTGTCGATGTACTTCATGTCGATAAACACGCCTCGTCTGTCCTGGCAAAGGTCCATCAGACCGCCCACGTACTCGGTGGGAGTAATAATGTTGCCCTTGACCATAGGCTCGTACGCCACTTCGATCTCGTCTGCCGAAGGGTAGTTCGAGGGATTGTCTATTCGAACGGTCTCGCCGTTTCTCTTCTTTATTTTGTAAATAACGCTTGGCGCGGTAGTTATCAGATCAAGATTGAATTCTCGCTCAAGTCTCTCCTCGATGATCTCCATATGGAGAAGTCCGAGGAAGCCGCAACGGAAGCCAAAGCCCAGCGCGATGGACGTCTCAGGCTCAAACCAAAGTGCCGCATCGTTGAGCTGCAGCTTTTCAAGAGCCTCACGCAGGTCATTATACCGTGCGCCGTCGGCAGGATAAATACCCGAGTAGACCATAGGCAAAGCCTGCTTGAATCCGGGACAAGGCTCGGAGGTGGGGTTGTCCACCAAAGTTACCGTATCACCCACGCGGGTGTCACCGATGAACTTGATACTGGCGGTGATATATCCGACCATTCCGGCAGACAGCTCGTCACACTTTGCAAGTCCCAAAGGCTCCATTGTACCGACGTCTACCACGTCAAATTCCGCGCCCGAATTCATGAGCTTGATCCTCTGACCGGGTTTCAACCGTCCGTCCATTACTCTCACATAGACCACGACGCCAAGGTAGCTGTCGTAATACGAGTCGAATATAAGTGCTTTAAGGGGCGCATCTTCCTCGCCGCCGGGGGCGGGAATATCGGAAATGATCTTGTCGAGCACGTCTCCGATGTTAAGTCCCGTTTTTGCGGAAACGGCGGGACAGCCATCCGCGGGTATTCCGATAACGTCCTCGATCTCCGCTCTGACCTTCTCCACGTCGGCAGAGGGCAGGTCTATTTTGTTGATAACGGGCACGATCTCAAGGTCCGCGTCAACCGCAAGATACGCGTTAGCCAGGGTCTGCGCCTCAATGCCCTGTGTGGAATCGACCACAAGCAAAGCACCGTCGCAGGCGTTGAGGGAACGGGAAACCTCATAGTTAAAGTCCACGTGACCGGGGGTGTCGATGAGGTTGAGGGTGTATTGCTCACCGTTTTTGTCCGTATAATCCAGCTTCACCGCGCGGGATTTGATGGTAATTCCTCGCTCTCGCTCAAGATCCATGTTGTCAAGGATCTGATCCTCCATCTCGCGCTTTGAAACGGCGTTTGTGTATTCAAGGATCCTGTCGGCAAGAGTAGACTTACCGTGATCTATATGTGCAATTATCGAAAAATTGCGAATATGCTTCTGCTTCTCGCTCTGCATTGAACACTCTCCCATGATATAATTTTATACGTATATTATATAACAAAATCGCCCGTTATGCAAGAGGATTTTCAAAAAAACAGATTGGTCCCGCAAAATAAAAAGCCGCCTATAGGCGGCTTTTTATTTTCATTATTCCAAATGTAAACTGTCTGCGTTTAAAAACGCGTTTGCTGCCAAAAGGCTGTCGGTGGGGATAGTCTGGGACGCGCCGCACTTGGTACAAGTCACCTTGATGCCAAAATCAAGCACCTCAGCCTCGTATTCGCCGTGACCGTCCTCGCAACGGCAGAAGATCTTCCCTTCCTCCTCTAAATCATGGATCACAAACATAATAATGTCGTAGATCTGCGGATCGGGAAGCAGGTCACTTTCGTCTGCGGCATGGATCGCCTCAAAGCCGCCCTCAATTCCGCTTTTTTCAAGCATATCGAGAAGCTCAAGCTCTGTCTTTGACATTTCCGCCTTTACGTAGTCGCTGTCACCGATAAAGCAGATGTTCACGCCCGAATACGGACACGGAAGCAGGAAAATATCCCGATTAAAAAACACCGACTGTGTCAGGCTGAAATTATGCGGCTTGGGGCAAAGCATACAGGGAACGCTGAGACGGATCTTCTTATCAGGCCCGTGCTTTTCCATGACAATCTGCAGCTCGCTCTTTCCGCACTCGCATTTGAGCTTTATCATATCCGCGCCGATCACAAACGGATTCACGGCGCTCATAACGCCGCCACCGCAATGGGGACAGCGATAAGCCACCGTCGTACTCTTTGGTTCAATTACCACAAAGGATACCTCCCTTTTTTATATCATTCTATGGTGTCCCTACCAAATCGGTTACAGACTTTATTGGGGAGCACTTCAAAAAGTGCTCCCCAAAGTGCAATCTAAGTATTATTTTAGCAGTTGATAGCCTTTGCAGCCTTTGCGCTGTACTTAACCTCGTAAGCAGCCTTGAACTCCTCGTACTTATCCTCTGCGATCTTGTTGAACAGAGCATTGAAGCAGTCTACGTACCATGCCGCATCGCCGTCGCCAACAAAGTACATGATGTGCTGGCCGTACTCGGTCGCAACGATATCAACGTCGCCAACCTTGCGGTCGCTGTCGTAGATCCAGTTTTCGAACTCTGTTACCATGTCACCCTTCTTGATGTTGTCGTAGAATACGCCGGAATCCTCTGTGTTCTCGTTAGCGATCTTCTCGAAGCTTTCCTTTGTTCTGTCAGAGGTGTTGTACTCGGAAAGGACCTTCTGAGCAGCCTCAAGAGCCTTTTCCTGAGATCCGTGTGTATCCTTCTTGAACAGGATGTGACCTGCGTTCTTCGTTGCTGTTTCATCGCGTGCAGCGTCGCTGAGGATAAGGTAAACAGTTACCGTGTAGTCGTGAGATTTAACCACGTCAGCCTCTTCGCCTGTTCCCTTGTTTTCCTTGTTTTCCTCAAAGAGCTTTGCCTCGCCTGCAACACGAACAAGCTCGCCGTCCTTTGTTTCAAAGATCCACTCCTTGATATCACCGGAAACTGTGCTGCCTGTAACAGTGGTCTCAACGATGTTGTCGAGAGGAGACTTCTCTTCCTCTTTCTTTTCATCGTCCTTGTCTTCATCGGTCTTCTCTGTTGTATCCTCGGTAGTGTCTTCAGCCGTATCCTCGGTTGCCTCCTCAGTTGTATCTTCGGTTGCTTCCTCAGTTGTATCCTCGGTTGCTTCCTCGGGCTGGTCTGCATTCTCGACCGTTATGTTCTTAACCTCTGCAAGAATGGACTTAAACTCGTCAGCGGTCTTTGCCTCTGTCAGTCTTGTAAGAGCGTTCTTGAGTTCTTCCTTTGCAGCAGCGATCTCCTCGTCGGACTTACCTGCTGTTTCGATGGTAAGCTTCTCGGAGTAGGAAATGGTATCAAACTGTGTGTAATCAGCCTTGTTTTCACCGTAGAAAATTTCTACGTCCTCAGCCTTGATGCTCTCTTTAAGCTCGTCAGCCACCTTTGCGCTGTACTGCTCTGCAAGAGTAGAGATAGCAAGGAAATCACGAATGTCCTTTGCCTTTACGCCCTGACCGTAGTTAGAAGCGATATATGCATTTGTAGATGTGCCATAATAGCTTGCCATAAGCTCGAAAGAGGAAATAACGGAATCGACCGAAGCCTGCTCCTCCTCACTCAGCTCAAAGCCATCGGCCTTTGCAGCCTCGGCATAAACGAGCATCTGCTCAACCGTTGCCTTTGCCTGCTCGGTAAAGAAATCGAGCCATGTCTGGTTCTCGCTGTACTGCTGTGCGGAAAGCTTCTTGGTGGTGTCAATGCCAAGATAATCAAGCAGACCGTACTGCTCGTACTGTGAGAGATAGTTGTTATAAGAGGTCATTACCGCATACTGCATCATTGCACCGTTAACTTCAAAGTTATCGGATTTTACAACGATCTTGGAACGGAGACCTACACCGGACTTCTCACAGGTCTGGAATGCGAAAAGTGCGATTCCGCCGACGATGATGAGCACCAGCACGATAGTCATTATAGTGGAGAACAAGTCCACTTTCTTCTTTGTCTTTGTAGCCATTTTAGGGTACCGCCTTAATTTTAATTTTCTTTATGTCCTTTCGAGGATATATCTTGTATATTATACCTTTAACTCATGATTATTTCATGAAGGGTTTTTGAACGCACGCTGAATTTTTTTGCATTTCCTACACAGCACGTTCAAAAATTATACATTCATTATTATTGGAAGCACCATGGGCTTGCGCTTGGTTTTTGAATAAAGGTATTTTGAAAGATCGTCCTTGACCTTTGTTTTAAGGGTCATTCTGTCGTAATGCCGCCCATTGAGACTTTCGCATATAGAGCTTACCGCGACCTCCTTGATCTCGTCCATCAAAGCCTCCGACTCACGGACGTAAACGAATCCGCGGGAAACGATGTCGGGACCGGAGATGATCAGTTTATCCGCCTCGTCGATGGTAGCGACCACCACAATAAGACCGTCCTGTGAAAGATGTCTGCGGTCGCGCAAAACGATGTTTCCTACGTCACCGACGCCAAATCCGTCGACCAGAACCTTGCCCGCAGGAACAGTGCCTGCCCATCTTGCGCCCTTTGCGTCGATCTCAAGGACCTTTCCGATCTCGGAAACGAAGATGTTATTTGCGGGAATGCCCATTGACTTTGCCAGCTCGCAATTGGCGGCAAGATGTCTGTATTCACCGTGGACGGGCATAAAATATTTGGGCTTTGTAAGGCCCTGCATCAGCTTCAGCTCCTCCTGGCAGGCGTGTCCCGAAACGTGGACCTCAACCACAGCGTCGTGAAGAACGCTGATCCCGTTCTTTGTCAATTCGTTAATGATCTTGCCGATGAGCTTTTCGTTTCCGGGAATCGCACTGGAGGAAAGAATAACAAGATCCTTTGCGCCCAACTTTATCTTATCGTGGTCGGAAAATGCCATTCTGTAAAGAGCGGACATAGGCTCACCCTGGCTGCCCGTTGTAATAAGAGTTATCTCCTCGGGCTTGAAGCGCTTCAGCTCCCCAACGTCAACAATAAGTCCCTTTGGAACGTTCATGTAGCCAAGCTCGGTAGCGGCACCGACGATGTTGAGCATACTGCGTCCCGTTATTGCCACCTTTCGACCGTGAGCAGCTGAAATATCGATTATCTGCTGAACGCGATGAACGTTTGAGGAGAAGGTCGCGATCACAAGTCTCTTGTCACGGTTTGTGGAGAAAATATAGTCAAGAGATTCACCGACCTTTTTTTCGGAGGGTGTCATGCCGGGTCGTTCTGCATTTGTAGACTCGCACAGAAGCGCCAACACACCCTTCTTGCCAAGCTCACCCAGACGGGTAAGATTCATCATCTCGCCGTCGATAGGTGTCAGATCCAACTTGAAATCTCCCGTGTGCAGAATAGTTCCGAGAGGTGTGTTTATTGCAAGACAGCAAGCGTCGGCAATAGAGTGGTTGACGTGAATAAACTCAACGCTCATCTGTCCCGCCTTGATCACGTCCCCCGCCTTGACCGTTTTCAGTTTGGGATTTTCGGGAAGACGGAACTCTTCAAGCTTGTTTTTGATGATACCCAAGGTCAGCTTGGTACCGTAGATAGGAGGATTTATGCTTCTGAGCATATACGGGATCGCACCGATGTGATCCTCGTGACCGTGAGTCAGGAAAACGCCCTTGATCCTGTCGGCGTTTTTCTCAAGATAAGTCATGTCGGGAATGACCAGGTCTATACCCAGCATCTCCTCATCGGGAAAGCCCAGACCGCAATCTACAACGATCAGATCCTCCTCATACTCAATGACGGTCATGTTCTTTCCGATCTCACACAAGCCGCCAAGAGGAATAATTTTGATTTTGCCCGCAGGCTTTTTTGCCATATATTCTGTAAATTCCTTTCCGATGCGTACAGCATCTCTGATATAATATGTAAATAAGCATGAAAAAAGTAACCTTTGCCGCACCCGTCACACGACCCGACAGGGGGACTAAAGGTTTCAAATTCAATTTAAAAACGCGCCGCAAAGGACGCAAACGGTCAAGCGGGATAAACCCATCGCCCGGTATTATACCACATTTTGGCTGTTTTGTCAAGCTATTGACACCGACAGCAATACGATCCCCGCTCCTACAGCAAATCCAACAGCAAAAACGATCATACCTTTTACGTAAGGTGACAGTCTTTTTTTCTTTTGAGGGCAAGGCTTGGTGGCCTCCACTATCCGATTTGCCTCGCAAAGCATTTCGGGTAAAGCTGCCCTCGATGTACCCGAGCGCAAAATAAAATAAGCCTCCTCAAAAATATCGCCGCACTTCCCTCTCAGGACCACTACCTGCTTCTGACAGCCCTTGAGCATTTGCATCCCCCCTTTCCCGTGTAAATTTTCGACCGTTTTTCGCCCGAATATTCGCCGAACGCAAAAAGACCTGCATACCCTTTTGCCGCAAAACGAAAACCGACTTTTTGACGTTTGTTCCGTCATAATTCGACACAACATATCGCGAAAAGACAAAATTATTTTACAAAATATTGTGTTTTTGTTGCAAAAACACTTGACAACGACAGCAAAAAAGGATATAATAAGCACAATGGAAGAAATTTACAGATACGCAAAATAATTACAGTTTTCGAGGAAGGAAGGTAACGCAAATGAAATCAACAGGAATCGTTCGAAAAGTAGATGAGCTTGGCAGGATCGTTTTGCCCATGGAGATCAGAAAGACCATGGATATAAAAGAAAAAGATGCTATTGAGATCTTTACCGATGAGGACACGATCATTTTAAAGAAATACCAACCCTCCTGCATTTTCTGCGGAAATGCGGACAACGCGGTATTTTTCGGTGGCAAACGTGTTTGCCGAGGTTGTCTCGATCAGATAAAGAATATATAAAAAGGTGCAGCCTGCAGGCTGCACCTTTTTTATCTTTTTTGTTCAAGAAGCCACTCGATCACATCGGTCTCAAGGTATGCGCTGTCCCATGAGTTGTGCTGAACCCCGGGGAAAACGGTGAATTTCGCGTTTCCGCCCGCGGCATTCACACCATCGACCATCATCCGCGAATTTTCAAGGGGCACAACGTTGTCCGCGTCCCCATGGAACGCCCAGACGGGCATATTTTTCAGCTGAGATGCGCGCCAGACAAATCCGCCTCCGCAAACGGGCGCCACAGCGGCAAAAAAGTCGGAATATATGATTCCCATTTCCCACGTTCCGTAGCCGCCCATGCTGATTCCCGTGCAATAAATGCGATCCGCGTCTGCGTTATACTCGAGCGCAATCTGGTCTATCAGCTTTTTCAGAGAAAGCACGATGTTGTTCCAAACGATATTTTCGGGACACTGCGGGCAAAGGAGAATAAAAGGATATTCCTTTCCCTCCTCGGCATATTTCGGAAGCGCATTTTTGCATACGAGAGGGAGCATTTGCTCACTTCCGTCACCGCGCTCACCGGCACCGTGAAGAAATACCACCATCGGATATTTCCTGCTTGCATCAAAATCCTCGGGGAGATAAACGTAACTGCCCAAATTCACCTCGCCGCCTCTGTAAAGATAATACGATCTCTTCATTTCTTCACCTTTCTACTTCACAAATCCCAGCATTACCGTGATCTCAATATATTCACCGTTGCGGTATATCTTCAGCTTCACGCTGTCGTCCGCGCTCAGCTTATCGATCTCGCTCTTGATGTCTGCAATATCGTCGACAGCCTTGCCGTTTATTCCAACAATAATGTCACCCGACCGCACTCCTTTGGCGTGGGCGTCATATCCTTCGTTGACAGAATCGACCAATACGCCGCTGACGTCGTAGCCTGCCTTTGAGGAAACGGCTTTACCCGTAATTCCGAGTACCGCCTTTCGAACGGCAACAGAGGTGGAATTTCTCACAATGTCCTCGCCCGTGGTCCTTATCTCCTCAAGCAGCTCCATAGCCTCGTTTATGGGAATGGAAAAGCCCACGCCCGTGTATCCGTTTTCAAGTCGGCTGACGTTGATGCCGATCACCTCGCCCGAGGAATTCACAAGGGGACCGCCGCTGTTTCCGTGGTTGAGTGCGGCGTTGGTCTGGATCAATGTCATAGTCTTTTCCGCCACGCCGCTTTCGCCCGTGATCTCGACCTTTCGTTCAAGCGCGGAAATGATTCCGTCGGTTACAGTGAACTTGTAGTCCTTGCCGGAGGGGTTGCCCACGGCAATAACGTACTCACCCACCACCAGATTTTCCGAATCTCCAATCTTTGCGGCACTGAGTCCGTCTGCATTGATTTTAAGGAGTGCCAGATCGCTGAGAGCGTCCACCCCCACAATTTCGGCATCGTACTCGTCACCACTGAAAAGAGTGACCTTTACCGCTTTGGCTTTTGCCACAACGTGATAGTTGGTAGCAATATACCCGTCCTCGCCGATAATAAATCCGGATCCGGCCGAGCTGTCATCTTCTCCCATGCACTCAATAACCACCACCGATGGCTTTACAAGTCCCGCGATCTCGGTAACCGACAGCATATCGCTGTCCGTATCCCTGATGTAAACCACGTTTTCCTTTTCTATGGTCTGAGTGATGTGTGTATAGCTGTCAAGCAACGCCACCGCACCGATGCCCGCAAATCCGAGAGCGAACACCACCAGTGCCGTCACCGTGTATAGCAATGTACTCTTGCGGCTTTCTCGCCTTTGTTTTTTATTGTTGTATTCGTCCTGGGCGCTGTAATTCCAGTTGAATTTCAATTTTTCGGGTTGCATCGCGGGAGTTTTATCAGCAACAGGTTCGGTAGCACCCACCTCTGTCTGCTCTGCCTGCGGCTGTTGTTGTATATTTTCAAATTTGTTCTCTTCCATATCTTCCCTCTGAGAAAAGTGCCAATGCAGAGCGAACCGCATCGGCACCTTGTTTTATCCTAATATCTCAAACTTGTAGCCTACGCCCCAGACTGTCTTGAGAGTCCACTTGTTTGAAACGCCCTCAAGCTTTTCTCTGAGACGCTTTACGTGAACGTCAACCGTTCTGGAGTCGCCCAGATAGTCAAATCCCCAAACCTTATCAAGCAGCTGATCGCGTGTAAAAACGTGATTGGAGTTTGACGCCAGGAAATAAAGAAGCTCCAGCTCCTTGGGAGGCACGTCAACAGACTTACCGCAGAGCTTCAGTTCGTATTTCTGCAAGCTGATCTCGATGTTGTGGAACTTCACAACGTCATCGTCGCTTTGAGTGCTGCGGGTATTGCAACGGCGAAGCACCGCCTTGACCCTCGCGGAAAGCTCCTTGATATTAAATGGCTTTGTAACGAAATCGTCCGCTCCAAGCTCAAGTCCCAGCACCTTATCAAAGACCTCATTCTTCGCGGTAACCATAATGATAGGCTTTGAGGACTGCTCGCGGATCTCACGGCAGACCTGCCAACCGTCCTTTTTGGGGAGCATTATGTCAAGCAGCACGAGATCAGGCTCGTACATCTTAAAATATGTAAGTCCCTCCACGCCGTCGGAAGCCACTTTTACGTCATAGCCCTCGTTTTCAAGGTATATCTTTATGAGATCGCATATGTTGGGATCATCATCTATAAGCAAAATTTTTGTGTCCATCATGGTGAATTTCCTCCTTGGGTTTATTTCAATTTTATTTTACTTACGGGAATATACAGTGATTAATACGTGAAAATTTCACGAATTTTATCAAACGATTTATAAAATATTGTGTTTTTCATAACATTGTGTTTAATATTATACCACTTTTTTTGAAAAAATCAAATACTTTTTTATAAAAATGTAAATATTTTTAAGAATTTTCGAAAAACTCTTGAAAATTCATTCATTTTACCATATTATACACGTCAATTGTAAACTTAAATTCAACAATCTTGACTTTTTGCAAAAATTATACTCCGTCCACATAATCCGAAAGGTTAAAGATCGGAGTTCCGATCCTTTCGGCATAGCGAACAGCACTGCCAGCACCCCCACTAACATTTTTCGCATAAGCAATAAAGAGATCGCAGTTTTCAACGAGCCATTTGTTTCTCTCGGTAATTGCCCTTTTAAAGTGAAGCCCTTCGATCTCCTGCGGAATCAGCACATTGTCATAATATTTTGCGTAATATTCCATGTCAGCCACAGGATAAGCAAGCACAAGGGTCATCTCTGAATTACGCCTGTCCAAACTATGCTGCACGTTTTTAATGCACGAAGCAGCCATAATATCAAACTCTCCGTTTCTCCCTAATCGAAACTCAACAAATTCCTTTTCACAAATCAAACTCGTTATCACCCTATTCAGCTCTTTTTCAACCCTAAAATAATCCTCTACCGACCTATGTCCTATCAACGCAACCCTGAAAGCCCTCATATTTCCCTCCCTGTATTGTTTGATTTCCTATATTTCTGCCATTTTATCATGTTTTAGATGATATTTCAATAGAATTACAGCTTTTCATCAAACAATATTTTTCTTTCTGTGGGCTATAATATTACACAAAGAACAAGGTGGTGAAAAGGAATGGACGAAAAAGATTTTGCAATGCGCCTTGCAAGGCTCAGAGAAAAGAAGGGAGTTTCTGCCAGAGACATGAGTTTATCTATCGGTCAGAACCCCGAATACATCAACAATATTGAGACCGGAAAATCCAAGCCGTCTCTTGATGGGATCTTCTACATTTGCGAATATTTGGGAGTGTCCCCAAGCCAATTCTTTGATATGGGATCTCCTAACCCTTCCAAGCTTGATTCAATAATTGAGGATATGAAGAAACTGAACGATCAACAGCTTGACACCATTTCGGTTCTTGTTAAGGGACTTATAAAAAAATAAACAACAAAAACACAGCACACTGTATACGTATGCTGTGTTTTCTTTTTCGGGGAACAGCAGCCAAGTCGAAAATTATTCGAGAAAATTCCTTTTTCCTATTGAGAAAAAGGAATTTATGTGTTATAATTAAAATGTATGATTATGTGCTATTCACAGTCAAAGGAGATATAAAAATGAAATTAGGTATAGTCGGACTTCCAAACGTTGGAAAAAGTACACTCTTTAACGCCCTGACAAACGCAGGCGCGGAATCTGCAAATTATCCCTTCTGCACCATCGAACCAAACGTAGGTGTGGTAGCGGTTCCCGATAAGAGAATGGACGTTCTTGCCGAGATGTACAATCCCGAAAAATATACCCCCGCGGTTATCGAATTCGTGGACATAGCAGGTCTTGTAAAAGGTGCCTCCAAGGGTGAGGGTCTTGGAAACAAGTTCCTTTCCCACATCCGCGAGGTTGACGCTATTTTGCACGTTGTCCGTTGCTTTGAGGACGACAACATTATTCACGTTGACGGCTCCATCGACGCCATGCGCGACCTCGAGACCATCAATCTTGAGCTTATCTTCTCGGATATGGAGATCCTTGAGCGCAGAATGGACAGAGTAAAGAAGGCAATGAAGGGCGACAAGTCCCTCGCCGTCGAGGTCGAGCTGCTTGAGCGTGTTTACGCCGCCCTGGAATCGGGCAAGTGTGCAAGAACTCTTGAACTGACCGACGACGAACGTGCCATGATAGCCGAAGCAAATCTGCTGACCATGAAGCCCATCATCTACGTTGCAAACGTAAGCGAGGCAGAGGCCGGCGGCGAGCCCGTCGACAACGCGATGTACTGTAGCCTGAAGGCTCACGCCGCAACAGAAAATGCGGAAGTCATTGCCATTTGCGCGGGAATCGAAGCCGAGATCGCGGAGCTTTCCGACGACGAAAAAGCCATGTTCCTGGAAGAGCTTGGCATCGCCGAAAGCGGACTTGACCGTCTTATCAAAAAGAGCTATTCCCTGCTGGGACTTATCAGCTACCTGACTGCAGGACCAAAAGAAGTTCGTGCATGGACTATCGTAAAGGGCACCAAGGCACCCCAGGCGGCAGGAAAGATCCACAGCGACTTTGAGAGAGGATTTATCCGAGCGGAGATAGTTTCCTTTGACGACATGATGAAATGCGGAAGCGTAAACGCCGCAAAGGAACAGGGTCTCATGCGAAGCGAAGGAAAGGAATACGTCATCGCCGACGGAGACATCGTTCTTTTCCGATTCAACGTGTAACCAAAAATATAGGGGCTTTTTGCAAAGCCCCTATATTTTTATAATTCATTTGCACATTCCCCGTCACGTTCAAGCTCGAGAAGGTTCGAAACGGTCACGTCGGCAATGTTCTTCAATGCCTCGTTTGTCAAAAACGCCTGATGCGAGGTGACAAGCACGTTCGGCATGGTTATAAGCCGCGCCAGGGTGTCGTCGCTTATGATATGTCCCGAAAGATCCTCGAAGAAAAGATCCCCTTCCTCCTCATAAACGTCAAGACAAGCACCGCCGACCCGGCGTGATTTTATTGCCTCAAGCAATGCGTCCGAGTCGATCAGCGCGCCTCTTGAGGTGTTGATTATCATAACGCCTTTTTTCATTTTTGCGATGGCGTCCCCCGAGATCATGTGATAGCTTTCGGGGGTCAGCGGGCAGTGAAGCGAAATAATATCCGACTCTGCAAACAGCCGATCAAGCCCTGTAAATTCCACCCCTTCAAGCTCTCTCGGGTACTTATCGTAAGCCAAAATTCTCATTCCGAACCCTCGGCAGATATCAGAAAAAACGCTTCCGATCTTACCCATTCCCACAACACCCACCGTCTTGCCGTGCAGGTCAAATCCGGTCAGACCCGAAAGACTGAAATTGAAGTCCTTCGTACGGATATACGCCTTGTGGATACGGCGGATAGACGTAAGAAGCATGGCCATTGCGTGCTCCGCAACGGCATAAGGAGAATATGCGGGGACACGAACCACCCGAAGCTTACCTTCGGTCGCTTTGAGATCAACGTTGTTGTAGCCCGCACATCGGAGAGCGATATATTTGACCCCGAGGGAGTGTAGCTTTTCCGCCACTTCACGATCAACCGTGTCCGACACGAAAATGCACACACCGTCCGCGCCACGGGCAAGTGACGCTGTATCGGCATTGAGCTTTGTGTCATAAAATTTGAATTCTATTCCGCTGTCTCGTGCGGCTATCTCAAAGGATTCTTTATCATACTGCTTTGCATCGAAAAAGGCTATCTTCATCTTTACCTCGTTTTTTGAATTATTGTAACTCGAATCAACGTAATTTATTCGGAATGTAGATCCTGCTATTTGAATCTGACCGAAAGTCTCATCAGTCTCGGTCTGTTGCACCTCTGTACCGTGACGAAAAACAGATCTATCACCGCGCCCATAATGCTCGTCCACAAATAAGCTGAGGACGGAAAAAACAAGTTCATTATCAGCGGTAAAAAGCTAAGTACCATGATCACCTCGTGAACAACTTCTGCGCGGCAGGTGCTTTGGAGCAGAGCAGAAACTCCGCGTGAAGCGTCAAACTCCTCGGGCGAATAGGTCGGAACGCCGCGACGAATGATCTTATGTAACTTCAGCCTTCGGTAAAAGGACTCTTCCCTTTTACCAACGAAAAATCACGCCGCCCCGGGACGGTAACAATCCCCTGCCATTTTAACAAGATATCCGACCGCCAGCCGCATGAAAAAATGATAAAAGGTCGTCCCAAACGTAACAGAAAAAGTCAGCAATAGCGAATTTTTCGGAAGTATCAGGACAAAAGCAAGCGTTATCACAAAAAGAACAAGGGAGATCAAGGTCAATGAAATCATTGCTTTTTTCATTGGATCGATCCCCCTTTTATATCACTTTTTCTTTTTGAGAACAACCGTCAAGGCTGCCGCTACCGCAACGATGACCGCCGCGGCAACAGCTATGATCGCGCCAACGGGAAAACCGCCGTCATCATCGGCAGGATTTTTTGTATCGGATTTTTCCGTTCCCTGCGTGTCTGTCACAGCAGGCGTGTCGGGAGTTGTTTCCGCAGGATCCGTGTCTTCGGTATCTTCTGTACTGTCCGCAGGCTCGGTGTCCGGTGTGGCTATCTCAAGCTTTTGGTCAAAGAGCCATTCCATAAGTCCATCTTCTTTTGCGGCCTTATCCCAGATTCCGTGTCCGTCGTTATTGTAGGAAATGAAATTCACAACGCGAGATCCGAGATCCTCGATAGCCTCTACCATTTCGGCGGTTCCGTCATAAGGAACGGTAGTATCCGCCGTTCCGTGGAAGGTAAAGACGGGGGTTTCCATAAAAATCTCCGCCATATCGGGGTCGGCTCCGCCACAGATCGGTATACCTGCGGCAAAAATGTCATTGTGACGCATAAGAACGTCCCACGTACCAAATCCTCCCATGGAGATACCCATAACGTAAAGACGCGCGGGATCGCAGGAATACTTTTCGGCAACAGCACCAACAAGCTCGACCGCGGTGGCAAGCTCGTTTGATTCGGGAATTTCAGCCACCGAATAGTTGCCGTTCTCCCAAGGGGTATCTACCCACTGGTTGTCGACGGGACACTGAGGAGCTACCACGATAGCACCGCTCATCAGCTGATCCTCGCGGTCAAAAAGTATTTGAACTGCGTTCTTGAGCTGTGCATCGTTGTCATCTCCGCGCTCGCCTGCACCGTGCAGGAACAGAACGAGAGGATATTTCTTTTCGGCATCAAAATCCTCGGGGACGTAGAGTCTGTATGGAAGAACAGTCCCCTCGTGCTCGAAGATCTCTTTTGTGAATGCCTCATATATATCAGCGGCGGACACACAGACCGCCCATACAGTTGCAAGAGTTATTATCAGAACAAACAGAGAAATTATCTTTTTCATGTTCTACTCCTTTGTAAAAAAATAACCGCTGTCGCAGCGGTCGAAAAAAAGGAAATATTGCCGTAGACCTCGGCTGCGCCGAGATCTACGGTATTGTAACGCAAATTAGTCGGTTACGTAAGGAAGCAGTGCAACCTGACGTGCACGCTTGATAGCTGTTGTCAGCTCACGCTGGTGAACAGCGCAGGTTCCGGAGATTCTTCTGGGAAGAATCTTGCCGCGCTCGGAGATGAACTTTCTGAGCTTAGCGGAATCCTTGTAATCGATGAATGCAACCTTGTCCTCGCAGAAAATGCAAACCTTTTTTCTCTTGCGGTTATTCATGCGAACAGGGCGCTGAGTATCTCTCTCTACGTTTTCCATCTTATGAATCCTCCTGTATTATTTCTTTCTGCCGAAATCAGAACGGCAGGTCGTCGTCACCCTTGATCTCCTCGAACTTGGGAGCTTCTGCTCCGCCGGAGAAGGAGGGCTCAGCATTGTAGCTGTCGGGTACGTACTGACCGGAAGACGAGCTTTCGCTCCTTGAGTCAACAAAGCTTACCTCTTCCGCAACAATATCGGTGGCATAACGCTTCTGACCGTTCTGATCTGTCCAGCTTCTGTTCTGAAGAGTTCCGATAACGAAGATCGAAGATCCCTTCTTGAAATACTTGCTGACGAAATCTGCGGTTGCGCGCCATGCGGTAACATTGAAGAAATCAGTCTGCTGCTGAGAATTGTCCTTTGCAAAGCGGCGATTTACCGCAACGCTGAATCTGGTCACGGAAATGCCGGAAGTTGTCTGGGAATTCTCAGGGTCAGCGGTAAGTCTGCCGCCGATCATAACCTTGTTAAAATTGAAGTTAGCCATCTTGGTAGTACCTCCGTAAGCAATTTTTTTGGACTTCCGAGTAAAAATTACTCAGCGTCTGTTGCGGGTGCCTCAGCCTCAGCTGCTGCAGCCGCAGCGGCTGCTGCTTCTGCTGCTGCCTTAGCTTCCTTCGCTGCAGCTGCCTTTGCGAGCTTCTTCTCGTCAAGCTTGATCACGACAGAACGCATGATAGACTCGTCGATGTTGAAGACACGCTCAAGCTCAGCGGGGAACTCGGGCTCACTCTTGAAAGTTGCAACAACGTAATAGCCTTCGGAAATATCGTCGATAGGATATGCGAGGCGGCGCTTGCCCCACTCGTTTACCTCTTCGAGAGTTCCGTTCTCGGCAATCAGTCCTGTGAACTTGCTCACTGTAGCCTTAACAGCCTCGTCTCCGTTTTCTGCGTTGACGATAAACAGTGTTTCATAAGAGTTGATTATCTTTTCCATTTTTTACACCTCCCTATGGACTTTTGACCGCAATTTACAGATTTTTGCGGTAGAGAGACAGAGTTATCCTCTGTTTCAGCTAAGTATTGTACCATAATTATAATTATTTGTCAAGAGATATTTTCAAAAAAAGTCGATTGAGGGCAAAATCGGCGAAAAAGCTTAAAATTAACAATCCGTTCTTGCATTTTCGGTAACAATGTGGTAAAATGATGAGGATAAAATGCAAAAGTGTTGCAAAAAAGCATTGAAAGGAGGCCACAAAATGAAAAGACCCGTAGCACAGCGAATTTTGGGAAGTGCCATGGCGTTCGTTCTCGCGTTTCTCGGGACGGCACCTCAGACCTTTGCCGCAACAAGTGACAAGAAGGCAAAATATCTTGAAAGCGGCGTTTACAGAATAAAAAATCAGGACACGGGACTTTACGTAGATGCCTACGACGTGGCCTACGACAAAAAGGGCTCGGCTTATCTTTCAAAGGAAAGCGGCGAATCGGGACAGGATTTTTACGTTCAGAGACAGCCCGACGGCACCTATTTCCTCTACCCTCAAAGTGAGGACGGCAAATATGCGCTCAGCTCATCCTCGGGCGACGTGGTGACAAAGAATTCCGAGGCGGGAAAGACCGAAAAGTTTGACATTTATCCCTCAAGCAAGACCTACACCATCTGCCCCGCATACTCAGGCGAAAAGGCTCTGGCGCTGGACGTTTCGGACAAGACCTCAAGATATGACGACACCTACGTGTCAATGAACAAATATCACGCAAATGACAAGGGACAAAAGTGGATATTTGAGCCGGTTTTGTCAACGGGATTGACAATGGCTTACGAAAAGACCACGGTGAAGCTCTACTCAACAGGCAATTTTTACGCCACCGTCGCGCCCTACAATTATGGGGAGCACGAAATAAAATGGGCATCGGCTGACAGCAGTATCCTTTTGGTGTCCGAGAGCGGCAGATACTGCGCGCTTTCCGAGGGAAGCACACTTGTCACCGCCACCTGCGGAGAAATGATAGCCTCCTGCACGGTCATTGTTTCAAGCGTCAGCGCCTTCACCTGGTACTCTCAGCACAACATTTACACGAGCGACTGGGACGGCAGTGAGCTGGGAAACATCTACTTCTCATCGGGCGGAGTACGCAGGAAATTCGCCATTGACAAATACAATACGGGAAGTGACTGGATAAACGACGGCTGTTATCTTTGCTCTGTCGCGATGGTGCTGAAAAACATGGGCGCCACCATGACGTCGGGCTACGATTTCAGAAGCGGTCAGCGCAACAACCTGATGCCCGACCCGTATACCGTGGCACTTGCCAACTCGGGCAACTACGGTCCCACCACCTCAAAGGCGGTGCTATACGGAAATCCCATTCTTGTCAGTCTTTCGAATATTCTCAAACGCTTCACCGTCCGCGGCAAGGCTATTACGTCAACCACAACGGGAAGAGTTACTGCAAAGGCTATAAAGGAAGCGCTCGATATGCACCCGGAGGGAGTTATAGTTTATTTCTCCCAGCCGTCAAGAGGCAGAACGCACTACATAGTTTTCACTCGTTGCATAAATCCCGAGGAAAAGAATCCCAGCAAATACCGCTTTGAGGTCAGCGATTCGGCTTCCTACGATCCCGAGCGCGGAGATCACGTGCCCTTTGAGCAGTGTATTTCCTACACCGCACAGGGATATAGATTGTCCCAGGCGAGAAGCATTATTGCTTTCAATAGTTAAACTCAAAAACGACGGCGCAAGCCGTCGTTTTTTGTTAGCCTCCCTATGTAAGCCTCCCTTGTGTAAAGGGAGGTGGCACGAGCCTGCGAGTGACGGAGGGATTGTAAAGATAGATTGCGCCGAAACAATCCCCCACCGCCTCCGGCGGAGCCCCCTTTGCACAAAGGGGCCTTATTTACATCACCCCGGGGTGGGATTGCCGTCAACGTAATGCCAATAATTGCCTGTTGTCGTCGGCTGGGT
>JAFQKA010000004.1 GCA_017397175.1 Clostridia bacterium | reverse complement strand
TCGAGACCGTTGAAAGGCTCGTCAAAAAGGGAAATGTCACCGTCAAAAGCAAGTGCGCGAGCAAGGGAAACTCTCTGCTTCATTCCGCCCGAAAGCTGACGTGGAAAGGCGTTTGCCTCTGCCTTGAGACCGAGATCGGACAGAAAAGAGAGTGCGATCTCCTCTTTGTTTTTTGCTTTCAAAACAAACTTGACGTTTTCAAGTGCGTTTTTGTGTTCCAACAGTCTTGGCTCTTGGAAAGAGTATGAAATTTTGTCGCTGTCTCTCTGAACCCTGCCGCTCTTGGGCTTCAGAAGCCCCGAAATAAGATACAAAAGCGTGGTTTTACCGCAACCGGATGGTCCCATGAGCGCAAACACTCCATGCTTTGGAAGGTTCAGGTCAAGTCCCTGTATCACCGGTTTTTCACCGTAAGAAAAACTCAGATCTTCAATTTTGATCATCGGTCTTTTCCTCCTCGCTGCGCCTTTTTGAAACGAGACCTATCAAAGCGTCAAGAATAAGATTGAGCAATACCACCGCCGCCGTCCAGGCGAACAGGTCGACCGTTTCAAAATAAGCCTTTGATTCAAAAAGCTTTTGCCCTACGGAATTGGGAGTGTTAACGATGACCTCGGCAGATATCCCCGCTTTCCATGCAAGACCGATGGCACTCTTGAATGCCGCGCCGAAAAAAGGGGTAACGGAGGGGACGTATATGCCAAAAACGGTTTTTATACTGCCGACGTTGTATACCTTTGTCATTTCAAGAAGTCCGCGGTCTACCTGCCTGACGCCCGTTTCCACGTTCGACCAGACGATTGGGAGAACAATGAGTAACGTAACGAAAACAGGCAACTTTTCTCTGCCCAGCCAAAGGGCGGCGAGAATTGCAAAGGAGGCAACGGGGGTAGATTTAATGACCGTCATAGGCGGGCCGAAAACAGCCGCCGCCACCTTTGACTTGGCCGTGACAGCCCCGAGGATCACACCTGCCAAAACCGCCTGTAAGATGCCGAGCGAAACTCTGAGAATCGAGCCTCCCATGGTCTTGTAAAAAACGCTATCTCCCAGGAGCTCAAAGAAACGTCGGAAAACGTGGACGGGTGAGGGAAGCAGCAGCTCAAGCCCCACACGGGCGGCGGCAAGATACCACAAAAGTATCCAGAACGCCGCCACGACAAGAGTGGTCAGTATTTTTTTTGTGATCTTCCTTGTTTTTTCAGCCATTACTGTGCGATGTAGTAAAGACCTGCATCGGGCAGCTTACCTCCAACCGACGCGGGATTTGCCGCGAAAAGCACGTTGAAGAATGCGTCCATAGCGGTCTGCATTTCGGCACCGTCAAGATAAGCAATATTGCAGTTGGGGATAGCCTTTTGAGCCAAGGGAGCCTTGGGGATGATGCCGTTTGCGGCGATGATCTCGGATGCAGACGCAGGATCTGCGTTGACGAAGTCGATGGACTCTGCATAATCTGAAAGGAACGCTTCAAGTTCAGCCTTGTGTGCCTCAATAAATTCCTTTCTCGCAACGAGACAGCCCTGAACAAGGGAAGTGCCGCCGCTGACCTGTGACCAAACGTCTTCAAGAGAGAGAACGATCTTAACGTTCTGATTCTGTGTCATAACAGCAGTTACCTTAGGCTCGGGGAGAATAGCAAACTCAACGATTCCCGTAGCGATAGCGGTTGCCAGTTCATCGGGGGTATTGTAAGTGAAATCGAGCATAACATCTTTTCCGACCTCGAAGCCGTGAGCTTCGATCAGATACCTTGAGATGTATTCGGGATTCGCACCCTGATTGCAGCAGTAGATCGTCTTGCCTGCAAGATCCTCGGGCGATGCGATCTCCGAACCGGAGGAGAGCAGATAGAGAACGCCGAGGGTGTTGACCGCTACTACCTGAATGCCGCCGTTTGTCTTGTTATAAAGAACTGCGGCCAGATTTGTGGGAACTGCCGCCATATCCGCCGTGCCGTTGATGATGGCACCGGAAGCAAGGCTTGCGTCGGATACGATGTCAAAGTTGTATTTGAAAGGGGCTGTGCCCTTTGCGTTTTCGTCCATGATCTGTGCAAAGCCCATGCCTGTCGTGCCCGCAATAACGGTCACGTTGATCTCAAGATCGCTCTTTGCAGGCTCGTCGACCTTGCCCGTGTCGGGGGTCTGGGTGTCCGCCGGCGTATTATCCGTTGTATTGGGGAGATTCGTTTCGTTATCCTTTGCGCCTCCGCCGCATGCGACGAGGGCGAGAACAAGTAAAAGTGCAAGTGTGCTCAGTAAAAGTCTTTTCATAGTTGATTTCTTCCTTTAATTGTATTTTGTATTCAAAAGCTCACGGTCGGTAACCGTAAGGATTTTGCCTTTTTTTGTAATGATACCGTCGGTCTCGAGCTTCTCAAATGCACGGTAGAGGGAGGCTCTGCCGATATTGAGAATGTCCGAGAGGGTCACTGCAGGGACGTCTAATGTGATCTCATTTGAACACTCCTCAGAGCAGAGGGACGAGATATAAAGAGCCAACCGCCGCTCTGCACTGCCGGCCGTAAAGCAGGCGATCCTGCCTGTGAGGAAGCGGATCCTGCCTGTGAGAAATCCGATGTAGTTGTACATGGCGCGGCTGCTGTTCTCAAAAAGCTTTCCGAGGGATGATTCACTCAAAAAAAGCACCCGACAAGTGTTTTTTGCCTGTACTCGGCTGATCTCGCTTTCGCTTCCTCCAAAGAGGCTTGCCACTCCGAACATGTTTCCCCGTCCAAGGGTGCGTAGCACCACCTTCCGCTCACAGTCGGAGGAATAGACCAGCGCACTGCCCGAGAGAATTATACAGAGCAGGTTTTCGCCGTCAGATATCGATTCAATGGCTTCGTCGCGTCTGAAATCCCGTTCGGTTGCACCGTTTCGCAGCATTTCGGCAATCTTATCTTTTTCGACCCCCTCAAACAGAGGCAGTTGGGAAAGTAATTCGATTTTTTCTTTCATTTATGCCTCCTTTTGAGAAAGTGTATCATTTGAGACACTTATATTATACACGTTTTTTGCCGTTTGTCAACCCCCAAAAAGAAAAAAGTGCCAAAATTTTGACACTTTTTTGAGAATGATTCCTATTTATTCTATTAACATCGCATCGCCAAAGGAGAAGAAACGGTATTTTTTCTCCACCGCTACTCGGTAGGCTTCCATCATGCCCTCTCGGCTGTACAGTGCGGACACAAGCATAAGCAGGGTGCTTTCCGGCAGGTGGAAGTTGGTGATAAGAGCGTCCACTGCCTTAAATTTGTAACCGGGGTAGATAAAAATTCCCGTATCGCTTTCCATTGCTTGAATCTTGCCGTCGTCGTCGGCAACGCTCTCAAGGGTTCGGCAGGAGGTGGTACCAACGGCAATAATTCTGCCGCCGTTTGCTTTGCGCTCGTTTATTATACGCGCGCTTTCCTGCGAAACAAGTATGTGCTCCGAGTGCATTATATGCTCGTCGATCCTGTCCGCCTTTACGGGACGGAAGGTGCCAAGCCCCACGTGAAGCATGACAGGAACAACCGCCACGCCCTTTGCCTGTATAGCTTCAAGCAGCTCAGGGGTGAAATGCAGACCTGCGGTAGGCGCGGCGGCAGAACCTTCGGTCTTGGCGTAGACCGTCTGATAGCGGTCGTTGTCCCGAAGCTGCTCGGTGATGTACGGCGGCAGAGGCATCAGTCCTATCTCGTGGAGAATGTTGTAAATATTCTCGTATTTTTCTCTGTCGTATTCAAAGCGTATGAGTCGGTTTCCTTCCTCGACAATATCCACGATCTCGCCTCGCAAAATTCCGTCTCCGAAAACAAGACGACTGCCGATCTTTGCGCGCTTGCCCGGCTTTACGAGGGTTTCCCAGGTATCAAGACCGCATGATTTAAGAAGCAAAAGCTCGATTTTTGCGTCATCTCTGCCCTCGCTGTGACCGTAAAGTCGGGCGGGAATGACCTTTGAGTTGTTCACCACCAGAACGTCCCCTGGATTGAGATAGTCAATAATGTTGAAGAATTTTTTGTGCTCGATCTCGCCTGTCTTTCGGTGAATGACCATGAGGGACGAGTTGTCCCGCTTTTCGGCGGGGTGCTGAGCGATCAGTTCCTGGGGAAGATCATAATAAAAATCGGAGGTCTTCAGCTCCGTGGGCTTTTTTTCGTTTATGATAACAGACATAATAAAACCGCCCGCAGGGGCGTCCTTTTCACTTTATTTTATATTTTCCGAAACTTATGCTCTTGTGTCACATAAAATGAAATAAGTATAACTTTCGGGAGGTTTTCATGATGAAGAAAACAGTATTTTGCGGTAGTGCCACAGCTGTTGTCACTCCGTTTTCAGGCGGCGCGGTGGATTATTTTTCCTTTGAGAGACTGATCTTACGCCAGATAGAATCGGGTGCCGACGGAATAGTTGTCTGCGGCACTACGGGTGAAGCGTCGACCCTGTCAAGCGAAGAGCAGGCGGAGGTCATTCGATTTGCCGTGTCGGTAGTGGACGGAAGGATCCCCTTGATTGCGGGAACAGGATCAAACGATACCGCAACCGCTTGCAAGCGAACGAGAAACGCAACAGAAGCGGGTGCCGACGGAGTTCTTGTGGTGACTCCATATTATAACAAGGCAACCCAAAGGGGTCTTGTCTACCATTACGAAGCGGTGGCCGCCTCAACCGATCTGCCGGTTATTCTCTATAACGTGCCGACGCGTACCTTCGTTGACGTTTCCGTTGATACATACGAAAAACTGGCGTCGGTAGAGAATATTGCGGGGGTAAAGGAAGCAAGCCCCGACATCGTAAAGATCGGGGACATAATCCGCCGTTGCGGCGACAGCCTGCCTGTCTATTCGGGCAACGACGACATGGCACTTCCCATAATTTTCCTTGGCGGCAAGGGCGTGATCTCGGTGGCGGGAAATCTGATCCCCGGAGAGATGTACGCCCTTTGCCGAGCCGCGCTTTCGGGGGACTACAGGCTGGCGGTGGAGCTTCACATGAAGTACCTGCCGCTTATGCGCGGACTGTTCTGCACCGTCAATCCCATAGCCGTAAAGACCGCATTGCACATGATGGGCTTTTGCAGAGGAGAATTTCGCTTGCCTATGTGTGAACCCGACGGCGACGTTCTTGAGAAGATCAAAAAGCTACTTGTGGATTACAGACTGATTCAGCCCGCAAAGGGGTGAAGATCACATTCACTTCTCATTTTTGAAATGACCGCGCGAGGCTTGGGTGAGCGGAAAATGGCAGAGCCTGCAACGATGACGTTTGCACCGTTTGCAGAGGCGAGCCATACGTTTTCAGCGGTAATTCCGCCGTCCACCTCGATGTTTGTAGCAAGTCCTCTCGCTGTTATTTCACGGCGGAGCAGACGGCATTTGTCAAGTGTCTCGGGGATCATCTTTTGACCGCCGAATCCCGGTTCTACCGTCATAATAAGCACCATGTCAAGGCGGTCAAGATAGGGAAGAAGCACCTCGGCAGGGGTCTTTGGTGAGATAGCCATAGCTACCTTTACGTCGTGGTCGTGAACGTATTCGATTATTTCGTCAGCCTTTTCGGTGGCTTCGTAGTGGAAGCAGATAATGTCAGCTCCCGCCTTTATGTAGTCGTCGATATAACGCTCGGGCTTTTCGATCATCAGATGAACGTCGAAAAGGAGCTTGCTCTGCTTTCTGACCGATGCTATAACGGCAGGGCCGAAGCTGATGTTGGGCACGAAAGCACCGTCCATAACGTCAAGGTGCAGATAATTTGCGCCGCAGGCCTCAATTTTTGTGATTTCTTCACCGAGACGGGAAAAATCGGCGGCGAGAACGGATGGCGAAACGTAGATCATTTTGATCTCCTTTCTTTGCGTACCGAGACGGGTCAAATCGACAGCGCTCGGCATAAAATATAGGTAGGGATTGATTTTCCCCGTGAAAATAAGCGTCCTTTTGCGGAGAGAGGTCGGAGAAAAAGCAGGGAAGTGAGTTTTTCGAACTCCGCAAATAACGCAGGATCGAGACCGCCTATTCGGGCGGTTTCGTTTTATTTTTTTGTCATCAGACAGACCGCATGGGCGGCAATTCCTTTTTTCTCGCCCGTAAATCCGAGCTTTTCCTCGGTTGTTGCCTTTACGCTGACCCGATCGACCTCAATGCCGATCGCCGATGCGATGTTTTCTCTCATTTCATCAATATATGGCGCAAGCTTTGGAGCCTGAGCGAGGATAGTTGAATCAATATTTGAGACGGCGTAGCCGTGCTTTTCTATGATTTTTGTTACCTTTCTCAAAAGCTCGATGCTGTCCGCGCCACGGTAGTTCTCGTCGGTGTCTGGAAAATGCTTTCCGATATCGCCGAGAGCCAATGCTCCGAGCATTGAATCCATTATAGCGTGGACAAGCACGTCCGCGTCACTGTGACCGAGCAGTCCGGTCTCGTGCGGAATATCAACACCCCCGAGAATCAGCGGACGCCCTTCTGTGAGACGGTGAACGTCGTATCCGTGACCTATTCTGATCATTTTTCGGTCACTTCCTTTCGCTGTATTAAGATCCGCTCAGCGGTCTTTATGTCTTCTGCCGTTGTTATTTTCAGATTTTCGCGAGAGCATTCCACCAGCTTTATTTTCTGATTTATGCGCTCACAGAGCATACAGTCGTCGGTGGCCTCAAAGCCTTCTTCCCTTGCCGTGTAAGCGGCGGCGCAGTAGAGAGTGCGGCCAAAGACCTGAGGGGTCTGCGCCAGACGGACCTTTGAACGGTCAACTGTCTCGGAGATAAATCCCTTTGAATCGGCAATTTTTACCGTATCAAAAGCGGAAACGGAAGCTGTTGCGGCACCGTATTTGTATGCGGCAAGAAGAACCTTTTCAATTTCCTGTGGCGTGATGAGACACCGTGCACCGTCGTGAATAGCCACGAAATCGGCTTTTTCATCTGTGGCGTTGAAGCCGTTCAAAACAGACTCCTGACGGGTTTCACCGCCCTTGACTGCAACCTTGAATTTTGTGATCGAGTATTCACGGGCAAAGTCCGTGTACCTGTCCACCTCGTCCTCCTTTGCCACCACAACGATCTCTGAGATCCGAGGGCAGCTTTCAAAGGCGAGCAGGGTGTGGACGATAACGGGCAGACCGCACAACGTCGTCATCTGCTTTGTCGTGTCACCGCCCAGGCGTGTTGAGCTTCCGCCTGCGGCGATAACGGCGGAGACGAAATAACGGTCTCTGTTGTTACCTCCCGCAGTGTGAAACAGCTCACCCAGCGTTGAAAATATCTTTTTGATTTCAGCCATTATTTCAGTGCGTCGAAATTGCCTTCTTCGGTGGCGGTGATGAGATCAACGCGGGATGCGTGTCTGCCACCCTCGAATTCCGCTTCAAGGAATGCGTTTACAAGGTCCATCGCCACGCCGTATCCAACAACTCTCGCACCAAAGCAAAGGACGTTCGCATCGTTGTGGTTTCTTGTAAGACGTGCGCTGAAAACGTCGGAGCAGCAAGCCGCGCGGATTCCCTTGTGCTTGTTTGCGCAAAGGGACATACCGATGCCCGTGCCGCAAATGAGAATACCAAGCTCGCGCTCACCGCTCTGGATCTTTGTGCAGAGCTCATGAGCGATAGCGGGATAGGAACAGCTTTCCTCGGAATAGGTTCCCACGTCTGCCACGTCGTAGCCTGCTTCTTTCAGAGAAGCAATGACCTGATTTTTGAGCTGAAAGCCTGCGTGGTCACAGCCGATAACGATCTTTTTCATTTTTATATCCTCCAAATAACTGAATTTAATTTCCGTTTTCTTTTTCTGCCCTCGTTCTCTCTGCCTGAGACGGACGGAGATAGGTGGGCGCGATCTTGTCGTCGCTTGTGTACTTGCCCTCACCAAACGCTTTGAGAGCGCACATGGCTACCGAATAGCCGTTTTGATGTATAAGGATCTCGGGCACAAAGCCGTACTCGCCTGTCAGCAAGAACGCTCCGTCTCCGCAAACACGGATAGGCTCGCTGTATCCTTTCAGCTCCTCTTCAAGCTCTTCCACCCCTATCGCGCGGTCGGGACAGAGCCTTTCGATATTTCCTTTTCCGTCACAGCGGAAAAGTGCGTTGTAGACCTGATTTCGTCTTGCGTTCATGCAAGGGCAGAGAATACCCTCAAATGCACATAGATTGTAAGCCAAAGCCTCAAGAGTGGAAACCCCTACGCAGGGCTTGTCCTTTCCGAATGCCAGACCCTTCAGGGTCGCCGCGCCGATACGGACGCCCGTAAATGAGCCGGGGCCCTCCGAGAGAGCGAAAAGTTCTATGTCATCGACTGTCAGATTCGTTGCTTTCAGCGCGGATTCGACCATTGGAAGCAAGGTCTCGCTGTGGGTGTTTCCTGCGTTGACCGTGTACGAGCAAAGGAGCTTTTTGTCATCGCAAAGGGCAACCGATGCCACAACGGCCGTGCTGTCAAGTGCCAGAATAATCATTTGTTGCTCCTCCTTTAAGCTCAATTGTAATTTCCCGACTGTCGGGGGTGTCAGGGTCGTTTTTTCTGATCTCGACCCGATAATAGGTGTCGGGCAGGGCGTATTCTATGTTCTCCGTCCACTCTGTTATGCATATTCCGGGGCGGTCAGCGTAATCGTAGAAGCCGATGGAATAAAGATCGTCCTCGTCGGTTATCCTGTAAAGGTCAAAATGGAAAACTGACAGGGGTTTTGCCTTGTATTCGTTGACCAGCGCAAAGGTTGGTGAGCGAACGGTGGCAGAAGGGGAAATTTCTCCTGTAAATCCGCGCACGAATGCGGTCTTGCCCACGCCCAGATCTCCGTAAAGAGCCACGAAGCGGGGGGCGCTTTTGTCTTCTGTTATGATTTTTGCCAATTGAACCCCCACAGATTCGGTTTCTGCGGCAGAAAGGGTGATTTTCTTGAAAATAAGCATTTTTGTGTCCTTATAGATATAGATACTTTATTTTACCACATTTTCCGTCGGGTGTAAATACAAAATAGAAATTTTTCAAAAAATAAAATGACGAGAGTAATTTTTTTGCCAAAACCTCTTGACAAAAGAAAAAAACGGTGGTAAAATATCTGCATATTTTTAAAAAGCGTTGAAGAAATTATTCGCTTTCCCGGAGGGCTAAAGAGAGTCGGCGGTTGGTGTGAGCCGATGCGAAAGGGTCTGCGAAGTCTCGTTTCCGAGCTTGATGCCCCAAATAAAAGTAAGGTGTCACGGTCGCCCCGTTATCGGCTGAGAGCTTGAAGGATCTTAATTGTCCGAGAGTTCAAGAGTGATTCTCTGTCGTAAGGCAGGGTTTTAACAGGGTGGTACCGCGAAAACGTATTTTCGTCCCTGAGGTTTTTACCTCGGGGACTTTTGTTTTATATACAAGAAAGGAAAGCCTTTTTGGCAAGGTCGAAAAAATGAAACGTATCTCAATTACAGACGTAACTATCAAGCAGTCGGGAAAGAACGCAGGATATGCCCTCAGCTTCCGCGAGAAGATCGAGCTTGCAAAACTACTTGATAAGCTTCGCGTCGACGTGATCGAGCTGAATTCCATTGAAAATATCAAGGTTGACAGCCTTCTTATAAAGTCGGTTTGCTCCGCGGTAAAGGAAAGCGCGGTTGCGGTTCCGGTAGGTATGAACGAGGAAAATATTGACGCTGTTTGGGCGGCAATGGGTGAGGCAAAGCACCCTCGTCTCCAAGTACAGCTGCCCGTCAGCGCCGTTCAGATGGAATATCTTGCGGGCAAGAAACCGGCGGCGATGCTTGAACTTATCGGTGCGCTCGTTTCAAAGTGCAAGGCACTTTGCGATGATGTGGAATTTATTGCGGAAGATGCGACCAGAAGCGATATGCAGTTCTTGTCCGAGGCTGTAAAAACGGCGATTTCGGCGGGTGCCACAACGGTTACCGTGTGTGATACGGCTGGAACCTCTCTTCCCGCGGAATTTTCCGAGTTTGTCGAAAATATCACCGCAAATATTCCCGAGCTCGAGACCGTTCGTCTCGGCGTTTGCTGCTCTGACAGCCTTTCAATGGCTGACGGCTGTGCCGTGGCATCGATTCGCGGCGGCGCGGTCGAGATCAAGGCAGCATCTTACGGCGGTATGACGGTCAGCCTTGCCAATATCGTAAGGATCCTCTCCGCCAAGGCGGACGTTTTAAATACCTCAACTACCGTCAACGCGACCCAGATCAAGCGTATTACCGATCAGATCGATTGGATGTGCCGTACAAACCGTTCAAAGAACTCTCCCTTTGACAGCGGAGTTCAGAGTGATGGCGAGGCTTATCTCAGCGAGCACGACGATCTGACCGCCGTTGCAAAAGCCGTTGCTCTCATGGGCTACGAGCTTTCCGACGAGGATAACGTAAAGGTTTTCGAAGAGTTTAAGAAGATCGCCGCAAAGAAAAAGACTGTAAGCGAAAAGGAGCTTGATGCAATCGTTGCATCGGCGGCTTTGCAGGTTCCTCCCACCTATAAGCTTGACAGCTACGTTATAAATACGGGAAACATCATCTCTGCCACCGCCAACGTAAAAATGGCGGAGGACGGAAAGATGACCGAGGGCATCAGCATAGGCGACGGTCCTATTGACGCGGCTTTCCTTGCCATCGAGCAGATCGTGGGCCGTCACTTCGAGCTTGACGATTTCCAGATCCAGGCTGTGACCGAGGGCAGAGAAGCCATGGGTGAATCGGTTGTAAAGCTTCGCAGCTCGGGTAAGCTTTATTCGGGCAGAGGAATATCAACCGACATTATCGGTGCCAGCATCAACGCGTATATAAACGCGCTGAATAAGATCGTGTACGAAGAAAAAGAGAACTGAAAGAAGGCATAAAAGATGAATTTATCCTTTTCAACAAGAGGCTGGCAGAGCTTCAGCTTTGAAGAAAACATAAAGACCGCCACCGAAATGGAATTTGGCGGAATCGAGATATATAACGTACAAAAGTGTCCCTCTCTCACTGACCGCGGCGGCGCGTTCCATAAGTATAATACGGCGGCGACCGTGAGACTTCTCCGGGAGAAGAAGCTCCGCATTCCTTGCTTTGATTCCTCTTGCGATATTTCTGCGGATAATTGCCTGGACGAGGCAAGAGAGCTTATGAGGATCGCATCCGACGCGCAAACGGAGAACATCTCGGTGGTGGCATTGTCCGAAAACTTTGAAAATATCTATTCAAATCTTGAAACACTTATCCCCGAGGCGGAAAAACTCAAGATCACGATCCTGATAAAGACCAGCGGCGTTTTCTGCGACACCGCGAAGCTCCGTGAGCTGCTTGAGAGCTTTGCAAGCGATAATCTTGCGGCTCTTTGGGACATGACGCATACTTATTTTGATAACAAGGAGTCTGCCGATACCACCATCAAAAATCTCGGGGCGTACGTTCGCCACGCACATCTGCGTGACTCACTTGACGGTGAAAATTATACTCTTATCGGTGAGGGTACGCTTCCCATTGCCGAAATGATGCAGGCACTTGGCTCGGTTGACTACGACGGATTCATTTCCGCCGAATGGAAGCCCGAGTGGATGGAGGAGATCGACGACAGGGAGATCATTTTCCCCTATTTCGTCAACTACATGAACCGTTTTGATTCCCCTCGCGGCAAGAAAAAGACCCTTTACGATAACAAGACCCACACGGGTCAGTTCGTCTGGAAAAAGGACGAGCTTATCTCCGAGACCTTCCCTCAGGTGCTTGACCGCATGGTCGAGGAATTTCCCGATCAGTACGCATTCAAGTACACGACCCTCGATTATACAAGAACTTACAGCGAATTCCGCGACGATGTTGACAATTTTGCCCGTGCGCTTATTTCTCTTGGTGTAAAGAGAGGTAGTAAGGTGGCTATCTGGGCGACCAACGTCCCCGCATGGTATATCACCTTCTGGGCGACTACAAAGATCGGCGCGGTGCTGGTTACTGTGAACACTGCGTATAAGATCCACGAGGCGGAATATCTGCTCCGTCAGTCGGATACTCACACTCTCGTTATGATCGAGAACTGCCTTGATTCCGATTACAGAGGGATCATAAACGAGCTTTGCCCCGAGCTGAAAGACACCAAGCCCGGTCAGCCCCTCCATTGTAAGAAGCTGCCCTTTTTGCGTAACGTAATTACGGTAGGCTATAAGGAAAAGGGCTGCCTTGAATTTGACGAAGCCATGGACCGTGCAGACATGGTACCGCTTGAGCAGGTACACCGCATGGCGTCTCAGGTGCGCTCCGACGACGTGTGCAATATGCAGTACACCTCGGGAACCACGGGCTTCCCCAAGGGCGTAATGCTGACTCACTATAATGTAGTAAATAACGGCAAATGTATCGGTGACCGCATGGATCTGTCCACGGCCGACCGCATGATGATCCAGGTGCCCATGTTCCATTGCTTTGGAATGGTGCTTTCCATGACATCGTCCATGACCCACGGCGCCACCATGTGTCCCATGCCGTATTTTTCCGCAAAGGTGTCCTTGGCGTGCATAAATCAGGAAAGAATTACCTGCTTTAACGGCGTTCCCACCATGTTTATTGCCATGTTTAACCACCCCGATTATAAGAATACCGATTTCTCCCACATGAGAACGGGAATCATGGCAGGCTCGGGCTGTCCCCCCGAGCTTATGAGACGCGCGGCACAGGACGACGAGATGCATATGACCGATATCGTCAGCGTTTACGGTCAGACTGAGTCCTCGCCCGGAAGCACCATGAGTGCTTGCGGCGACAGCCTTGAGGTGCGTACAGATACGGTCGGCTACGCTTTCCCTCACGTTGAGTGTAAGATAATCGACCCCGAAACAGGCGAGGAATTGGGCGCGGGTGTCAACGGCGAGTTCTGCTCCAGAGGGTATAACACCATGAAGGGCTACTACAAGATGCCTCAGGCGACGGCGGCTACTGTCGACAGCGAGGGCTGGCTCCATTCGGGAGATCTTGCCATGCGCGACGAGGACGGAAACTATCGCATCACGGGTAGACTCAAGGATATGATCATTCGCGGCGGCGAAAACATTTATCCCAAGGAGATCGAGGAGTTTATTTATACTCACAGTGCGGTCCGCGACGTGCAGGTCATCGGCGTGCCTGATAAAAAGTACGGCGAGGAGGCTATGGCTTGTATCATCTTAAAGGACGGCGAGAGCTGTACCGTCGAGGAGATGAACGAGTACATCAAGAGCCACATGGCGCGCCACAAGGTTCCCAAATACATTGAATTTGTCGATTCCTTCCCCATGAACGCGGCAGGAAAGATACAGAAATATAAGATGCGCGAAGCTGCCATCGAAAGATTGGGTCTTGCAAACGCAGCAGGCGTCGACACGGCAAAAAATAATACTATCTGATAAACAGACTGTCGAAAAAGCTGTTCTACCGCAAGGGGTAAAGCAAAACAAGATGCATTTATAAACAACAAATAGCATTATCGTAAAAACAAAGATCTCAGCGAAAATTTTTTCGCTGAGATTTTTTGTGTGAAAATATATATAACGTTTTTGTCGGAGTTTTGTCTTTGAAAGTAAAAAAAACCCAAAAAACAGTAAGAATAGATAAAAAAACAGTAAGATATTATAAAAATACGCATTGACAAGAGTTTTCGAAAGAGATATAATATTTCTAGGGAAATGATAATTTTTTCCAAACAAAAAAGGTTTACAAAGATGTCTCCCTTGCCCGATTGCTTTTAGAACATTGTCTTTCTCTCCTTATAAAACTATATTTTAAAACCAAAGGGCAGGGGAGACATCCGAGTTATACCGCGTGATCTAAGAAAGGACAAAACGAAAATGAAAAATCTTTTCAAAAAGCTTTTGCCTGCGTTGATTATCGCACTTGTGTTGACTGTTGCGCTGGCAGTAACGGCGTTCGCTACCGACGATTGGGTTGGTACAGTTACGCTCCTCGATATGAGCCAGGACGGCGTTGAGGCATCGGGATATTCCGACATCGACGGAAACTCTGCCTGGACACAGGTTGCATCCCCCACGGTAAAGAGCACTTACGCGTTCAACGACGCTAACTTCTACTGGGGCTGGAACTACTTTGCTTACTACAACAGCACCACAAAGACCATCGTGTTCATGCCAAATACCCAAAACACAATGTCGGCAAGAAATAACACTGCCGGTATACACGTTGGTGAGGGCACTATTACAGACGTAACCGGAATCGACGAGAGATTTTGGGGCGAAAAGTGGGCAGGGGGCCAGAAGGCTTACTATGCTCATAGCTTTGAAACCTGGCTTGACGCTTACGGTGCTCAGGTTGAGAACGTTGAGTTCAGACCCTACAAGGGCAATGCAGGTACAAAGCCTGTTATTGCTGAGCAGTTCGGCGCATACGTTGCAGATGATCTGACAAATATTAAGACTGTCAAGATGACAGCTGACTTCTCTTTCAGATCCGCCGGTAATGCCGCAACCAATTACAACCAGATATTCCTTAACAAGGCTTCTCTCACAACTGTTCAGCAGGGTACATTTGCTACAGACGGAACATACACGGCAACCAGCCCCGCAAATGCGGTAACTCTTGTTGAGGGACCCAACACAGCCACAAAGATGGGTGTTTCCAACGTGATCTTCAGAGGATGCACATCCATAACCAGAGTTATCATCGAGAGCAACACGGTAAACTATGTTGGTCTCAGAAACAATATGTTCAACGGCTGTACTTCTCTGAAGTTCGTTTATATCGGCGTTCCGATGTCCGATTCTTATCTTGTGGGCACAGACGCATTCAACAGCTGCTCCGGTGTCAGTGTTTACGTTGACGATACAGCGGCAGCAACTGCACTTGCTGCAGTTACAAACGTTACCCTCAAGGCACATACGGCATATGATGCCGACATTAAGGATTATTTCTCAAAGAACGCTCCTATTTATACTGACGGCGTACTTGTAAAGATCGCAGATACCGATACGGCAGCAGGCAAAAATGTGGCTATTCGCTTCCTGTTCAGATGGGATGCGGCAAACACTCCCTCTGTAGGTACACCCGTAAAGGTTGGTGTTGTTGCCTGCACCGCAGATTATTATGCGGCTCTCGGCAGCGGTGGAGAAGCAGAAAAGCTGGCGGCTCTTCTTGCAGACACAAATACCCAGAAGGTCAAGAAGAACGATATCGCAGTATATGAAAACGGCGAGATGTCTCTTAAGGGCAAGTTCCTTAAGGAGGGCACAGATACAGCAAGCGGCATTTATTGCTATGCCTACACACTCTACGGTATTCCCGCGGCAAACTATGACGGCGAGATCTATGCCGCAACCTACATTCAGTGGGCAGACGGCACGTATTCCGTTGTTTCCAACAGCTATACAGACTCCACGGGTACAGAGAAGAATACGATCAGCCTCTATGACGTAACTCTCGGTCTGTTCAAGCAGGGCCTTATCAATAGCGAAAAGGTTGCCGATAAATACCTCTGGGACGTTATCGAGGGCATGAAGGCACATTCCCATTCGATGACAAGCACATCGGCTGGCGGTAGCAACGTTGATTATCTTTTCTTCCCGGATAACATTGACGGCGGCTACGTTCTTGCATACAGACCTACCGAAAAATATGCCGAAGACGGAGTGACCCTCAAGGGTGCGTCCATTCCTCATAACGGAAACTATTGGGGTTCGCCCTCAAAGCTTGCGGCAAGTACGACCTATTATTATCAGACGCACACGATCGTAGTTGACTACGGTGTAACAGGCGTTGGCGGAGCAAGAATCTTCGGCGGTCCCTATTCCACAACCACGTATAATGAGACTGTCAAGACGATCGTTTATCCTAATGGATTTTCTTTGGATTCGGGTAAATCAACCGAGGCAACTCACGCATTCCATATGCTGGCATATATACAGGACGTTATCTGGTGCCATACAGACTCAGACGGAAACTATGTTAAGCACATGAGCGATATCACATGGAGCGCCAACTGCGTGCAGAAGAATCAGCTCATCGACCTGAGAGGCTTCGGAACAACTGTAGATTCTTCTACTACAGGAAATTTCACTTGGGATATGACTGCAGCATACTATCCCGCTGAAAAGATGAATATCATCGTTTCAAGTGACTGCACCATTGCCGCAGCTGTCGGAAACCGCAAAATCATCTGGAAAGCATCGTAATTTAAGGGAGGAAAACGAATATGAAAAATTACACAGCTCCCGAGCTTGAAGTGATCTCCGCAGACGCGATTGATGTTCTTACAGTTTCCATCGGCGACGTTGACATCAACGTAGGCGACGGATTCTTCTGATAGCTCGCATATAACAAATAAAACCCCGCTTCGGCGGGGTTTTTGCTTATAAAAAACAGGCTTCATCCGAAGCCTGTTTTTATCCGAATTTTACGCCTTTACCGCAACCGAAACTCCGTCGGGAACGACTGCTACCGTTGCGTTGGGGTTTCCGAGAATCTCCTCTGCGATCTTCAGAGCCTCGTCCATTGAATGGGCAGGGGTCATGTGCATTTCACGGATCATCTCGTCGGGGGCGTTTGATACGTAGACCACCCTCGCGTGGGTCAGCACGCGGGCAAACACCTGCGCCTCCCACTGATCGGGCAGGGTCTTGTCCTGAGGGGTGTCAAGGAATTGTTGTGTCATACGGGCAAGGTCCTTTTCTTCTTTGAAGCAGTTGTAAAAGCTCTCTCCGCCGTGACCGTCCGAGCTGTCGGCGCACATGATGATAACACCGTCACGCTTTACGGTGGCCTCAGCTGCGGTCATGCCCTTGACAGCCTGATAAATATTCTGGTCGAGAGGGTAACCGCCGTTGGTGGATATTGCAATATCTGCGGGAGCCGCTTTTACGCAGCAGTATTTGTCGAGGAAATCACAGCCTGCACGGTGCGCCGCGCGAACATCTCCTGCAACCGCGTGAATAACTTGTTTTTCAGCGTTGATAACTACATTCACTATGTAAGCCAGCTTTGCCGTTTCCGCGGCGAAGATCATGTCCCCATGAATGGGGTTGCCTTCAATTATACCCGTTCTCGCCTTGTCGCTGGCAATGAATTTTGAGCAATGGTTTGCAAGAACGGTGGTTCTGGACGCAATTCCGGGCAAAACGCTCTTTCTTCCGCCCGAAAAACCCGCAAAGAAATGAGGCTCGATGAATCCCTCGGAGCAAAGCAGGTCAGCCTCGGCGGCAAGACGGTTTATGATCAGATCGCCGCCCGAGGGAAGCTTTCCAAGGTACGTAACGTCCGGGGTATCACAGTCGTGAATGACTATTTTCTCATTTTTGACTATCTCCTCACCGAATTTGCCGATAAGCTCGTCCTTGGTGGTTCCTCGGTGGCAACCCGTGGCAATAAGAATGGTAATGTCTGCATCGGGATTGCCCTCTCTGATCTCGCGGAGCATATGAGGGACGATAACTTTGCTCGGAACAGGCCGTGTGTGGTCGCTGGCGATAAGCACAACGTTTTTCTTGCCTGTGGCAAGCTCGCGGAGCGTTTTTGAACCAACGGGATTAGCCATGGCGTCAAGCACCAGCTCGTTTTCACCCATGGGAGGGGTGTATTCGTGTATTTTTGAGAGCAGAACTCCCGTCAGTCTGCTTTCTTCTATTTCAAGGGGAAGGGATCCTCTGCCAAAGGGCAAGTCTATTCTTTTCATAAGGTTCTCCTTTTTATTTTATTACTTTAATTATATTTTAAAATCTTGCAAAAGTCAATAATATCTATTGATTTTACGCAAAAAAGATGTATAATATAAGCATAAATAACGAAAGGAAAAACAAATGGAAAACGTAAAAGAAAGATTTCTCAGATATATTAAAATCGATACTCAGTCCTGCGACGGTGTTGAGCAATTCCCCAGTACCGAAAAGCAACTGGACCTTGCAAGACTTCTTGAATCCGAACTTTGCGCTATGGGGGCTTCCGACGTGACGCTTGACAAAAACGGATACCTTTTTGCCACTATCCCATCAAATATCGACAGGGAAGTACCAACCGTTGGTTTTATCTCCCATATGGATACTGCACCCGCATATTCGGGCAAGGGGGTAAATCCTCAGATCGCCTCGGATTACGACGGAGGAGAGCTTGTACTCAATGCCGAGACAGGTATAAAAATGTCCCCTGCCATGTTCCCCTCGCTTTCCCATTACAAGGGTAAGGAGCTGATCTATACCGACGGAAGCACTCTGCTCGGTGCTGACGATAAGGCGGGTGTTGCCGAGATCATGACTATGGCAGAGTATCTGCTTACTCACCCTGAAATTAAGCATGGCGAGATAAAGATCGGCTTTACTCCCGACGAGGAGGTAGGCCGCGGCGCGGATTTCTTTGACGTTGAGCGCTTTGGTGCGCGGGTTGCCTACACGGTTGACGGCGGCGAGCTTGGCGAGATCGAATATGAAAACTTCAATGCCGCCGCAGGACTTTTGACGGTCCACGGCGCGTCGATCCACCCCGGCTCGGCTAAGGGCAAGATGAAGAACGCGATCCTTATCGGTGCTGAGTTTGAGGCACTTCTGCCCGCATTCGACAAGCCTATGTACACCGAAGGCTACGAGGGATTTTTCCACCTTGACAGAATTGAGGGCGACGTTGAGAATTGCCGAATGGAATATATAATTCGTGATCACGACGCTGTGAAATTTGAGGAAAAATGCCGCATTTTCAAGCGCGCGGACGATTGGCTGAACGAAAAATACGGAGAGGGCACGGTGGATGTCAAGGTGACCGAAAGCTACCGCAATATGCGCGAGATGGTCGAGCCTCATATGTATCTGATCGACATTGCCAAAAAAGCAATGACAAACTGCGGTGCGGAGCCGAAGATAGTGGCAATCCGCGGCGGCACGGACGGCGCGAGACTTTCTTATATGGGTCTGCCTTGCCCGAACCTGTCCACCGGCGGCGAGAATTTCCACGGGAAGTACGAATTTATCTGCACTCAATCTATGGAGACTATGGTCGAGGTGCTCACGGATATAGCAAAGCAGTTTACTGAAATTGGAAGATGAGGGGACACAAAAATGGAAAACAACGTATTTGAATTTTTCGAGAAGTACAACGAGGAGATCGAGGACAGAGTTGCCCTTGGCATCGAGGCAAACAGAAAGGGCTTTGCCACAGTTACGCTGAAAGACAAGGACGGAAAACCCGTGAACGGCGAGATCACGGCGATTCAGAAGAATCACGAATTCCGCTTTGGAGCAAATTGCTTTATGCTGGGGCAGCTTGAGACCGAGGAGAAGAACCGCCTCTATGAGGAGTATTTTGCGGACCTTTTCAACATGGCGACACTTCCTTTCTATTGGGACAGCACCGAGCCCGAGCGCGGTCATCTTCGCTACGAAAAGGAAAGCACTCCTCTTTACCGCAGACCCCCCATTGACGCTTGCATGGCATTCTGCGAAAAACACGGTATCGAGCCTCGTGAGCACGCATTGGCATACGATCATTTCTTCCCTCAGTGGCTCTGGGACGCGCCCGTTGAGGAGTGCAAGCGCGAATATGAACGTCGCTGCCGTGAGATCTCCGAACGCTACGCGGATAAGATCAGAACTATCGAGGTCACAAACGAGACCTGGTGGTGGAGCGAGAGAACGGCGCTCTTTAACGAGCCGGATTTCGTTGAATATTGTTTCAGGACTGCAAGAAAATATTTCCCTGCAAATCAGCTTGGCATAAACGAGCAGTCGGATCTGTGGCGCGAGGGACACAAAACCAACGAGCGCTATTTCATGCAGATCGAGCGTGAGCTGAAGAAGGGAACCCCCATTGACGCTATCGGTATGCAGTACCATATGTTCTTCAAACGTGAAGATGAATACGCAAGGACCCGCCGCCATTATGATCCAAGTCACATCTTTGGCGTGCTTGACCTTTACGGAACGCTTGGCAAGCCTCTGCAGATAACCGAGGTAACTATTCCTTGCTATACGGACGAGGCGGCAGACGAGGAAAAGCAGGCGGATATTCTGCGCCGTCTTTACTCCATTTGGTTCAGCCATAAGGACATGGAGCAGATCATCTATTGGAACACGGTTGACGGCTATGCTCACGCGGCAGAGCCGGGCGACATGACGGCGGGTGAGAACTACTACCGCGGCGGACTTATCCGCTTCGATTTTACGAAAAAGCCTGCATACAATATGCTCAAAAAGCTTATCCACGAGGAATGGCACACAGAAACGCAAGTTCACTCAAAGAACGGCGCGGCAAAATTCAAGGGCTTTTACGGTGACTATGAGTTGACGGTAAAGACGGCATCGGGCGAGGTAAAGAAGACCGTTCACCTTGGCAAGAACTGTAAAAACGACTTTGAAATAATCATCTGACAGGAGGAGAAAATGACTTACAATGCTGAAATAAAAACAACAGACGGCAGTGTTGGTCTGTACATAAACGGTGAAAAGACCGCGCCGGTGCTCTATGCTCTCAGCGATATTCCCGCTTCAAGGAGCAATACGGCGCAGGCACAGCGTAACATCGCCAATTTTGCCCGCGCGGGTATAAACCTCGTTTCGGTCGACACGGCGATCTGTATCGGTTGGCATAAGTCGTCCCCTATTGAGTTCGATGCCGTTCAGGCAGAGATCGCAGGAGCTCTTGACGCAAATCCCGATGCGGGAATTATGATAAGACTGCATATGAACCCTCCTTATTGGTGGATCCGCGATAACCCCGACGAATGTGTTTTGGTGAACGGAGAGCTCGGGGTCGATGACGGCGAGCAGGCACGTCTTATTCGGGGTGATGATGCGGCGGACAACCATTTGCGCGCAAGTATCGCCTCGGAAAAATGGCTTGATGAGGTCAGCGATATTCTGGCACAGCTTTGCCGTACTCTTTGCGACACCGAAGAGGGGCGCCACGTCATTGCGATTCAAGTGGCATACGGAATGTTCGGGGAATGGCATCAGTGGGTGAACGATACCTCGGAGCATATGCGCCGCCGTTTGTGTAAGTACCTGCGTGAAAAATACGGCACAGTTGAGGCACTCAGAGCGGCGTGGAACGATAACGAGGTGGATTTCGACAATGCTCGGATGAAGCCCGATTGGACTCAAAAAGCAAGCCTCGGCGACTACCGCGACCCTGCGGATTCTATGCAGATAATAGATTCCCAGTACACCATTCAGCTGACAACGGTTGAGGCTATCAGCAGATTTTGCCGCGTTGTAAAGGAAAATTGGAACAGACCCGTGCTGGCGGGAACATTCTACGGCTATTACGTTTGTGTTGCCGAGCAGTCGGCACCTGTCAGAGGACACCTGCTTCCGGAGCGTATGTTCGAGGACGAAAACGTTGACTTTCTCAGCGGCCCCTTCCCTTACGGTGATAACCGCAAGCTGGTGGTGGGTGCGCCCATGAGCCGCGGCGTTCTCGAATCCTGCAGACTTCACGGCAAGCTGTGGTTCACAGAGATGGATCAGAATCCCGAGGGGCTGGATTTCTTCCCACACGGCGATCCCGACAAGCTCGATGAAACAATATTTCAGCTCCGCAAATGCACCTTCCACCCAATACTGGCCGGCCAGGGCTTTTGGTATTATGACCATCGAGTTATTCCCAAGCTGCTCAGGGCAGGCGTGACTAATTCCATGGCGGGAAGTATTTTCCGTAAGGTGGGCTGGTGGGATACTCCCGAGCTTATGGCTGAGATCGGGAAAATGCAGTCGGCTATGCAAAAATACACCTCGCGACCCTATAAGGCGTCAGCCGACGTGCTGATAGTTCACAACCCCAAGGGAAGATTTTATCAGAAAAACTTCACCGAGGACGAATATCAGCTTCATTCCTCTATTTCTTTTGCGGGCGCGGCTTATGACGAGATCTACCTGCCCGATCTTGAGATCGCAGAGATAGAAAGATATAAGTGTATCATTTTCACCAACTGCGTGCTTCTGACCGAGACTGACCGGGAAATGATATCTCGCAGATGTGAGGGTAAAACGGTTCTGTTTACGGGCGCGGCGGGCTTTTGTGACGGCAAGACCGCAGGTCTTGCAAACATTGAGGCGCTTACGGGCATGAAGGTTGGAATTCTCGACAGGGAAGAACGTACTGCGCGCTCCGTTTGGAATAAGTGCGAGGGCGCGTCGGTCGAGAACAAGACCATGGATATTTCCCCTCAGCTTTATATTGAAAACGGATATGACACAGAGCTTCTTCGATATGCGGAAAGCGGCAAGATCGCCTGCGCCCGTCGCGGAAATATGTTCTTTGCGGCGTTCCAGCGCACGAGCACCGATTTTATGCGTGAGATACTCAGAGAGAGCGGTGTGCATCTTTATTGCGAGTCGGGCGATGCTGTTCAGGCGGGCTGCGGACTTGTGATCCTCAACTGCTACGAGGGCGGTGAGAGAACGCTCACATTGTCCAACGGCAAGAAAATTACGGTAACTCTTCCTCGTTGTACGTCGGCGATTTTCGACAGCGAAAGCGGCGAAAGGGTTCTCTAAAACCAAAAAAACTCCATCTTTTTCTCAAAAGATGGAGTTTTTTGGTTGTTTTTTGATTATTAAATGTTTTTAATTAAAAGTTTAATAATTGCCATATTCTATGGACGTGTCAAAGGCAATATTGTTATACACGGTTTATAAATTAACTTTTTAAAGTTTAAATATTCTTGCATAAACTTTTTTATTTTCTTTTGTAAAGACCGAGAGTGGTGAACATATACTTGATTTTAATCAAAAAAACAAAAATATTCTTGCAAAATTTGAAAAAACAGAGGATTTTAACTGCCTTTGTGGGACTGCTTTGAATATTTATCGTTTTTTGCATATTTTGCAATTTTATCAAAAACATGGTACAATATATTCGAGATATCTCAAATTTGAAAGGACAGTGCTATGGATTTGGAAAGTAAAATGATCCTCGCCCGCAGAGAAAAGACGCTTCTGGGCGAGGACATAAAATATATTTTGTTTGCGAGAGACGAAAAGACAGCGATTTTCTTTGTGACCGTTGAATTCAGAGGGATCTGTGAGACAAATCGTCTCGGCGTTTCGCTTGAAGAAGCGATGAAAATATTCAATGCGCTGACAGACGGGAGCGTTACACCTTGTACCCTTGCAGACGTGGTGGCCGATCTTCAATATTCTCACACTATATAAAAACTCCGAAGCGAAAATTCGCTTCGGAGTTTTTATATCAAAGGGATACGGAAACAACGCAAAGTGGGTCGGGTGCTGTTGCGTACATGAAAGGCAGAGGTGACAAAGATCCGTCTGCGTTCTTTTTCAGCACGGTCACATTGTTTGTCAGCTCGTTGGTTGAGTAAACGTAACCGCCGATAAAGTCAAAGTCGCGGGGGAACTCGCCGCCAACCCAGCTGTTGGATTCAAGGGAAAGCTTTTCTCCGTCAAAGGAGAAGCAGGCAATGGTGTCGTAGCCTCGATGGGACATATAGATCTTTCCGTCGCTGTATCGGATGGCAGATGCTTTTGTAGTGCCCGCAAAGCCCTCGGGAAGACCTGAAACGGTATCAAGCAGGGTCAGCTTTCCGTTTTCATAGGAAAAGGCGGAAAGGGAAGATGCCAGCTCGTTGGCGCAAAATACCGTCTTTCCGTCGGGCGCAAAGATAAGGTGGCGGCAGCCGTGTCCCGCAGGAACCTTTGCCACCGACTGACAGCTCAGCTCTTTATCGTAAACGATTATGGAATCGATGCCCAGATCCACGGCAAAAATGTATTTTTTGTCGGGAGAAAGGCAAACGTAATGGGTGTGAGCCTTGTCCTGTCTTGGAAGATTCGGACCGCTGCCCTCGTGGACCGAAAGCTTGCAGCCGATCTTTTTTACGCTTCCCGAAACGTAATTTGCGCAAAATACCGATCCGTCTGCCTCGTCTACGCACAGATGGCAGGCAACAAGCCCCTCGGTAGAGCTTATCTCGGAGGGATTTGAAAGAGAGCCGTTTTCATCTATGTCAAGTGAAATAACCCCGCTGTCCGAGCCGTCACCCCAAGGGGCTCTTATAGTGACGTACATTTTTCCTTGGCTGATTGCGAGATAGGTTGGACGGTCAAGCGGATAAATGTCAATAAATTCAAGGCTGCCGTCGGGATTTTGTGTGTAGTGGTAAATACCGCCGGTCTTATCACAGGCGGCCACGTAAATGTGATTTTTCATTTTTCTCTCCTTAATTCGATATGTTAATATCATTTGGTTGAATTGTACCACAAAAGAGATTTTTTTACAATACTTTTTTGAAAAAAGGAAAGAACAGGAAAAGAAAAATGTTAACAGAATGTAAATATTCGAGAAATGTCGATTTTTGAAAAAAATATTTGTCGAATTTCCTTGAAATATTCTTTAGATGATGATAAAATAATTAGGATAGATAAATTTGCGGCGTTTTGCCGCTTTAAAATATATAGATTTGGTGAATAATGTATCAGTACAACAACCACAATCAGCGCAGATCGGGTTTGCGTCTCGATGTGCAAAAAAGAAGAAAAAAAGAACAAAGACGCAAAAGAATTATTATAATTGCTTTTACCTCGGCGATGCTACTCGCCGTTTTTGCCGTGCTTTCAGCTAACGGTATCATAAATATCAGAGGTCTGTTCGGTAAGGACAACGATTTTAAACCGCCCGTTTATACCGATTCGGATACTCAAAAAACTCCCGACACTCCTGTGGCGACCGATACGGAGGGAACTACTCCCGACACTACGGAGACCGAGCGCGTGCCCCAGACGACGGAAACCACGCCGCCTCCTGTGACAACGCCTCCCGTAACCACGCCTCAGGTGACCGAGCCTGTCACAAGCGAGCCGGATACTACCGAAACCACGCCTCCCGACACTCAAAGCGACGACACGACCGACGGCGGTGACTCATCTTCCGACCCGTCTTCCGATTCTTCGTCGGACAGCTCTTCCGATTCTTCGTCCGACGAGCCTTCAAGTGACTCGGAAAGTGGAAATGATATTATTGTAAGCCCACCTGAAAACCGTTTTGAATGGCCTTGCGTTCTTTCTGAGACCGCGCCTGCCACCGACGATTATTTTGCCGATACTCTGTTTATCGGTGACTCCAGAATGCAGGGCGTTGAGCTTGCTTGCTCTAAGGAATCAGCGGCAACCTTCTATACTGCAGTTTCCGTGACAGCATCCCAGATAGACACCCGCGAGGGCGTGAATATAATGGTGAACGGTGCCGTGCAGAAGGTCACCATAATCGACGCCATAAAGCAGAGCGGACGGCAGTTCAAGCGTATTTATATGATGTTCGGTATAAACGAGCTTGGCTCGGGCGGAGGAACTCCTGCGATCATCAGAGGGTATAAGTCTGCTGTCGAAAAGGTCAGAGAAATACAGCCCGAGGCTCAGATCTGTATCTTGGGTGTCATGCCTGTTTTCAATTCCTGTAAATATGTTTCGGGATACAAGGGCTACGAAGCCAATCCCAGAATTTTAGATCTTAATATTGCCATGATCGAAATGGCAAACGAACTGAAGCTCCATTATCTTGATACTTACCATCTGTTTGCGACCGAGGACGGTCAGCTTGATCCTGCCCATTCAAGCGAGGGGATCCACCTGAGCGGAAAATCCAGCAAGCTTCTGATGGAATATGTCAAGACCCACGCGATTCCTACTAACAATTGAGGGGACTGTTAAATTGAAAAGATTTCTTGTATTATTGATGATATTCGCCTTTGCCGTTGCTCTCGTTGCCTGCACGCCAAAGGATAAGCCCGAGGAAACGGGAAAGGTGACGGATTCCGAGTCTGTGAGTGACACCGAGAAGAGGGAAATTCCCTTTGAGCTTCCCGATCTGAAGGCGGCGGTCGAGCATATGGTTACGGGACTTGAAATGACCGATATGACCGAGCTTGATTCGGACAGCCTTGTGCTCAGATACGGAATAATTGATAAATATACTGACGTTTATGCCATCGTCTCCGCTTCCATCGCGTCGGACGAGTGTGTTATCTTCAAAGCGAATGATGAAGGCGCCGCGGCGGAGATCGTTGAGTTGCTCAAGACCTACCGAGATGATCGCATCGAGCTTTATAACGGCTATGCTCCCGAGGAAACACCCAGACTTAAGTCTGCTTATATCGGAGAGAAGAACGGCTACGTTGTTTTTGCCGCCACACTAAATCCTGAAAACGCAGAAGCACTTTTCTTTGGACTGCCCGAATCCTTGGAGGGCTGAAATGGAAAAAAGCAAAATTGACAGAATAAATTTTCTCGCCCGTAAGTCAAAAACAGAGCCGCTCAGCGTGGCAGAGCTTGCCGAGCAAGCAGATCTGCGTCGTGAATATCTGGCAGAGTTCCGCGCATCCTTTAGCGCACAGCTTGAAAACACGGTGATCGAGCGCCCCGACGGGTCGAGAGAAAAATTGCCGAAAAAGAAATAAAAAAGAGGGAAGAAAACCTCTGTGCCGATAAGACAGTAATCCGAAAAAACGAAATTTTTACGGCATCTGTCTGACAGGGTTGGAAGCAAACAACACAAAAAGCACGATGTCGAGTCGAAAGACTTTGCATCGTGATTTTTCC
>JAFQKA010000003.1 GCA_017397175.1 Clostridia bacterium | reverse complement strand
TAAGGTTTTCAAGAGAAACACGCCGTTCTCCTCTTTCTATTTGTCCTATGTAAGCTGTAGAGAGATCAACATCTTCCGCCAACTGTTCCTGAGTTAAATTCAACTTTAATCGTTCTTCTCGGATACGTTTACCCAAAGCCGTATAGTCCAAGTGTCTCCCTCCTTACTTTTTATGTACACACACAATAATTATATCTTTTTTGACGATTTTTTTGAATGAGCGGTATGTGTTATTGACTTATGCTAATGGTTGTAATTGCTGCGTTCCACGGCGGTACGGCGGTAACTTTTTATAAAACATAATTTTTTTATAATCAAAAAATCTTATATGTTCAAAGGAGAATGTTGACTATGGCTTACGCCATAGCAACGAAAGGGAGTATTTTGCGCAGGCAAAGCCTAGCAAAATGCTCCCACATTTTTATGTATAATTTACTCTGTATTATAATTAACGCTACCTATTTCTACCATAATTTTCATGGCAATAGTAAAACCATCTACAAAGGCATTAACCTCAGTACCCCCTAATAACTCACGGTTACAATCTTTATACTTTTCAAAGGTTTCTTTTTGCTTATCCGTTAGAGTAGATTCTAATTCTTCCTCATTCCTACTGGATAACCTTTCAAGATTTCTTGATCTATCAATATTCCTAGCTGTTCCTTCATTAGGCTGAATATTCCCATAATATAAATTTTCAAGAGTAGTCATATTTTGTTACCTTTCTTTCAAGAGTCTAATACTGGGGATAATTTTTCGGGCGTTGCCGAAAAATCACCCCAACTGTTATACTCTTTCTATATAAAACAAAATAGTTTTAAAAAAGTATCTCCGTATATCCGTTGCAGAAAACACTTATATTTGGGGACGAGCGTAAGCGAAGTCCCCCTCAATCTTTTAATACATATACAGTTGACGGAGCGTAGCGGAGTCAACGTATATGTATTAGATTATTCCTGGCGGAAAAATTATAATTTTCAAGATTTTATCGCCGTATCGCCGTTACACCTCATAGGCTGATACTCAGTCACCGAAGCCCATTATCCATACTAGCCTCCCGTTTATCAGCCTTAGGAGTGCTTTATAGTCCCACCCCTCAGGAATGCCTGACGGATAGAGAAAACGCAAAACGGTGTCAAAATTCCGCTTATCCAGGCATATAACAGTAGTCCACCCGACGCGCTTATAAATGCACAGCTTATCGTCTATATCTTTCAGCAGACCGTAAACACGGCTACTATCGGGGAACTTAGGGGATAGGCATTGTCGACAGCCTTGTCTTATTGATTGTTCTCCACTCATGGCTATGAAAACCTCGACTGGGAATCCTATATCGGGTAAGTAGTTGTGTTCCTTCATAATATTACACCCTCAGCTGTGAAATCCGATTTTTACTTGATTTCTTATAGTTCCCAGCGTGTCGAGAGGGTTATAATTGTTGTAGTCTTTAGATAAATCCTTGCTGAATATATTTACATAGTTTTTTACAACAGATAAATCGCTGTGACCGAGTAACTTTTGAAGTCTGAAAATATCTCCACCGTTGAGAATCCAGCGTTTAGCGAAAGTGTGACGATAAAGGTGGGCAGAGGTTTTGCTTACCCCTCTAGCCTTATTGTATTTGGCTAACATTTCCTGATAGGAACGGATTTCCCCTTGTCCTCCGTAGGAATTACAGAAAACATAATCGTCAAGCTCTCCCTTGCGGTAGGTAAGGTATTCTTTCAGTATTACTGCCAACGATGAAGCCATAGGGACGATTTGAGCCTTGCGGTTCTTCGTTTTATTAAGCTGAATAACGTTGTTGTCAAAATCCAAGTCCCTAATTTGAAGATTCAAAACGGTTGATATACGGTTTCCAGTAGCAAGTAAATAATTGGAGAATACCCACGTTTTGTACTCGTTGAATTCACAACGCTTGAGATTTGGCTTTTTCAGAAGCAGTTTTAATTCCTCGTCTGTATATGTTTCTTTAATTTTTGCGTCAGCTTTGGGGAGTCTTATTTTGAATGGCTGAATGTAATCGGAGTCCATAAGGTGATAAAAGAATGCTCTTAAATCCCGAATGTAGGACTGAATAGTTACATCATTACACCCTCTCGCCTGAAGATAAAGAATAAACTTTTCAATTAAATTTGGCGAAAGATCAGTGGTAGATACATTTTCGCTTTCGGCGAATTTTAGGAATACCGAAAGTCGTTCCTCGTATATTTCCAGGGTTCGAATTGATAGATTTCTTGCTTTGCATTTATCTAAATAGCCTTTTAGGCAATTGGAAAGGGAAAGGTCGCTGGTGTTTAATGAATTCATTTTGATTCTTTGCATAACAAAACTCCTTAAAAAAATACTCGCAAGACTGCCCGAAATGAGGGAAGGAGTCTTACGAGTAAAAAGATTTGTTATTCAAATAAAAAAACCTTGTAGACCCCTGATAAGTCCACAAAGTTATCGGGCAAAGGAAAGGACTTGAACCTTCACGTCGGGGACACCAGATCCTAAGTCTGGCGCGTCTGCCAATTCCGCCACGCCCGCGTAGTGCTTTTGCAAGCCCTTAAATTATACATTATTTCAACGGATTTGTCAAGAACAAAAATCGAGGGATGCACAAGTCATCCCCCGATAAAAATCACCCTATTCTCTTGTAGTAAACAAGTCTCTCCAGGGGCACGTTCTCGGTGATCGTTGTGCCTCCTTCGTATTCAACGCCCAGATCGTTTACCCACTTGGTATTCTTGGGCAGGCGAACGGTCTTTTCTCTCTGACCCTCGCACACAACGGGTGCTACGAGGTATTCATCTCCCAGCATAAACATATCATTGACCGTCTCGTATCCCTCCTCGGGGAATTGGTATGCCAGGTGGCGGACGATAGGCTCGCCCGTCTTCTCCGCGATATTCAGGAACTTTTCGATCACAGGGTACATGCGCTCATGCAATCTTGCCATATCGTGGCAGATCTCTGCCGCCTCGGGGCTCAGATGCTTCCAGGGCAGAGCCGAGAACTGCATCATGGGGAAGAGCGCGGAGGTCTGTGCCATGCGGACGAACAGCTCGTCCTGGAATGTTCCGAACGCCGCGCAGGTCCACTCGCCGCCGCCGACCATGTCGGGGCAGATGAAAGGACAACCGATAAGACCCGTGAAGATACCGTTGGGGATAAGGCAGTCAAGACCGTTATTTTCCCATCTGTGCTGCTTGTCCCAAAGGCGCTGAACGGTGTGAGAACCGCCCATTTTCCAGGTGTCCTTGTACTCGTGGTATTTATATTTTGAACCGTAGCGCACCCACGCCTGGCTCAGCTGTGCAAAGGTGTAGCCGCCGTAGATGTCGGTGCCGTTGAAGAAGCTGTTGGGCAGGTAAGAACCGCCGTCGAATTTAAAGCCGTCAAAGCCGAATTCGTTTATGAGACGCTCAAGCTGTTGATCCATTTCCGCGCAATCGTCGGGAAGCAGGAAGTTGTGGATAGCACTGTATCCGCTCCACCATTTTGTAATGCAGATATCGCCTTTGCCAACGCGCACGAAATGGTTGTCGCGCTTGATCTCGGCTCCGCTTTCGGTAGCTCTGGGCTGGTACATGCTCAGGAAGTGGTCGCCCTCGGTGCAGATAAAGGGGCTGACCCAGATCATGACGATAAAGCCAAGCTCGTGGAGCCGGTCGACCATACCCTTAGGGTCGCTTATCAGCTCGGGATTGAAGTCCCACACGCCCTGTTTCTTCTGCCAGCCTCCATCGATCATGAGGATTCCGGGCGTATAGCCGTTTTCAACGATCTCCTCGGCGTATTTGATGATATCCTTTTCGTTCTGGTTCTTGATCAGCTCCATCCAGGTGTTGAACTGGGGGTGCTCGTAGAACTCACGGGGTGTGTGAATATCCTTTTCAAAGGGGAAGTATGCGTTCATTGCGTTTATGTACGCGTCGCGCAGATTTTTTCCGTCCTCGTTGAGAATGATGGGGGAATCGTACTCGCAGGAAGCGGTGATCGTGCCCATATTAAACTCGATGGCAAAGGGCTCCTCGCACCAGATAAAGCGTACCTTGCTCGACACGAACAGGGGTGCGGACTGAGTGCGTCTTTGTCTTTCAAGGTCTATTTTAAACACTGTTTCGGAGTGGAATGGCATTTTTTCGGAGCCTACAACGCAACCACCCCACCAATATTCGCCTTCAAGAATCTTAGTTTCCATTTCTCTCTCCTTAAATTTTCTTGTAATATACGAGTCTGTCAAGCGGCGCGTCCTCGGTGATCGTCTGACCGCCCTCGTATTCAACGCCGCGATCGTTTATCCAGCGTCCGCGGGGCAGCTTTACTACTTTTTCTCTTGCGCCCTGTTTAACCACGGGTGCAACCAGATAATCGGACCCGAGCATAAACATATCATTTATTGTCTCGTATCCCTCATCAGGGAACTCATATGCCATATGGCGAACAATAGGCTCTCCTGTTTTCTCTGTTTCAGAGAGTATTTTTTCGATCTCGGGGAACATCTCCTCGTGGAGCTTTGCCATGTCGTGACAGATCTTTACAGCTTCGTCTCCCAGATGTCTCCAAGGAAGAGCGGAGAACTGCATCATGGGGAAGAGGGCTGCTGTCTCTGCCATGCGGGCAAAGAGCTCGTCGTCAAAGGTGCCGAAGGCTGCGCAGGTCCACTCGCCGCCGCCAACCATGTCGGGGCAGATAAAGGGACTTCCGATAAGGCCTGTGAAGATTCCGTTGGGGATGAGGCAGTCAAGGCCGTTGCGCTCCCAGGCGTGGCGCTTGTCCCAAAGGCGCTGTACCGTATGGTAACCGCCCATGTCCCAAGTGTCCTTGAACTCGTGGAACTTGAACTTGGAGCCGTATTTTACCCAAGCCTTGCTCAATTGAGCGCGTGTATATCCGCCGTAGATCGAATTTGCGTTTGCAAAGGAGCTGGGGCGGTAAGAGCCGCCGTCGAATTTGAATCCGTCGATGCCGAATTCATCGATGAGGCGGTTGAGCTGTCTGTCCATTTCAGCGCAGTCGTCGGGAAGCATGAAGTTGAGAACGGCGGAAAATCCGTTCCACCATTTCATCAGGCAGATCTCGCCCTTTTCGTTGCGGACGAAGTGATTCTTGAGCTGGATCTCCTGGCCGCTTTCGGTTGCGCGCGGCTGATAAAGTGCCAGGAACTCGTCGCCCTCGGTGCAGATAAAGGGAGTTACCCAGATCATGACGATAAATCCAAGCTCGTGGAGTCTGTCTACCATGGCCTTGGGATTGGTGAACTTTTCGGGGTCAAAATCCCACACGCCGTATCTTCTCTGCCAGCCGTCGTCGATCATAAGGATTCCGGGAGTGTAGCCGTTTGCGACGATCTCCTCGGCATACTTGATGATGCCTTCCTGCGTCTGATTTTTGATGAGTCCCATCCAGTCGTTGAACTGGGGGGCTTTATAAAATTCGCGGGGGGTGTAAATATTCTTCTCGAAGGGGAAGTGGGCGTTCATTGCATTGATGTAAGCATCACGCAGATTTTTGCCGTCCTCATTCAAAATCACGGGCGTATCGTAATCGCACTCAGCGCGGATAACGCCGCCGTCAAATTCGATTCTGAAGGGCTCGTTGCACCAGATGTATCTTCCCTTGCTTGAAAGGAAAAGGGGTGCGGACTGAGTCGATCTCTGTTCCTCCAGGTCGATCTTTATGCTTGTTTCCGCGCTGTAGGGCATTTTGTCGGAGCCTACAACGCAACCACCCCACCAATATTCGCCTTCAAGGATCTTAGTTTCCATTTTTCTCTCCTTAAATTTTCTTGTAATATACGAGTCTGTCAAGAGGCGCGTCCTCGACGACGGTCTGACCGCCGTCAAATTCCTGACCTCTGTCGTTTATCCACTTTGCACCTGCGGGGAGCTTTACTACTTTTTCTCTTGCACCCTGTTCAACAACCGGAGCAACCAGATAATTCGAACCGAGCATGAACATATCGTTGCAAGCCTCAAAACCTTCGTCGGGGAATTCGTACGCCATGTGGCGGACGATAGGCTCGCCCGTTTTTGAAGCGTGAACGGCAAGCTCGTAAAACAGGGGGCCGAACCGTTCGTGAAGGTCGATGGCGTCCTTTACTATGCGGTAGCTGTCCTCGCTCAGAACTCTCCAGGGAGCGATCGACATCTGCATCATGCCCATGAGAGCGTTTGCCTGTGCCCAACGGACGAAAAGCTCTTCGTCCATAGGCTTGTCGTCACCGATGGTTGAGATCATGCCGCCGCCCACCATGTCGGGACAGCAGTATGCGTAGCCCGCAAGACCCTGAATGATGGTGTGGGGAATAAGACAGTCGAATGCGCCGTCCTTCCAACGGTGATTTTTGTCCTGCAGACGGGCAACGATGGGGTGTCCGCCGCACTTCCATGCCGCTCTGAACTCATTTAAGGGATACTGCTCGCCAAAGAGGTTGTACATCATGGTCTGCTCGCGTCCCAGCACGTTTCCGTATGTAATATCATCATCGCGGTACATATATCCGTCGCCCGCGTCGAATTTGAAGCCGTCAACTCCGTAGTTTTCCATGTCGGAATTGAGCAGGTCGGTGTACCACTTGAAGCAGTCGGGGTTGGAAAGGTCCATAACGGGACTGATGCCGCTCCACCAGGTGCGGAATGCGGTCTTGTTTTCCGCATCCTTTACAAGATAGCCCTTTGAGCGAAGCTCTTTAAAGCGCCAACCTGCGCCGGGAACGATGGGGGATACCCAAAGCATGACCTTAAAGCCAAGCTCGTGGAGACGGTCCACCATCTTTTTTGGTTCGGGAACCTTTCTCATGTTGAAGAACTCGTAAACGCCGTATTCTTCCTGCCAGCCTCCGTCGATCATAAGGATTCCGGGCTTGAAGCCGTTTGCTACGATCTCCTCCGCGTATTTTATGATCCTGTCCTGAAATTGATCGATTCCAAGCTCGATCCAGGTGTTGTACTGCGGGTGAGTGAAGAAATCACTGTCGGGAAGTCTGCCGTCAAAGGGGAAGTGAGCACGGCAGGCTGCCAGGTACGCACCCTTGAGGTTCTCAAATCCCTCGTAAAGCTGACCGCCCTCGCCCTCTATTTCGATGATGCCGTCCTTTACGGTTATTTCAAAGGGCTTGTCCGACCAGAAATAACGTCCTTTGGACGAGACCATAACGGGCGCGAACTGGTCGCAACCGCAAAATTGTGTTCCCTTGAGCATAGACGCATCGCTGTCGCTCTTTTCATTAAAAGGCATTTTGTGGCCATGGCTGACCGCGCCTGCCCACCAATATTCACCTTCAAGCATTTTTATCTGCATATTTCTTCTCCATTCCGTCGCCATATGGGACTGCTTTTAATGGGTGTATGTCGCACACACGACAATTTTAACACAAATACCCCCTTATGTCAAGGACATAAGGGGGTATTTGGAAATTTCTTTCACATATTTTTCAGTTTTTCAATGACGGCTGCTACCACATTGTCGCAACAGCTTTCCTCCATAACGAAATCAACAACGTCTTTTACCTGGTCCATCGCGTTTGACGGTGCAAAGGAGATATCCGCCACCTGCTGCATGAGCAGATCGTTGTCCGCATCTCCTACGGAAACGGCGGTCTTGATCGAAGGCACAAGCTCGCGCAATTTCTCAAGTGCCACGCCCTTGTTTGAGGTCTTTGGCATCATTTCGCAAAGTATGCTGTAAGAGCGCATAAGATCATAGCCCTCGGTGATGCCGTGTGAGACTGCGCTGTTAAAAAATTCGTCCGCTTCCTGAGGACTTTCAAACCAGAATGCAAGTCTGAGCCAGTTGCCCGGGAAGGTGTGATAGTCCTCTACATTTATTGACGGTATTCCCGAAAGTGCGTCCTGAATATCATTTCCGCGGTTTCTGCGGTAAATGCAGTTGGTGTCGTCGTTTGTCATAACGATACTGGCACGGGGAAATTTTTCGTTGACCCAATCAAGGAAGGGAAGTATCTCCCGTCCCAGCATGGAAATATATTTCTTGTCTTTTGTTACGAAATTGTATAGACAGGAGCCGTTGAAGCAGATGGCGTAGGTGTTTGAGTGCAGGATATTGTCATATCGGATAAGCTCGCCGTCGGTCCTTCCCGAGGCAAAGGCGAACAATCCGCCCTCAGCCATAAATTCCTCAATGGCACGGAGGTTTCCTTCGTCGATCTGCTGTGTTTTTGAGTTTATGAGAGTTCCGTCCATGTCGGAAACGAGTAAATATCCGTCAAATCTTCCCATTTCAGCCTTCCTTTTTCAGTGCCTTTTTATCGCTGCCCGACAGCTTTACCTCTTCCACGGGATAGCCGTCCTCATAGATGCAGAGCGCGCCGTAGGGCGTTTTTTCGTAGTCGATGTCGCCCTTGTAGTAGACGTCAACGAACATTCCGACGGCGTCTTCATAGCTTACGTTTTCAAAAACGTAACGGCGGTAGCTGTAAAGCCGCTTGTATGCCCTGTCAGGCTCTCCTGAGGGGTGATAGCGCTCCTCGTTCAGCATTTCGGGATTAGTGTTGTCGGTGATGTCAAGAGGTGTTTTGTCGGTGGTCTTCACGATAGAGACGTCGAAAAGCTCCTCTGTTTTTTCGGGTACGTTTTCAAGACCGTAACCCTTTGCAAGCTGACGCAGGGTGCTGTTGTTGTAACGGACCACTATCTGTATCTGCTTTGCTTCGGGACTAAAGATGCATTCACGCACTGCAAAAAGCCCGTTTGAGGTGAGAGTGCGTTGTTCCTGTGTTTCAAGAAGCAGTTGACCGTCCGAGTAAGCCTCGCGCAGGTCGTCGTTGACTGTCAGGCGTTGAATTTTTGCGGGATCCCCCGAAAAAAGCACTCGCCAGAGCATTATGGCGTTGACCGATATTACAAAAAGGTAAAAGAGCACCTTTAATGAAATTTTCAGAATTTTTGAGCCTTTGACCATCGTTTTCAGAAAATCCTTCCGCTGTAAATATTCTTGGTATATTATACTCTTTCGGGTTTGTTTTGTCAATATCGCTTGACAGAAACGCGACAAAATTATATAATGGGAAAGTAAAGTAAAAATCAACGAAAAGGAACGAATCAATGTACGAATACAGCTTTATACCCGAGCAAAAAAATAAATACGCGCAATTTTTGTGCATACTTGGATTTGCCATCGGACTTGGCTTTTTCTATGCGGCAAATCTGTTCAAGCCTCCATTTGTCTATCAGACCGTAGGAGTTTGCTTTCTTGTGGTTGCAATATTTATGGCTACTCGGTACGTGGTAAAGCAGTATGCTTATTCTACCACCGATCGCGGCATGGCAGGGTACGATCTGGTCATAAACGAGATTGGCGGCAAGAAGTCGACGGTGGTTTGCAGAATTTCAGTAGACGAGATAATCGAGTTTGTTCCCGCCGGGCACGGTGTGGGCAGAAGATTGCGTCGGGACAAACCGTTTTGCTATAACTATTGCCCCGAAATTTTTTCCAAAGGCGCATATTTTATCAAGGCGTCTCTGCCCGAGGGGACGGCACTGATAAAATTTTGCCCCGACGAGAAGATGGTGAAGATTCTGGAGACGCTTTTGGGGCAAAATAGCTTCGAGTCGAAAAATGAAAGTTAAATTATTTGCGAAAAGGACTTGACAAATTGGTCTGATTGGGGTATAATACCAAGGTACAAATTGAGAAACGGCGTTTGTACCTATGGAGAAGTACTCAAGAGGCCGAAGAGGCGCCCCTGCTAAGGGTGTAGGTCGGATTTAACCGGCGCGAGAGTTCAAATCTCTCCTTCTCCGCCAAAACCCTTGAAAACCCTTTGTTTTCAAGGGTTTTTGCTTTTGAGTGTACGAATCGTGTACGAATTTACATGTTTGCAGAAAAAAATCAGCCTGCGGGGAGATTCCCGCAGGCTTTTTGTGTCTAACATGCGCCTTAGGATAAAAAGTGCACGTTATTTTTTAATTTGTAGGCTTAGGGCCGTACTTTTCGTAGAACGCACGTTCCTCTTCGTCATAATTCGCCATGGCGCGAACCACTTTTTCTCCGGTAGAAACATCGAACGGATTGTTCTTTGCCGAATCACGGCCAAGAATAATTTGCCAAAGAGCAGCTTTCTCAATTTTTGTTAAGGGGACTGTCTTTGCATATTCGCGGATTGCTTCTTCTACTCTCATATTTGATAAACTCGCACCGTTGAGATGTTCAGTAACAAAATCTTTGGCTACTCGATACTCATTTGGCGATATTCCGAACGTGTCGCTGGCAACGTAGTAACGCTTGTGAGTGGATTTCTCTGCGCTGGTATCAAGCAGATATATCTGCCAGAGCTGTTCCGCTTCAGGCAAGCCGGAGGACATTATGGCCGCATATTTGCGGTCGGAGGATTTTGCGCTGGTGTCAAGAAGCTCAGCGACCACTGCACCCATATCAGCCCCCGCCTCTTGCATTGAAGACATGAAATTGCATTCGGATTCATTTGCGATCATTGAAAAGTAAAGAATGGCCTTGCCCTCGCCCGAAATATCGGCATTTCGGATGATCTCGCATTTCAGCTCGGCGGACGTGGGACCATTGCTGACAGTCTCACTGAATACTCTGTCAACTCCGCCCATCGAAATGACCTGTTCCATGATCTCTTGATCGGAAGGGCTTACAGACGCGATATCTATCACAAGATCGTAAGCGTCTTTTTCGGGAACTCCTGCGGCTATCATACCCTTGTAAGCTGCCGTTCCGCGAGCCGAAAGTGATTTGAAATCATTTTCCACCCATTCACGCGCACCGGGGAAGGAGGACTTTCCAAATACTGTGGCTTTGATGAAGTTCCATATAGCCTCACCTTTGTTCTCGGCATAAATGGGGTACTGCAGAATCTCTTCGCCTTTAGAGTTGGTCTTGTATGATCCGCCCTCTCGGAGAGCCTGGTGTCCTTTTGCTGTTTTGGAAAGTTGATTCGCACCGAAGGGGAGAACCGCATAGGAGACAGGCTTCAACAATTCCTCATATACAGTTTGCTTTACGTTTTCGGTGTCTTTGTCAGAGTCGAGAAGTGGTAACAGCTTTGATAAGTCCGGCATTGCCGAGCCAACGGGAAGATCACCGCCGCCGAGGAAGCTGCTGACAAACGGAAGATCTTCTGCAGCAGTTCCGCCGAGGTTCAATATTGCCTGACCTGCGCTCACTTTGTTTGTCTCAAACATAGCACCGATATCTTCGCCTTTGATAATTGCCTCAATTAGATCCCACGTATTGGGAAGCTGATATCCGGAAAGATCGCCTATAACATCGTTTGCAGCGTCAATGACATCGGTACCCGCCATTCGCCGTCCCACCAACTTTTCGGAGGTTTCGTTGAAGATCCATATTCCAAAGAAAAGCTTTGCAAGAATACCGAGCACGGCACTCCACCACTTGTCCCTGTTCTCCCGGGGAATATCCTTGAAGATGTGGGAGAGATTGTTGTTCACTTCGACCTGGAACATAGTGAAGGACTTGTAAAGCGGGTTCTTGTTGTTGAAGATCTCGGGCAAAGCGCCTCGGCTTCTGTCTGCCATAACTTCGGCAGCGAAGCTATTGGCTCTTTCCATGGCCAGCTCGGGACTTGCACCCTTCTTCAAGTATTTGTTGTACGCTGCGCGAACCAAGACCTGCGCCGTGAAATGGTCGATAGCCTCCATGGGAACGCTGAGCTTTTCGGATATCTTATCCATGCCGCTCTTGACCAGAAACTCCGATCCGTAACGGTTGGTAAGGAAGTCGCTCCTGTCCTTGAATCCATCGTCTCCAAAAAAGGACTTGATCGTCTGACCCATGGCTTGGAGCGTATATCCTAAACCAATCTCCGCCTCACAGTATTGCAGGGGAATAAAGTTTGAAAGAGCAGAGGACATATTGCCGGCGATCATATTTGCCGCCACACGTCCCTCGATGTTCTTCATCCAGGTGTAGGCCTTTCTGCCCATCAAACGCTCCATATCGCGGTCGGAGAATGTTTTCTTTCCCGCCAGCGAGTTGGTATGATCCTCCAGCTGGACAACGTAGGTAGAATGACGGAACTTTGTTCTTGAGGTTACGTATTGGATCTGCAGATCCTTCTCGTCTTCATTTAAGGTGTCATTGGCCGTGATCTCGTCGATCTTTGCCTTTATAGCCTCGTCCGATGCGTTGTAGCGAATGGCCCTTGCAAAGTACCTCTGACGCTGAATGTTGTCAGTGTGGAAGATAACGTTCGCCGCGCCCTCTATGTACTTATCAAAGCCGAGAACGGCATCGTAAGCAGTCTTGTGGCCTTTTCTTTCGAGAGCGTTTGCAAACCAGGTCTTTCCGGGCTTGAACGTGTGCGTCAGACCGTTGATGCCGGTGGGGAGTACGGAAACGTCGGTATCGATACCCAAAGCCCGACCGATTCTGCGTATCAGCGTATCACCCTCATCTGCAAAGTGAGGGAAGTATCCGCTGCGGGCGGGGACAGGGGGATAACCGTTTCTCACGAGTGTTTGGTTCATATCCGAAAGCATTTCCGCATAAAGCTGACCGAATTTTTCGACAGCCTTTTGGATCTTTCCGTTTTCGGAGAAATCCATGTTGGGGTTCTGCTTCTTCAACTCCGCAAGAGACCATACCGCCTCGTTGTATGTGAGCCCGTTTACGCGGTACGTGTCGGCATTGCCCATATCAGCCTGCCGCTTGGTTCTGCGTATAATGTCCTGCAGCTCGCCAAGTATCTGAACGGCGGCCGACTCGCTTACGGCATTGCCTTTCTGTATCTTTGTGCCCAGCTTAAGCGCACGCACCTGATCGCGCATCTTGTTCTTGTAACGGTTGGATTGAGCTTCGCTTGCCCTCTCGGGTTCAAAGAGCCAATCGTTAAAGGCTTTTGCCTCACTGTGCTTGTCCTCGGCAAAGATATCGTAGGTGATTCGCGTCTGCGTTTCTCTTACGTATTTGTATCCCGCCTTGTTGGTGGCTTCCTCTTGGAATTTGGGATTTCCACGCTTGTCGGTCTTGATATTGCCTTTTTTGTCATACTTGAAACCGCCCTTGACCGAAGAATCGAACGTTTTGAACATCTCGTCCGCTTCCTTTTGCCACCGGGAACGTCTTTCATTTTGCCATTTTTTCCAACCTTTAGCAACGACCTCGGCCTCATTCAGAACGGCGATATATTCAAGCAGCTGCTCTTTGTTTGATACATTATCAATTTCGGAAATACTCTTGTCACCGCATAGAATTTCAAGGGCAAGGGCCTTGTCTTCTTCCGTGAGCTTGAAACGGTTCTCAAAACGAAGCGCCTTGTTTTGCAGGCTTGTCAATCGTTGTTGTGCTTCGATGGCTTCCTGCTCGTTCTGGATCCTCACTCTTTCCTCGTCGGCTCTTTCGGACTCACGGTATTCAAGAACACTTTCGTAAATGTAGTCCGTGATGTCTTGCATCGTTTCGTCACCGAGAGGCTCTGCCCTTACTTGGTTTATTGGCAGACTCGCCACTCTTGATATCTCCTGCAACATATCCGACTCGTTGATGATGTCATCGGGGAAGTAAGCGGGGTATAAGCTGTTAAGCTCCGAATAAACAGAATCAACCCCTCTGCCGTTGTTTGAAAATCTCAGCTTTCCGAAATTGGATTTTACGAACTTGCCGTATCCGTCGCTCGTCCAGCCTGCATCAAACTTGATCGCGTCGGAAACCTTGATAGGCATATCCCGAATAGTTGCTTTTATCTCGGCGATCAGCTCATTGCGTTCGGTGTAATAAAAGGTATCGAATCCTTTTTTTACTGCTTTGTAAAGCTCATCTTTTGTCGCATATTCACCGGTTGCAAAGTCTTGAATCAGACTTCTGAGTGCTTGCTTTTCTACCTTTTTCAAATTCAGCCTCTTGCCAAGAGTTGTTACCAACTGCTTCAAGGGTTCACTTTGCAGAGGATCTCCTATTGCTTTTTCGGTGATAGAAGTTGCTTCTATCTGTTGAGTCAATCGGTCGATCTTGTTTTGAAGTTCTTCATACCTTTGCCCGGATTCGGCAATTTTTGCCGTGTAATCCTCAAGGGAAACGGAGCCTTGATTCACTTCGGCCATCAGCTTTTCGGCTTCTGCCATTATCGCGTCACGCTCGGAGGTCGCCTTTTCAAGCTCTGCCTGTAACGTTTCAACGGTGTCTGCCTCGAGAATGTCTATGTCCTCCACAGATTTTTTGACCGCAGGCTTGACAACGTCGGGATCCTGTGGTACAATACGAGCAGAGGAATCTGTACCGCTGTTCGCTTCGGGCGTATGATAGAGGAATGTTTCACCTATCGGCGTGGCAAGGGTTCCTCTTTTTGTGTTTACATAAACAGTCTGCACAAAAAGATCGAGCCGTTTGTCAGAAACAACCGCCACAATATTCATTTGCCCGTTATGCGTTCCTGTGAAAATAATTACGGGTTTTCCTGCGTATGTTTGATCCGAAAGCTTAATGTTATCGGGATTCAACACTACGTCTAAAATATGCAGAAAGTCATCGGTTGTGACAGCGCGTTGTCCGCTTAATGCCTCTGATTCTGCATTGCCGTGCTTTTTCAAAATTTTCCTGATTTCGTTAGAGCTTAACGACAGATTATAATGTTCGACATTGATACCCGTATCATTTTGAATCCTTCTTGCCAACTCGGGAGAAATCGCGCCGAAATACATTTTTTTGTCGAAGGTTTTATCGGATACGGAATTTTCGATAAACTGGGTGAACTGAGCGTCATTTTCATAAATGACAATGCGCTTGCTGTTTGCCCAGTTTTTCTTTTGGTGCTCCGTATATTCCTCCAACGAATATTTAACCCTCGCGCCGTCCGTCTCCTCTCTCAACCCCTCAACCACCTCAAGCGCCGCGTCGGGAGTGATGTAACCGTTCTCCAAGTCTGAGGCAAGCTCCTCGAGAGTGGTGTTGATCTCGTTCTCGTCGGGTGCCTTCATTACAAGCTCGGCCATCTTCTCGCGCAGCTGATCCTCTTTCTCGCGGCGTTCGTACCAACGGTCAAAATCCGTCTTACGGAACTCGTTGGGATCAAGAGGTTCTGCCTCGGCAAGGATTCTGTCAAGCTCTTCGATACTACGAGGCGGTCTGCTTGCTCGAACGTCCTCAACAGAGAACTTTCTGTAATCGCCCGAGATCTCAAGAGCTTTTCTTGCGTCCTCGGTCAGCTTGCCGCGCACCTCGAACTCGTCGATGTTCTGACTGATGTAATCGCGCACGCTCATTCCGTCGCGCTCGGCTTCGTCGAGGATCCTCTGCACGCCCTCCGAATACTGCGGACGTCTTGCAGAGCCGCCGTAGATCTCCGACTGAGGATTTTTCTTCACTCTTGCGATAACGTCACGGATCTGATCCTTTGACCGCGCACCGTTCATGTACTGCCTCAGCTCGCTGATAACGTCCTCCCTGGTGGGTTCTTCTAAAGAGAAACGGATATCCGTTTTTTCGGAATTGAATCTTTCGGACAAGGGAATAACGTTTCCGTCCTCGTCATAGGTTACCGTATCGGCAGATTTGAGATCGTTGGGGTTGAAGTATGCGTAGATGTCCTGAGGCTCCTGAACGCTTACGCCGCGCCCGCCGTCGTCCCGAATATTTTCAAACTTAACGCTGTCATATCCCAATTTTTTTGCATATCGTACTACGTCACGGGTGGTATTCAGATTTTCTGTCCGAATACGAAACATTTCATTGACTTTGTCGAGCATAACTGCGTGCAACTGTGACAAACCAAGGCGCTCTGTATACGCATTTATAGCAATTTCTCCGTCGCTTATCTCCTCGCCGGTATTTCGATCAATCAGAACGTAATAACCGTCAGATTTTTGCACGTAGGTGCTGTCCTTTGTTTTTTCAAATGCTCTTGACCAATATCGGATGTCGCTCCAATTCCGACCGTTTCCATCAATGACGAGCTGATTGCCGGGCTTTGCATAAAGCGCGTAATTGCCGTTTGTTGATTCTGAGTCATAGGATTTATCCGAAACTTCTCTGACTTTGGGAATACCGCTGTATGTCTGCGCCAGATCAGGCGAACCGGCAGCAAAGAAGGATATCTTATCGTCTGAATACTTTGCATCAAATTCAGTGAATCCGAACTGCTGCGTTCCGTGATATACCCTGTCGGTATAGCCTGCTTTTCTCGCCGCTTCCTCAACGAGCCTCCGCGCCGTCTCCATATCACCACTGTTTACCGCGTCCAGATATTCGTTGTCGAGATCCTCGAAAGAATACTTCGGAATATATTTTTCCGCTTTTCCCTTGACAAGATTTAATAAATCTGCTATACTGATTATGGAATCAGATGTGGCTTGTGCCCGTGAACTTTGTTCGCCGACCCTGCCGGAAGCATCTGATTCTTTTTGTATGCCTTCTATTCCTATAACTTCAAGCGCGTGAGTATCATACAGACTGTTGTACTTCTCCGAAATGCCGTTTTTCTCGAAATAGTTTCTAATGTTTTTTGGAACAGCGTCGAGAGAACGAAAATCAAATTCTTTCACAGTCAATTTGACAGGTTCTACGCCGTTGACACCATCTATTGCACCAAAGAATGTGTAAACCTTTGTTTCAGCCTTGCGGTTGTCTTTGGGATTGTCAACGCTAACTAAAACCGCCTCCTGAATGATTTCAGGAATATGCGCCATACAACGAATCGTATCTTCGCCAAAATCGCTACGAAGATTACTAAATGCATGAGTGAACGATTTTTCGGTAAGGAAAATAAAGCTATCTGTATCAACGTTGTGATGCGGAATGTCAAACCACCCTTCGTTTGTTGCTTTATTCTTTGCGGCAACCTTCATATCGGCGTACGATTCTGATTCAAGTCCTACTTTTACATTGACAACTTTAATCGGGTTTTTACTCTCAAGTTCTTTTCTTGTAGGTGCTATGGTCTCGCTAAGGCTATACTTGATCTTACTGGGCGAACTCTCCTCCGCGCCGACCTCCTCAAGCTCGGCCATGCCGTCCTCGTATTCCTCAAGAGTAATATTTCCCGCCTCATACTGCGCCTGCAGGTTCGCTTTGCTTTCCTCAATGCCGCCGTATTCGGGGCTTTCGGTAGTGTCGCGCAGCGTTTCAATGGCGCGGTTATATTCAACAGAATCTATCTTGCCCTCTCGGCGCAGCTGTTCAAGTGCGCGAAGGTTCGCCTTCTGCTCCTTTTTCAGCCTGCGATAGTCGGCGCCTTTCTGATCGGAAGCCTCGATCTGCCTTGCGGTATCGGCTATCCTGTCCACCAATTCACGCACAGCGGGAGTAAATTCTGAATCGTTTGCGAATTTGCCGTTATCCTGTGCCACCACCTCGCCGTTTGATATCATGATATCATTTTCAGCTGTATTCACCGCTTCGGCGGTGTTTTTTTGCTTTTGAGGGACTTTTGCCGTCTCTGCAGGGAAACTTGTGGGCGCGTTCTCGTTTACCGTCTGCGCGGAGCTTACGGCCGATGCCTTGCCCTGTGCCATCTGCTGGTAAAGGTAGAGAGCCCTCTCGTAATGATTTCTCGTGATTCCGCTGCGGGAACGGGATACGAAACGACGGATACCTCCGAAGATCTTCCGCGCAAGAGTAGGCTTGCCGTCAGAGAGCTTCTTTATCAGCTTTTTCATAGTGGTATCGTCCGTGAACAGATTTTCTCCCGTCCAGGTGGCGACCACCTCCTGCTCAAGATCAAGCTCGGTGAGGTTGATTCCTCTGCTCTCGTATCGTCTTTTAATGTTTTCCTTGTAGGTGTTGTACATAGCACCCAGACCCTCGGTCTTTACCCATTCGGCATACTCGGCATATCCTGCGCTGTTCTCCAGCTCGTGGGTGAACTCATGTCCCTCGATGTAAGAGAAAGGCTGAGCGGAATTAACGTTCACGTATATGGTACCCGTTCCGGGATCGTAATGCCCGTTTTCGCCGACGTCGGCCTGGTAGAATCGAATATCCACGTCCCGACCTGTCAACTGCTTGAGGATCGCCTTTTCCTGCTGAGCAAACCTTATCAGCTGATCCGACGCGCCTGCGTAATATCCTGTTTCGGCGGTGGCGTCACCGGCAGCCTGTGCCTGTGTCACAAGCTGGGTGATCTCCTCCTCGCTTCTTTCCTGGGTTGTCACAGTGGTAGATTTACCGTTAAGCATACCAAGGCGCAGATTTGCACGCACCTTTTCGATGTATGCCCTCTCGGCCTTGCTCTTCAGCTCCATTGCCTGAGGACTGTTCTCGCCGTATTTCTGTACTGCCTCCGCATATGAGCCGATCACCGCGTCCGCGTTCTTTATGGTCTGCTCCTGGTGTCTCTTCTGTTTTTCGATGTCGACTGCCTGACCAACCTTGTTAGCACCTGCAAGAATGGCGGTATCAGCGCCACCCGTGATGAGACCTCCCAGAGCGTCGTATGCGATACCCTCAAGAACGTCCATAAGAGCGGTCAGTTTTGCTTTGTCCTCGCTCATGATCTTGCTGTATTCCTCGGTCGCCTTGAAAACAGCACTTTTATCCATCATGATAAGAGTGTCGGCAACAAAGTCTACAACAGAAGTAAGTCCTTCTTCCAAAGATTCGACACCGCCTTGCTTCAGCATCTCCTTCAAAAGAGATCCGTTACCTTCTTTGAAAAGACTTTCTATGCCCATTTCTTCAAAAACTGCTTCAGCGGCACCTACCACAAGACCGTAACATATAGCCTGTCCCGCTGTGCCACCTGCATCAAGCTGTTTGTCTATGCCCGATGCCGCACCCTGCCCGAAAAACGTAGCATAGGTAAACGCGCTGTTGCCTGCAAGTTTGCTGATTTTACCGACTGTCATACTTTGTGCCATGCTATATCCGAGTTGGTACAGATCGCCCAAGCCCTTGCCGCCCACGACCGGAACTTTCTCGTCTATCGTTCCGTATGTCTCATTCAACTCCTCGGTTATGCCGCCGGTGATTGCCTGAGATACGTCGAACGGGGAGAGAGCGCCTTTTTTTGTGATCCTGCCGCGAGCGACGTATTCCGCCAAATTGTCCGTCACGTCGGCGATAGCGGTAGGAGAGAGAAGGAGCGCCCCTGCAGTTCCGAGAATACCTGTTCCAAGGTTTTGGGTTACCCAGTCTTTGATTTTTTTACTGGTCTTGCCTTCCTTTTCTTCGGCGATACTTTCATTTACAGTAATAGCAAATTCGCTTGCTTTTTCTTTGTCAACTGCCCAAAGATAACCGAAGATATTTTTCTGACCGTCCGTCCATTCGTCAGACGGCTCTTTGTAGGATGTGTCATTCCTGTAGTTCTCAACGACAGCGTTTGCGGCATATACTGCAGGATTTTCGTTCGTTATAGTGTAACTTTTGGCATTGGCATCTAATATCTTTTGCCACCAAGGCTTTTCGTTTTCGGCCTCTCGGTGTGCTTGCTTTTCTGTTTCCTTTGTATCGTAGAAGTTTTGTAATCCAATTTTTGATTTTTCAAAGAAGTCGAGGTTTGCGGCGTCCCATTGTTCGTTGTATTTTCGAACGTCAGCAGCGGCAGTCTCGTATCTTTGCGTGTAATCATTGTAAAGACTTATTTTTGCGTTATGCTCAGATATAAAGGTTTCGTATTCCGAATATGCCTTTTGATATTTTTCGTAAAGACTGTTGTATGCTGCATATCCTGCGGCGGTTGGGTTGCTTTGAACGCGTGCGGCGAGCCTTTCAAGCTCGTCGACATACTTGTTTACCGAGGATTCGTAATACTGCAGTCGTGCGCTGTTATTCTCAATGTCGGATTGCAACTTCTTCAAGGTTTCACCCGTGGATTTTAAGTAACCTTCCGCTTGGATAACGGTATTCGGCTTATTGCTTTCATAATCGAAATAGGGTATAGTAAAATCCTTTTGTTCGCCATTGCCGTTTTCGAAGGACATCGTCTCACCTTTTGTGAAGGGAGATATTTTTTCGATCTCGGACAGCGCGGGAAGCTCTCTTGAACCCGTCATTACCATATGCGTGGCAACTTTATCTCTTGTGTCCTGCGCTCGACTATCCTCCAGTGCCCTCAACTGATTCCGATTTCTCACCGAGCTGTCGAAATCGTCACGGGAAAGTCCGCTTGACAGGTGTGCCGCGTTTTGAGACTTGTATCCGTTCGGCTGTATCGATGGAACGACAGCTTCCGTTCCCGCAGGGGGCTGAACGGTGTCAGCCCCCGAAGGAGTGAAATTGTTGTATTTTTCAAGCCAAGCGGAAAGGGCGTTCTTCTGATTGTCCTGATCCGTCTGCGCGGGTTGTGTGGTGGCACCGCCATATTTTTTTAACCAGGCATTTAATGCACTCATTTCTGTTCTCCTTTGTCATTATGTGAGGTTGTATTTCAGCTTGAGATTCCAATAGGTGTTGTAATCGATGGCGCCGGTGGTATATGCTTCGGTCAAAGCTTTGCTTATCTCCGATTTAGGTGTGCCGTTTTTGCTCATATTAACAAGTGACGTTTCGACCTGTGACATAATTGCTTTGGAATCCTGGATTCCGGCCATACCCATGATCTTATTAAGCACATTGGGGTCTTTAGTTGCCTTGTAGAGATCGAGAAGATCATCATAGCTGAGACCACTCGTGCCGGTAGTGTTGCCACCGCCCGTAGGCTGACCGAACTTTACTCCCGTGATCTTCTCAAGCAGGGAAGTGTTGCCGTACTGTGCCGCCAGCTTTGCAAGCTCCAGCTGCTTTTCGTAATTCGTCATGGATTCAATGCCCGACGTATCAATGCCCAATGCCTTCAGCTGAGAATAATCGCCGTACTGTGCGGCAGTTATAGCCATGTTGAGAGCGTTCTGCTTGTCCGCACTCTGGGTGTCGATCTCGTCTATGTACTTTCCGTACTCAAATTCTCTGTCCGTGTTGTACTGATTCAGCTGTGTGAGGAACTTGTTGTATGCGTTCTGATCCAGACTCAGTGCGGCGCCGAGATTTGTGTTGAGCATATTGTATTTATCGATCCATGTACCGTAATCAAAGCTGCGGTCGGTGTTGTACTGAGAAAGCTCACTGAGATATCTGTTGTATTCGTTCTGCTGCATACTCTGCGCCGCGCTCAGATCACTCATAGCAAGCTGTGCATCGTTGAGATACTGGTTGTGTGCTATCTGCTGCAGCTCGGGGATCTTGTCGGCAAGCTGTGCGGCATAATAATTGCCCGCCTGCGCCGCCGCGCCTGCAGCATAAGATGATACCTGCCCGCCTGTCTGCGCGGCCGCTTGCGCCATTGTGTTGGCTGTGGCGCGGTCTCCCTCTCGGGTGTATGCTTTTTTGTATTGCGAGAAAAGGGGATCCTTCTCGTGATCGTAGCTGAAGTCGGGACGGTTCATAATATCGTTGAATTTGCTGTCAACGATATCACCGTATTTGTTATCCCAGACGGGCTTTTCGCCTCCGTAAGAATAGTCGCCGTAATTTATCATACTTTGAAGCAGGTTATTCATAGTGTCGTCGTACTGACCGCTGTATGTAGGAGCATTGCCAAAAGAAAAGCTGGAAGGGGAAGGGGACGTGATAGTGTAGCCTGAACCGTCAATGCCTCCGCTGTATTCGCCGTATTCCTGCCTTATTCTGTTTGCCTCGGCGTTGGCAAGAGCGCGGGCGGAGTCGGTCGTGGCAGACCGCCAATTCTTTTTCTGTGTCAAAAGACTGATTCCCGCGTCGGGATTTTTCTTCGCCAACTGGAGATCGGCATCGGAAAAAGTTTCATAAAGTCCCGCTTCGCGGGCTAATTTTTCAAAATCCGCATATGAATATGTTGCCATTTAAAATTCCTTTCTGTGGCTCAGAATCTTTCCGAGCCCGAATATCTTTCGACCGTAAGCGAATGGAGACGCCACTCTCCTTTACCCTCAAGACGGATCTTGTAATGGTCCGCCCTTTTGGGAATGATCGGGAGATAATAGCTTCGTTTGTTTGTTGTGCTTATGGTGCTTATGTCCTTCCATTCTCCCTCTCGTTCTCCGTCAAGCTTTATCTTTGCTTTGACTGAAGCGCCCTCCTCAAGATCGAGCCGAAGCTGTATCTTTGAAACGCCTTTGCGGTTGGGGTTTTCGTCGGTGAAGTCCGCAAATTCCACAAAGCTGTCAAAGGCTTCTTCCTCTTTGAGCAGAAGCCACTCTATTTGAGCCTCATTTGAGCCGTCAGCGTATATAGTTCCGTCGGGAATGGCGAAGAAAAGACCACCGGCGTAACCGGATCCGACGATTTCAAGAGAATCCTCCTTGTGCCAAAGCTTGTATTCGGTGTCGTATACGTAAGTATATTTGTCGCCTTCGGAGCTCTTCAGTGAAACGAAATATTTCCGACCGTTCGATCCTGCCACGCCGCCTGTAAGAACGTTGTTTCCAAAGCAGGAGGAAACGTGCTGGGGAATACCTCCCGAATATGCCATAATTCCGACACGGGAGAGAAAGAAAAGGATCTCCCCGGCAACGGCAAGGCTTTTGTGTGAACCCTTTTTCACGCCCAGCGAAGCGGACGCCAACACTTGGAACTGCGAGGGATAAGAACCGTATACCTTGTAGATGTTGTCTTCCTTGAAGAAGATAGGATAACCGAGATAAGAACAGCAGGCTGTAAAATCTCCTTTTGAGCCCACCTGTACGGCGTAGCTGTCCGACGCCACTCCGTCAAATACGTTCCAGTTGGTAGGATCGCCCACCTTTGAGGAATAGATCTGTGAGCCTCGACAGCCCCAAAGCCTGTTTTCGTTCTCACAAATGAAGTCGATCTTGGGAACAGCGCGGGAAAGGGTGAGGGTCTGTATCTCGCTTTCGGCGGGTGGCTTTTTTTCTTCGGTGGTGTCCTCCGTGGTATCACCCTCGGTGTCGCCTGTGTCGGTATCACCGTCGTCCGTTTTTCCGGTGCCCGTCGTGTCGTCTCCGCTATCTGTGGTGTTGTCGCCGTCTCCCTCTCCGTCGGTCGTTTCTTCCTCTTCTTCGGGAATAAGGAAACTGTATTCATAAAATCCCAGCGTGGTGGCGGAAATTTCCCGCAGAACGAGCGTTTTGTTATTTGCTTGATCCGTTGCCCCTTCAATGGTGATACCGTCGCCCACCTTGAAATATTCGGAGAAATCAAACTCTGTATCATCTCCCTGGTATTCGATAGTGCAGGCTTTGGCATCTTCACCGGCATAGGTTCCGTCGCGGAATACGCATTCGATCTCCGGTGTTTTTGACGCCGCAGCGTAAAATGAGCCGTCTGCGCTGTCGTATATCATCATCTCGGGCGCAATAACGGTGCGCGTGCCGATGGTGGCTATACTGTGGACGCGGTCGGCCGAATATTCTCCGAATACATCCTTGCGTGAGCTGTCCACGTACAGAGCATATTGCCCGTTTTCTAAAACCAAGGTATAAAGGTGCTCACCGTCGCTGTAAAAGTCGGTTATTATCTGTCCTTTCAGAACGGTGCTGTACCGACGTCTGCGCCGAACGCTGATCAGAGGGAAGTCGTCGGCAGCGAGATTCATCATATCGTATATGGCACCTTCGCCCGCGCCGTTCGTGTGGCTCAGCCCGTAAAATTTGATGAATCCTTTTTTCTTTATGTTGTCCGAGTATATCGGACGGGGTAAAATTGACATTTGTTCCTCCTTAGCTGATTGTATTTCCGTTGACGCGGACGGTGGCGGGGTGCTTTGAAGAACCAATGTCGATAACTCCTTCATCATCCGGGGTAGTAAGGTTTATATTGGGAGCTTCGATGTGAACAGTATCTTTTGCCACAACACTTATGCCCGCGTCACTTTCCAACTTTATGGCGGCGCCATTTTTTGCCCGAATGAAAAGACGGTTTCTGTTATTCTCGGGGTCGCCCGATCCTGTATCGTCATAGTGAATACTCGCGACTTCTGCAATGACGTATTTTCCCACTGTTTCGTTCCAAACAGGGGCCAAGAATACGAATTTTCCCGTTCTGTCTGCATTGCCGTCATATACAGATTCAATGACTGCACCCGATATTGTTCCTTGTCCGTAACCGTTGCCGGACTTGGCGACCAGATTGCCGTAGATCGTTCCACCGTTAATAACAGAAGCGTTTATGATTCCCGTAGTGATAACTGCACCATTTATTGTTGTCTGCCCCTCTCCTTCAAGAGCAGAAAAGGTCACAAATCCTTTAAGATTTATAACATCGGAGTCAATTTCGGTTCCGTTTGATGTCAGAACGACCTTTGCTCCGTTTTCATCATCTTCTACAGAAAGCGTTAAGCACTTCGGATTAAGTACAAACTGTGTTTTTCCATCGATCTCTTTTTCTTCAACTACAAAAGCAATCATTTTCGACGTCTGCTCTATAGTTGTCTTATTGGTTTCAACATCTTTATCGATTTCTGTCACCTGCGTCTTGATGCCCTTTATATCCCTGCCGATATTGGCCTCTATCTTGGTGATTTTTTCGCCTGTTTTCTCTACGGCAACAAGAACAGGCTTCCTTATGGTAGTTCCCAGCTCCTCAAGCTCGGTGGCGTTGAAATTCTCGATTCCGAGATTGCTCATAAGGTAGCGGAAGTTTTCCGCCAACTGGTAAAGATAGTCCTGTAATTTCTGTATTTTCTCCGAATCCGTCTCTTCCCCCGTAAAACGGGGAAAGGAGGTATCGGTATCAAAAAGCGTACCGGGCATATTGCCACCTCCTTCCTGGATTATTTAAGAGCCTTCGCCACGTTCTTTATCAGCTGAGCAAAATAAGGATCGATCTTCTCTCGCTTCAGCCAATATTCGGGCGTGTTTATAACGCCCTTTTCGTGCAAGATCTCGATGTCACGCTCGTAATCGGTCTTGATGGGCAGGGAATAGGTACCCGTCTTATTCGGGATCCCGAGAATACCCTCGGGGTTGATGGCCTTGGAGCCCTCTCGAACCTCGAAATGCAGGTGAGCACCAAAGGAATAGCCCGTGTTGCCCATAACACCCAGCTTGTCCCCGGCCTTAACAGTTTGACCTGCAGCCACCGCGCGGGACTTCATATGGCAATAATAGTAGAGACGTCCGTCCGTGCCCTTAATGCAGACGTAATTTCCCCACTGCCAGGTGGGATTGGACTTATCGGTGATGATGCGACTGTGAACGACCGTGCCGCCCACGACCGCGCAGACATCGTAAGAGCCGACACCGACGAGATCATATCCGCCGTGAAACTGCTTTGTGCCGTTGAGGGTTCTATTTCCGTAAGGAGAGGTCACGCGGACCTGATTACATTTGAATGGGATCTTCATTCGCTCTCACCGCCTTCGGCGTCTTGGGTTTCCTCCGACTTTTGATTGCCGCCCTCGATATACGCTTTTACCTTTGCATTTTCCTCCCACTTTTTCTTAACTTCTTTCAACCCATCATCCACCCAGCCTTCAAGCTGCTTGACAGTAACCAGTGATTTCATAAGTCCGGGGAGCATACCGTAAATCTTCTCTATGACCTGAGACTGTTTCAACCAGCCTGTGCCCCCACCGAATTGCTTTTCCGCTTCGGTCGCCAGGCTAAAGAGAATTTTATAAACGATTCTTTTCTGCCCCATTATGTAGAGCAGCACAAGAAGGAGCGCAAAGAGAAGGACGAGCAGAACGCTGTCCCAGTGTGTCGCAAAAAAATCAAGTATTGCCATGTTAAATTCCTCCGTTTTCGTGATAGTTATGTTGGTTTGAAAACGTCCTTTCGGGGTTCATTCCGTTGGGGGCGTTTTTCTCTTTTTGTTCAAAGTATTTTCTGTCTTGAAGCTCGACTGCCCTGTCTCTGTTTTTTTCTTTGCTTGTTTTTATCCAGCCCATAACACCGCATTCTCCGCCAAGAACAGCGAAAACGCAGGTGACAAGCGTATCGGGTATGGTTCCATAGGTTTTGAACAAGTCAATCATGGAAATCGTAAAACAGAGCAGAGTTATACCGATAATCACGAGAATCAGGTTCATAGTGCCAAAGCGTGACAGAAAGGATTTTTTGAGTTCCTTCTTTGGAACCTCTGCAGGACGGCGAGGCTGATTCGTATTTCTGTTCATGTCTTCACCTCGTGCTTTGATTCCGGCAGCTCCAAGGTCTCCTCATAGAGCTTTGTCGCCACGTCGTTGCCTCCAAGTGCGTGATATGCGGCGTAAGCGCGGGTGAGTGCCTCTTTTGCGTAGATGGGACACCACTCCCTCTCACAATATTTCTCGTGAGATCGGATTATCTCTGCGCGTAAAAGGCATTGAAGCCCGTTTTTGATCGCCTTGAGCTTGACAAGCATGGTACAGGCAAAGGACACCGC
>JAFQKA010000028.1 GCA_017397175.1 Clostridia bacterium | reverse complement strand
GCGATTTTGCTTGCGGCAAAATCGCTTTTTTGTTACATCATTCCCATGCACCAAATAACTGCAAGAGCAGTCAAGGTGACAAGTGTATCGATGGTAATTCCGTAAAGCATGGGTGCAAAGCCTGCTTTTTTGAAATCTGTTATGCTTGTTCCGAGACCTATGGCGGCAAGAGCCGTTACCATAAGAAATTTGCTTGCTGTCTTCATTACGCCCGAAACGGCGGCGGGAATCAGACCGACGCTGTTGAAGATCGCCAGAGCGAGAAATCCCGCGATAAACCAGGGAATCACCTTGAAAATATTCACCTTTTTATCTCCGCTTGAATTTTGCAGCTCACGGCGCTTTATACGTGTACCGATGTACGCAAAAACCAAAACGGTAGGGATAATTGCAATGGTTCGAGTGAGCTTTACCATGGTGGCAAAGTCTCCTGCCGCCTCGGAAAAAGCGTAGCCCGATGCAACAACGCTGGCAGTGTCGTTCACAGAGGTTCCCGACCAGATTCCGTAAGCTATATCGGTCATACCGAGAAGCCTGCCCATAATAGGATACAGTGCCACCATTACCATGTCAAAAAGGAAGGTCGAGGACATGGCAAATGCAATATCTTTGTCTTCTGCGTCGATAACGGGCGCAATGGCCGCCACGGCGGAGCCGCCGCAGATTCCCGTTCCCGCGGAAATAAGATTGCTCAGCTTCCAGTTGAGTCTGAAAATTTTGCGGATAAAATATCCGCCTCCAAAGCACATGGCAAAGGTGAAGATCATAACAAAGAAGGTCATCTTGCCTACGTTCATGATAACATTCACGGACAGGGAAGCGCCAAGCAGAATAATTGCAAGCTTCAAAATCTTTTTTGAAACGAATTTCAAAGCGGGCTTAATCCACGAGGGGTGAAAAAAGCTGTTTATGATCGTGCCCATAAAAAGCGCGATGATCGAGGCTCCCAATATGTCTCCCGGGATAAGTTTTTCTACGAAAACGGATAATCCGGCAACTGCAAAGCAGACGAGGACTCCCGCAATAAATAAAAGGTGTTTTTTTGTTTTTGATTCCATGATGTCTCTCCTGTGTTTTTATCATTTACCGTATTATATCACAAAAAAGGAGATAGGTAAATACCTATGTTGAAAATCATTTGTTTTTATATAGATAAAATGTCAAAAAGCATAAAAAGCACACGGTTTTCCGTGTGCTTTTTGAGATCATTTTCGCCTGTTTACCGCGCATTCTCCAGCATATTTTCAATAAATATTCCGTAACCCACCACGGGATCGTTTATCATGACGTGAGTTATGGCCCCGATGAGCTTGCCGTCCTGAATTATGGGCGAGCCGCTCATGCCCTGTATTATGCCGCCGGTTTTTTCAATAAGCCTTTCGTCGGTTATTCTGACTGTGAAGCATTTATTTGACTTGCTGTCCTTTGAAACGGCCGAGATCTTTGCGCTGTATGCCTGCCGACCCTCTCCGTCAAGGGTGGTCAGAATTGTGGCGTCACCCTCGTGAACTTCACCCCGAAGCCCAATTTTGTAAAGGTCGTTTGCTTGAGAGGGAAGCCTGTCAAACACTCCGAAAACACCGCAGACCGTGTTTTGCAGAACCGTTCCGCATCTGTCCTGCGTCAGACTTCCTTTCAGCTCTCCCGGAGTGCCGGGAAGTCCCTTTTCAATGCCGTTCAGCTTCACTGTTGTGGCGTCCCCGCGCGTCATTGGGATCACGTTGCCCGTTGCACCGTCGCAAATTCCGTGACCAAGACCGCCGAAGCTCAGGTCTGTGGGATTTATATAGGTGACCGTACCAATTCCCGCGCCGCTGTCCTTTATCCACATTCCCGTTTTGAAGTTTCCGTCAAGAGAACGCACGGGCTTCAGACTGACCGTGAATTCCGTGCCATCCCGACGGCAGGTCAAGGTGATCTCCTGTCCGTTTGAGCGTCCAACGGTGTCGGTCAGCTCCGCGGCGCTTTTTATTTCCTGTCCGTTTGTTTTTAAGATCACGTCGTTTTCACGTATCCCCGCGTTGTAAGCTGGATTTTCCTTACCCGATTCGGTCTCAACGTCTCCGAAACCGACCACCACAACGCCGTCGGTCTTAAACCTTATTCCAAAAGGAAATCCGCCTACGTAAAAGGAGGTCTTGTCGTAATAATTTACCGAAATTTCCTTGAGCGGGATAACACCGCCGATCTTTGCCGTGGCTTTTGCTCGTACAACTCCGTTTTCGTCGGCCATAGCGGGCAGAGATGAGTGGAATTCAAGCTCGGTCATCGGCAGCTTGCGTGGTGCGTCACCCTTGTAGCACGAGATGGAGGATGGTATTATTAAATTGAAGGAACCCAGTAACACACAGGCGAGTGCCGCAAGAAAGACCGTCGCGCGTGTAAAAAAATTAACTATTTTTGTCTGCATTTTCATACCCTTATTTCCTTTTTTCCGTCCTTTAATAATTTGCTCGGATTTTCTTTTTTAATGTGTTGCAAAATATTATGCTGTAGCCATATTTTGATGTAAAAAAACTGTTAAGATTCCGATTTACTATTGAAAAAAAAGAAAAAAATGATATAATTAGTTTGCAAACAAACCAAATCCATCGAAAGGAGAAAATAATGGAAGAAAAAGAGATAAAAAACGAATCGGCCTTTCCGCAGGAAAACCCGGTTATGATACTTAACAGCATTTCCAGAATGTTTGATTTTAAAGCGAGAAAGATCGCAGAATCCTCATATATACAGCATAGCTGCCGAGTAATTCTTATGCGCCTGGCACGCCGCGACGGACTCAGCCAGGTGGAATTGACCGAAATGACCCATCTTAAAGCGCCCACGGTCAGTCTTGATCTTAAAAAGCTTGAGAGTATGGGAATGGTCAGGAGGGAACAGAGTATTTCGGATATGCGTGTTTCAAAGGTCTATCTGACCGAAAAGGGCAAGGAATTCAACCGCGAAAATTTTGAGGCACTCCAATCTATCGACCGCTCGGTGATGCGTGGTTTGAGCGAGGAAGAGATACGGACGGTCACCGAAATTTTGCTGAAAATGAGAAAAAATATGATCGAAGAGGTAGATAAAAAGTGAAGCTTACAAAATATTTAAAGCCATATTGGTTTTATTCGATTATTTCACCTCTTATGATGATGTGCGAGGTGTGCGCAGACCTGTGCCTGCCTTTTTTGATGTCCTTTATCGTGGACTACGGAATCCTTGAAAACGGACTTGAAAAAATAAAGGAATCGGGCGTTGCCTACTGGATAATGAAAAGTCTTTACGGCCCTGACGGAATTACCCGTATAAAGATCATCATCACCTTTGGTGTTCTGATGTTGCTTATTACTTTGGTTGGCGGATTTTTCGGCACATTCTGCGCCTATACCGCGTCAACTGCCGCGCAAGGCTTTGGTCACGACCTTCGCCGCGATGCTTACAGACGTGTAATGTCTCTTTCTATCGAGCAGACCGATAAGTTCACAACAGGCTCGCTCGTAACAAGAATGACCAACGACATAGCCATGCTTATTGAGCTTGTGGAGATGGTTTTACGTATGTGCGTGCGCTCGCCTATGTTCCTTATCGGCGGTACTGTAATGCTCGTTCGCTTGAACGTAAAATTCGGAGTGGTGCTTCTTTGCTCTCTGCCTTTGCTTCTCGGTACGCTTATCATCGTTTTGTCGAAAACGATACCTATGCATAGTATCGTTCAGAAAAAGCTCGACCGCGTCAACGCCGTGGTGCAGGAAAACGTAAGCGGTGCGCGGGTGGTCAAAGCATACGTGCGTGAGGACTACGAAACAGACCGCTTCGCGTGTGCAAACGGTGAGCTTCGGGATATAAACTACAAGGTCTTGAAGATGATGGCTGTTATCACGCCCGTGCTCAATATTATTCAGAATTTTGCGATTATCGCCATAATCCTGCTCAGCGGAATTTCGATAAAAAACGGAGTTGCGGGTATGACCGTGGGAACTACCATGGCGGCGATTACATACGTTACGCAGGTCATCATGTCTATTATGATGGTAACAATGATGTTCCAATCCATCTCTCGCGCCATCGCTTCGGGCAGAAGAATAAATGAGATAATGGACTGCGAACCTTGCATCGTCGGAGGAGATAAGACGGGCGAGGGAAGCGATGTCATGGTTTCGTTCAAAGACGTCAGCTTCAGATATCCCGGTACCACGGGTCGTCCCGTCCTGCATGACATAAACCTTGAGGTCAAGCGCGGCGAGACACTTGCGATCATAGGGTCAACAGGTTGCGGCAAGACCTCTCTTGTAAACCTTATTCCGCGCTTTTATGACGCTGATGAGGGCACGGTCACGATCGACGGCGTTCCCGTTCGTGACTACGATCTCAAAGCACTCCGCGCAAAGATCGGATACGTTATGCAAAAGAGCGAGCTTTTCTCGGATACCATTGCAAACAATATCCGATGGGGCAATAAGACGGCAACTCAGGCCGAGATTCGAGATGCCGCCGAGACCGCACAGGCAATGGAATTTATCGAGGACCGAGACGATGGATTTGATGACTTTATAGCCGAAAAGGGTGCATCTCTCAGCGGCGGTCAGAAGCAACGGCTTTCTGTTGCGCGGGCGCTGGCGAGAAAGCCGGAAATTCTCATTTTAGACGATGCTACCTCTGCTCTTGACCTGGCGACCGAAAGTAAGCTCCGCGCCGGACTTGAGGAAAAAATGAAGGATACCACCGTCATCATGATAGCTCAGCGTATCGCGTCGGTAAAGAATGCCGACCGTATTGCCGTTATTGAAAACGGCACTATCAGCGCTTGCGCTCCCCATGACGTGCTGATGAAGACAAGCGCGACTTACAGGGACATATACGATTCCCAGATGAGGAACGGAGGTGAGATAAATGAATAAGAGACCTCCCGCGCCTCAAATGGAGCTTCGTCCCGGACGCGGTCCCGGTGGACCTATGGGCGCCCGAATGAACGTCCAAAAGCCAAAGGACATGAAGAAGACCATTAAAAGACTTCTTGGGTATATCGGAAAAAACAAGTATATCCTTATAACCCTGCTTGTTATCATGTTGGCGGTTACCGTAGTCGATCTGCTTGGTCCCTTCTTCCAGCAAAAAGCCATCGACACCATAACACTGGACGAAGACAACCTTTCAATAGATTTCAAAAAGCTGAGCTTTTATCTTGCAGTCATGGCAATCACCTTTGCCTGCAACGCTGTTCTTTATCTCTGCCAGGGACTTCTTTCGGCAAAGCTGTCACAGGCAACCGTTTTTACCATGCGTGCAGACCTTTTTGAAAAGATCTCGCGTCTTCCTATAAGTTACACCGACCGTCATAAGCACGGCGATATCATGTCGAGAATGACCAACGACGTTGAGAACGTTTCAAACGCCGTATCCCAGTCGATCACCATGCTGTTTTCAAGCGTTCTGACCCTGGTCGGCGCACTTGCCTTCATGATCTATTACAGCTGGCAGCTGACTCTCGTGGCGATCCTCACTATCCCGATCACAATAACGGTTTCCGCCAAGCTCGGCAAATTCATGCGAAAGTATTTTGTGCGGCAGCAGAAGTATCTGGGCGAGATCAACGGACAGGTTGAGGAGATGGTCACCTCCTATAAGACCGTTGTGGCATACGGGAAAGAGGACGAGGTGGTGGAAAACTTCAACGGTGTCAGCGATAAGCTGAGGAAAAACAGCATCTCCGCCAGAGTCTGGGGTTCTGTCATGGGACCCATTATGAATTTCCTTGGTAATTTCCAGTATGTTCTTATTGCAGCCTTTGGAGGTGTATTGATACTGAACAGGACAAAGGGGATCACTATCGGAAGTATCCAGGCTATGCTTCAGTATTCAAAGAAATTCACCCACCCCATAAATCAGATCGCAAATCAATATTCTGCTATTTTGACGGCGCTGGCAGGTGCCGAGCGAATTTTTGAGATAATGGATAGTGAAAACGAGGTGGACGAGGGTAAGGATAAGATCGACATTGACAGCATTACCGGTGCTATCGAGTTTGAAAATATTACCTTCTCATACGAGGAGGGAAGTCCCGTTATAAAGAATCTCAGTCTCTCGGTGAAGGCAGGTCAGAAGGTGGCGCTTGTTGGCGCTACGGGCTCGGGAAAGACGACGATAGTGAATCTGCTGACCAGATTTTACGAACTTGACAGCGGAAGAATAACTATCGACGGCAAGGATATAACAAAGATCCCCAAGGACGATCTGCGCCATGCGATTGCCATAGTTTTACAGGACACGGTTCTTTTCTGCGATGATCTTCGCACCAATATCCGTTATGGAAATCTTGATGCATCGGAGGAAGCTATCCGCCGCGCGGCCGAGACCTCGCGCGCGTCCGAGTTTATAGATCGTCTGCCCGATGGGTATGATACCGAACTGGCAGAATCGGGATCAAATCTGTCCCAGGGACAGAGACAGCTTCTCTCTATTGCCCGCGCCGTGCTGGCAGACCCCAAAATCCTCATTTTAGACGAGGCGACGTCGTCTGTTGACACCCGAACCGAGATGAACATTCAGCAAGCTATGCTGAACCTCATGAAAAACCGCACCTCTCTTGTTATTGCCCACCGCCTTTCCACGATCCGCGACGCGGACGTAATCGTGGTACTGCACGATGGAGAAATTGCCGAAAGCGGAAGTCATGAGGAGCTTCTTGCCTTGAACGGCGAGTATGCAAAGCTGTACAGTAATCAGTTTGCGGGGATAGAAACATGACGGAAGCGGACAGAATAAGATTCAAGCTGATCGCCCATGAGGTTCTCATGAAGGAGCGGGTTGAAAACGGAATCGGAACGCTGGGCGAAAAGCGGCTTCATAAGATCCTCAAAAGATTCCTTGAAGAAAACGAGGAAAACCACGAGGTGAAGGTTGGCACGTATTTTGCCGACATCTTGAGCGGAAACATGATAACCGAAATACAAACGGGCAGTTTTCGTCCCTTGCGTGAAAAAATAACCTATTATCTTGAAAATACACCCTATGACATAACGGTGGTGCGCCCTTTGCCTTACGTTAAGACCGTTTGCACGGTGGAAAGGGAGAGCGGAGAGCTGCTGTCAAGGAAAAAATCTCCTCGAAGGACGCGTCCGCGGGACGTTTTGCGGGATTGGTATTATCTTGCCGAATTTCTTTCAAATCCTCGCTTTACATTGCGCTTTCTTCTCCTTGAAGAGGAAGAATACAGGATGACGAAGAAAAAGACCCGCCGATGGGGAAAGGAAAGTGAGCTTTATGAGCGGATCCCCACGGCACTTCTTGACGAGGAGCTTTACGAATACCGGTCGGACTATCTGAAATTTCTACCCGAGGATATGCCCGCGGAATTTAGCGCCGCCGAGTACGGCAAGCGAGCGAAGCTTCGCGGATATTCGATCTATTCCGCGCTTAAAATTCTTGAGAGCGTGGAGCTTGTTGAAAAGGGGGAAAAGCAGGGAAGAAGCTATATTTACAGGCTTCTGCCAAGAGAAAAATAAGAGCCGAAGAGTTTTCTCTTCGGCTCTTATTTTTATTCGATAATTTCAAAAATGCTCTTGTCGCAGATTATCATGGGATAATCACGAATGACAAGATTTTTGTAGGAATGTGGGTCTTTTTGCTTGTTTTCGGAAACGTCGAAGACCTCGCCCGTGTAGGTGTCGATAACAACGGGATTCTCAATCAGGGTAGGCAACCAGGTGCTCAATCCTTGTTCTTCACCTTCGTCATTTAAAACGTTTGCGGGTATATAGAAAACGTAGAAAGGCTTGCCGTTTCTCTCAAAAGATAAAAATTTCGCGCACATCTGCTGATAAGCCCAGAGGTTTTTGTCGCCGTGCAGGTCGATGACGCTGCCACCGAATTTTCTTTCCGTCGGCTTCACGTCGCCCGAGAGAAGCGCGGACAGACGGGTGAATGCCGTGTATGACTGCTTGGGCGTGTAGACCTTGCCGTTGAGAATGCCGTGAGCCACGGGCTTTTCGATGGTGGAAGCGGCGGTCTTATATGTCTTCTCCCACATATCGGCTATCTGGAAAAGGGAATAGCGTTTTGCGCCGTGGGAAAGGTCAACAAAGGCGTGGCGCAGGTGCCATACGGCTTGCGCGCGTTCGCTTTCAAATCCCTCGTATACTATGTAGTGAGGCGAATAGCTCCAGGACGGAAATCCCGTCTCGCCTTGCCAAAATTCAACGTCAAATCCTCGGCTTATAAAGATATTTTTGAATTTTGGAAAATCTCTTTCAAAATGGGGCGCTTCTGGGAGTCTGTTGTAATAATGATATGTGACGAAATCAATGTCGCCGTGCGAAAGATGATCTGCCACCTCTGCCGTATATTCAAGATTTGACACGTGGGCGATGTTCATACCGATTTTTGCTTCGGGAATTATTTCGCGGATAATATTGCCTGACAGACGGACGAGCGTTGCGTAGTCCTTTGCGCTGCGTTCGGCGGGATACCAGAACCAGTGACCGTCAAGGTCGGGCTCGTTCCAGATCTCGTATTCGTCTACGCGCCCTTTAAAGTGCATAGCGAGGGCGAGGACGTAGCTTTTCCATGCCTGAAGACACTCATCGCCGTAGTACAGCGGAACGCAGCCGACGGCATATTCGTTTGAAATGTCATTCATATAAAGGGGATTTCCGTATCCTACGTTAAACCAAGGCTTTACGCCGATGGCAAGCAGATTGTCTACCACCTCGTCAAGCCATGCGAAATCGTACACTCCCTTTTCCTTTTCACATCTGAACCAGCCCGTCTGACAGCGGGCGAATTTTGCGCCTGTCTTTGCCAGATGCCCGTAGCACATTTCGGGGCGGAAAAGTTCGCGGTCGAGTGTTTCAAAGCCGATACCCATAAAGGTCTTTTCGACTTCCTTTGATGTGTAGGTCTTGAGCCTTCCTATCTTTTTCATCGCTTGTTACCTTCTTTTTTTCTGAAATTTTCGATTATTTCCATGTGAAGCCTTGCAAGTCTCTCGATCTCGTCAAAATCGTCCGTTGCCACAAGCTCGGGCTTGAGAATTGAGATTCCCGTGCCGAGTCCTACTGCGCCCGCTTCAAGGAAGGGAACTATGGTGTCGGGGTTGACCCCGCCTGTCAGCACGTATTTTATATGAGAGAGAGGGCCTTTTATATTCTTAAAATATCCGATCTCGTTTACCGTTATGGGGAAGAGCTTTATAAGATCGGCTCCTGCATTGTGCGCCGTCATGACCTCGCTTGGGGTGTAGGCACCGGGAATTGAGATCATGCCAAGCTCCTTTGTTAGCTTTATGATCTCTGTGTCTGTGTTCGGAGAAAAAATGAACTGACAGCCCGCGTCTTTTGCCGCCTTTACCCACTGTGGGTAGAGGACGGTGCCTGCGCCAACGATCATTTTTCCCTCGGACAGCTCGATGATCTTTTTCATCATGCCGCAGGTGGTCTCTGCTGTGTCGTCAAGCGACGGATTGAATGCGACCTCAACGGCTTTTACCCCTGCGCGAACCATCCTCGGAATCAGTTGGCAGAGCTTGTTCTCGGGGAAATTGCGGAGAATAAGTATAAGCCCCGCGTCTGTTATCAACTCACTCATAGATCTTGTCCTCCAGACCCTTGAAATAGTAGAAGGTGTCGTTTTTGGGACGGATATCGGTAACCGCACCCGTGTAGTGGCGGAGATTTCTGGGGGTGTAAGGACGCTTTAAAACTTCTTCCACATTTACGTCAATACCAAGTCCGGGCTTGTCGGGGATCATGATGTAGCCGTCCTCGTAGACGACCTCCTCGTTTGTGATAGTCTTTCTGAAAGCACCGTCCGTCAGCATGATTTCGTGGATCACGAAGTTGGGGACTGCCGCCGCCAACTGAAGTATCGCGGCGTTGGAGATAGGTCCGGAGGGGTTGTGGAAGGACATCATCAGATGCTTTGCTTCAGCCATTGCCGCGATCTTTTTGCCTTCAAGCAGACCTCCTGTGTGGAACACGTCGGGTTGAACCAGGTCCACTGCATCCTTTTCGAACATCTCCTGAAATGCGTATTTTGTGTAAGCTCTTTCACCTGCCGCAATTGCGATCTTGGATTTTGAACGAACGTATGCGGTAGAAGAGATGTTGTCGGGAACGCACGGCTCCTCCATTACCATGGGCTTGAATTGCTCAAGCTCGCGGGAAATTTCAATAGCCGTTGTGGGATTGAAGCGTCCGTGACACTCGATGAGCAGATCAACGTAAGGACCTACCGCGTCTCTGACCGCGCCGACGATGTTTACAGACTTTTCAAGCTGTTCTCTTGAAATGGTCATGTGCGCCGCGCCAAAAGGATCCCATTTCAGAGCCTTTATGCCAAGCGCTGCTGTCTGCTTTGCTTTTTTTGCAAATTCCTCGGGGGTCTTTGCACCGATAAACCAGGCATTTGCATACATTTTTACCTTGTCGCGCATTTTGCCGCCAAAGAAATTGTAGGTGGGGGTGTTGAAATATTTGCCCATAATGTCCCAAAGAGCAATTTCAATTCCGCTTATGGCGCTCATGAGAACTGCGCCGCCTTTCCAGTAAATATCGCGGTATACCTCAAAAAGGAACTTTTCGATCTCAAGGGGATTTCTGCCCACGGTCAGACGCTTCAGATCGGCTATCATGCCCTCAAGCGCCTGCTCGTTTGTGCCAAGTGAGGCCTCACCCCAACCGTAAAGACCTTCGTCGGTTTCGACCTTTACGAAAGCCCAATTTGTGCGATAAGCGTCAAGCGTGTAAATTTTTACGTCTGTGATCTTCATGTTATATCTCCTTATTCGTAATGCTTTTTGTAGGGAAGAAGGCAGATCGAAATGCCCGAATCAATAGTCAGCTCGGTGCCTGTGACGGTAGCCGAGAGATCCGTTCCCAGATAGAATGCGCCGTTTGCGATCTCTTCGCCAAAGGACTCACGTCCTGCAGGATATTGCGCGCGCCTTTTTGCAGTCTGCTCGGGGGTCTGAACATCCCAACGCTCGGTGTGGATGGCCCCTGCGATTATGGTGTTTGCGCGGATTCCGAATTCTCCGAGCTCCACAGCCAGGGATTTTACAAGAGAAACAAGTCCGCCCTTTGAGGCTGTATAAAGAACGCGTCCCCAGATGGCTTGACTGTAATGAACCGAGCCGATCATAACGATTGAACCGCCTCCGTTTTCCTTCATTATCATGGCGGACTGCTGCGCACAAAAAAAGTTTCCTTTAAGATTGACGTCTATTACGCTGTCAAAATCTTCTTCTGTGGCATTGAGAATGTCCACGTCAACTCCTAAATTTGCACTGTTTCCCACAAACACGTCAAGCCTTCCGAAATCATGACGAACTTCAGCGAAAACATCTTTTATCGAATCGACGCTCTGAAGATCAAGCGCATAACCGACCGATTGGATCCCGTATTTTTCCGAAAGGTAGGACGCGGTTTTTTGTGCGTCGTCGGTTCTTCTGCTCGTGAGCGCCACGTCATAACCGTTTTCTGCAAATTTTTCTGCAATGGCAAGACCGGTGTTTTTTGTAGCGCCCGTAATAAAAATCACTTTATTCATTCCAACCTCCGTTTATTTTTGCTCATATTCAAATTATACTGCAAATCTTTGTTGGTTGTAAATGCACGATCTGATTTATTTTTGCACGATTTGACTGTTTTTGTATTGCATTGGAGACATGCCCGTTGCCTTTTTGAAACTTCTGCTGAAATAGTAGACGCTTCCGTATCCGAGCATATCCGCGATCTCTCCGATCCGCAAAAAACCCGAAAGCAGCAGAGCGCAGGCCTTTTCCGTTCTGATCTTGTCTCTGTATTCCAGCGCAGACATTCCTTTGACCTGTCTGAACAAAGCTCTGAATCTTGATTCGCTCAACGAGCAAAGCTGTGCCGCCATGGACAGATCAAGCTCGCGGTTGTAATTTTCTTCGACGTACCTTATTCCGGGCAATATTTTTTTCTCTGCGGGATTTGCCTGAAGATTTCTTACGGTGTCTGCTATTTCTGCCAGCAAAGTTGACAGCAGAGCACAGTCCCGAAGTCTTTGTCCTGCGCGGGATTTTGCCGAATTTTCCACCAACTGCTCGAGTATCTCTCTCATATGAGGGGATACTGCTCCAAAAAGCAAAGTAGGGGTATCGGAAAAAAGGATTTGCTGTCCGTCTGTGGCGTCTTCAATGCGAAAATCAATTCTTATGTGTACTATTTCATCGCTTGTTGCCGTATATCTGTGTCGTGCGCCGCTTGGCAAATATACCAATCCGCCTTCGCCTACCGATATTTTTTGACCCTCGTGGGTAAAATCTCCGCTTCCCTGTACAAAAAACAGAAAGCCGTTGAGAAGCCGCCCGTTTTCGTGGTAAATACTGCGATTTATAGGCGTATGCTTTTGTGCGTATATGTTGTATAAAGAGAATTTTTTCGATTCGAGGGATTCAATAGGAAGTATTTTCATTTTTTGCACTCCTTGATTGTTTTTTGATATTTTATCACAAACTATAAATAAAATCAAGCGAATAGTGCAAAAAAAGCAATTTTGACCGCCTTAATTTCGGCAAGATGCTCGGTTAAAGATTTAAAGCACTTGACAAAATCTCAAAATATGATATAATTATGTAACGGAATTGATTCCGAAGACAGAACTACACATATACGGAGGAATATTTTTATGAAACGCTTTTTGGCAATTCTTTTAGTACTTACGCTTGCTCTGTGCTGCTTTATTTCTTGCGGCAATGACGATGCAAACGATGCAAATGGAACGGAAACAGATACCGATAAGGCACCGGCATATGAGTCTCGTGTAGAAGTAGCGGGCGGAACCATCGAGCTTCAGACTCAGATCGACGGAGAGACCCTTTATGCTTCTGTCGTTATTGACGGCAACCCCGGTATCGCGGGTTTTGTTCTCGATCTTCAGTTTGACAACACAAAGTGTGTTGTAAGAGAGTTCACCGCGTCCGACATAATCGACTATGAAATGATAACGTCGAATATCCAGCAGAGTGAGGATAAGTCTGCATTTACGAGTGCATCCGCTATGTGGGCGGTCACAAGTGACGTTGTAAGCGACGGTGTACTTTTCACACTGGCGTTTGACATTATTGATGCGAGCGCAGAGGATTTCGGATTCAATCTCATCTGCGGCGAGGATGCCTTCACGAATCAGAACCTTGAAGCTGTCCGGTTCACTGTGAAGTGATTTCTCAAAAAAAGATTGGTGTCGGTTTTTGCCGACACCATTTTTTTGTATTTAAGCACTTGCATTTATAGTATAATTATGTTATAATATAATATAAAATCCGAATTTTCGCCGAAAACGAGAGGAGACCGCAAAAAATGACGTTGAATGCCGGGAATACTTTTTTTGATTTCATGAAGGATCTGGGGGCCAGATTTGACCTTTTCCAAGTGCTGCTCAGCATCGTTGATATTTTGGTTCTTTCACTCCTTTTGTATATTTGCGTCATATTCTGCCTTGGAATAATGAAGAAACGTTCCGGAAAATTGCTTCTGGGTATTTTCGCATTCCTGTTGGTGGTCGTCGCGGCTTATCTTTTCAATCTCAGCGCTACTTTCTTTATTCTTGAGAAGGTAATGCAATTCGGTATGATCGCTTTGGTTGTAATATTTCAGCCCGAGCTGCGCTCTTTGCTTGAAAATTTAGGTAATGCAGGGCAAAAATTCAGGATCAAAAACGTTTTCGTAACAAAAAATGAGCAAGAAACGGCGATCACTGAGATCTGCGATGCCGTTGACAGTATGTCAAAAAAGAAGATCGGTGCGCTTATCGTTTTCGGTGACCAACTCAACCCCTACGATGAAATGAAGGCTGTGAATATAAACGCCGATATTTCAAACGAGCTTGTGCAAAATATATTTTTCAAAAATTCGCCTCTTCACGACGGCGCAATACTCGTAAGCAATTTCAGAATTTCCATGGCGAGAGTTCTCTTTGATGAAATATCAAATAACCCCGATCTTGCTCTTGATCTCGGATCAAGACATAAGGCGGCTGTGGGTGCTACCGAGCATGAAAGCGGCTGTGTGGCGGTCGTCGTTTCCGAGGAAACGGGAAAAATCTCCTTTGCTCACGAGGGCGAGCTTGACGAGGGGCTGACGGCGGAAGAACTCAGAAAAACACTTGTCAAACGCTTGGTGAAGGAAAACGAAGACCGGGGCGAAAAGAGCGCCTCCAAAAAGAAGACAAAGAAAACAATGCGCTGATATCAGACGGAAGAACGGAGAGCATTATGAACGATCAACATAAACTTCAGGAAAAATTTGATAATGCAAAAAAGTACGTGAGTGGTAAGACATTCCGCGTGGGCAACCGCTCTTTTCGGCTTTTGTCGTTGCTTATCTATGCCTGCTGTCTTCTGGTGTCATTTTTTATCTGGCTCGATCTGACCGGAAGTAACGTGGAGGTTATTACAAGGGAGTTCAGCGGCGTAACCCTTGAGATCGAAGGCGAGGCGGATCTTGCAAGAAACGGTCTGGCTGTTTTCGGTGAATATACCGATCAGATAACCGTGTCCGTAAGCGGCCCCAAAAACAGGATAAACCGCTTGGAGGAAGATGAGCTGAAGGCATATGTTGACGTGTCCGAGGTGACGGAATCCGGCAAGACAAAGCTGAATATAGACCTTCACGGCGCGGATCGGTATGAATATACCGTCTCTCCGTCGAGTATCCGTGTTTTCGTTGATGAAAATGATGAAAAGGATATTCCCGTTCACATTGACGAGACCTACGATATCATTCCCGATTCCTACAGCTACGAGCTGGTGTCCGATACGGAATACGTAACGGTAAAGGGCGCAAAGAGTGTGCTCGATAAGATAAGAAGCGCAAAGGTCTACGTGGAGCTTGGCACGATAACTGCGGGCTTCAGCCGCCGCGACCGAATAACATTTGTGGACGAAAATGGGAAAGAGGTTGAAGGCGGCTACTTTTCCAGCGATGTAACAAGCGTCGGCATTGACGTTAAGGTCTATACGGAAAAGACGGTACCGCTTGTTTCAAGCTTTAAATACGGTTGGATAAAGGCCGCTAACGTAAAAGTTACCACTACCCCCTCTCAGATCACACTCAGAGGAGATCCCCGTAAATTGGCGGATATAAACGAGGTGAAGCTGCCCGAGATCGACGAAACTACCCTTGATACCGTTTCCACGGGAATGGTAAATCCCATTCTTGAGGACGGCATTGTGGCGGTCAATCTCACCGAGAAGATCCAGCGAAAGGTGGAGCTTGTGAAGACCGAAAAGGTAACCGTAACGCTTAACACCGAGGATATAGACGTAAAGGTTCCTTCGGACTGTACTTATTCCTTTACCGAAAAAACCTTTGAGGTGACCTGTATAGTAGCAAACGGTTACGCAAAGAGAGTGACGGCAGATATGTTCAAGCTCTCGCTTGACGCAACCACTTTGACAGAGGGGACTTCAACATCTGCTACCGTCAGGGTGACTATGGCGGGAGAGAACAACTTCACCTTGTTCCCCGTAGGCATGACTACGGCGCAGATCCTTGTAAGCGCGGTGGAATAAAATGACGAAGATCCTCTTAAACAACATAAAAATTCCCTTTGAAGCCGACGATGCCGAAATATTCGAGGCGGCTCAAAGGCGTATTGCGAAGTCGGGGCTTGATACCTCCGGCTTCGCATTCCGTCTTTATAAAAGATCGATCGACGCAAGAAAAAACGATGCGATATTGTTCGTTTGCTCGGTGCTGTGCGAAAGCGAAACCGATTTTGATCTGTCCTCGGAATCCCTGAAAAAAATGGACGGAGCAATCCTGCCCGAGGCGAGCGTCACGGCCGAGCGGGGAAGTGAGAAACTTAGTGCGCGCCCCGTGATCGTAGGACTTGGCCCTGCGGGAATGTTCTGCGCTTTGCTTTTGGCTGAAAACGGCTATGCGCCGATAGTCCTTGAGCGAGGCGGGGACGTGGACAGAAGAACAGCGGCGGTGAAGAGCTTTTACAGCCACGGGATTCTCGACTCGAATTCAAATATACAGTTCGGCGCAGGAGGCGCGGGGACCTTTTCCGACGGAAAGCTGACTACACGGGTAAATGACCCGATCTGCTCTTTCGTTCTTGAAAAGCTACATGAAATGGGCGCGCCAAAAGAGATTTTGTACCGCGCAAAGCCTCACGTCGGAACGGATATTCTGCGGGACGTGGTAAAGAATTTCGCGGCGAGGATCACAGCGCTTGGCGGCGAGATCAGATATGAGACCCGACTTGATTCTGTCGATGGCGGCAAGGCGCACACAAGTGCCGGTGATATCGACTTCGGTGCTCTTGTCCTGGCTATCGGTCATAGTGCAAGAGATACCTACAAAATGCTTATGGCGAAAAATTTCACCGTAGAGCCAAAACAGTTTTCGGTGGGACTTCGTATAGAACATCTTCAATCGGATATCGACCGCGGACTTTTTGGCAAGAACGCGGGAAATCCCAAGCTGGGTAAGGGGGAATATACGCTTTCCGACACCAAAGGACAGAGAGGGGTCTATACCTTCTGTATGTGCCCCGGCGGTGAAGTTGTGGGCGCGGCGAGCGAAGAAGGCGGCGTTGTTGTAAACGGTATGAGCTCATATGCCCGTGACGGAAAAAACGCAAATTCCGCCGTTGCCGTTTCGGTCTTCACCTCGGATTACGGAAACACACCTGCGGGTGCCATCGAATATCAGAGAAATCTTGAACGTGCGGCATTTTTGGCAGGCGGCTCGGATTACAGTGCACCCATGCAGACAGTGGGCGACTTTTTTGCAGGAAAAGCCGAAAAGGAGCCTTCAAGGATAATCCCGACCTATATGGAGAGCGGAAAGTGCCGCGTGGCAAGACTGGATACGCTTTTGCCGCAATATATAACGAGTGAACTTCGTCGAGGATTGAATATTTTCGATAAAAAGATCAGCGGATTTGCCTCGCCTGATGCGATTTTGACGGGTGTTGAGACGAGAACGTCCGCACCGGTGCGAATTTTGCGCGGTGACGATCTGTGTGCCGTTGGGCACGATAAGATCTACCCCTGCGGTGAGGGCGCGGGATATGCGGGAGGCATTACCAGTGCCGCGCTTGACGGCATTCGCTGTGCCCTTGCAATAATGAGAAGATTTGCCCCATACGAGGGCTGATCGGCTTTTGATTTTACAGGAGAAGGAATGGTAACAAAAGCAAAGGTCGTCTCAGTAGACGGAGACATTGCCACGGTAGTTTCAAAGCGCACCTCTGCCTGTGAGGGCTGTCACAAGAGCAGCGAGGGCTGCTCGGTCTGTTCTCTTATGGGTGAAGGCCGCGAAATTTCAGCCAAGGCAGAAAACCGCGTTGGCGCCTGTGTCGGCGACGTGGTGGAAATTGAAAGTGAAAGCAAAAAAGTTCTCTTTTTTTGCGCGGTGGTCTTCCTTTTTCCGCTTGTTATGATGCTTGCGGGATATTGGATAACCTCCTGCTTTACCGAATCGGAAATATGGCGCTGCACGGCAGCGGCAGTAGCGGTTGTGCTGTCGTTTTGCGTTGTTTGGTGCTATTCGAGATGGGTGGGAAAAAGAGGAACGGACGTAAAGATAATCAGAATTTTAAGTGAAGAATGATTGCACTTGTCCGTGCAGATGACGGTCAGGTTGCAGGTGGGGAAAAAATGAATAAGATCAAAGAGAACCGTGAGAAGATATGGAATATAATCTACTCACATACAGACGACGCGGATGCTGTCGTCGAAAATCTGTCGCTGAAATGCGACATAAAGCCGGTTACGGCAAAGCTCCTCTATAACAGAGGGTACCGAACTCCCGAGGAGGTAAAGAGCCTTCTCAACAATGAGACAAGTATCCTCCGTGACCCCTTTGGGATCATAGATATGGATAAGGCCGTGGAGCGGATACGCGAAGCAGTGGAGAAAAATGAAAAAATAGTTATCTACGGCGACTACGACGTGGACGGCGTTACCTCGGTAAGCTGTCTTTACCTTTTCCTGCGCGGAAAAGGCGCGGACGTGGACTACTATATTCCGACCAGGGACGGTGAGGGATACGGTCTTTCCTGCGCGGCGGTCGAAAGGTTCGCAGAGCAGGGAGTTAATCTGATAATCACCGTTGATACGGGAATTACCGCCTATGAGGAGGCTGCGCTGGCGGCTCGAAACGGCATAGATATGATCATTACCGACCATCACGAGTGCCGCTCGGTGCTGCCCTCTGCCGTTGCGGTGGTCAACCCTCACCGACTTGACTGTAAGTATCCCTTCAAGGAGCTGGCAGGAGTGGGAGTTGTTTTCAAGCTCCTTTGCGCTTACGAGATAAGGGAAAGCGAGAGAGCGGGCGAGGATAAATTCAACGGGATCCGCCGTGTTTTCCGGGAGTATGCTGACCTTACGGCTATCGGAACCATTGCGGACGTTATGCCTATCGTCGATGAAAACCGTGTTATCGTAATGTACGGTCTTGAAAGGATAAACTGCACCGAGCGCAAAGGTCTCTCGGCACTCATTGAGGCATCGGTTGCGGGTAATGCGAAACCTGCGGTGCCCGGCAGAGAAAAGCCCAAAAAGAAGATAAATTCCTCTTTCATCGGATTCGGAATAGCTCCGAGAATAAACGCGGCAGGCAGAATCAGCAACGCATCAAAGGCAGTTGAGCTGTTTTTGACCGATTCTGACGAAAAGGCGCGCGAGATAGCTTACGAGCTTTGCGAAATAAACCGCCATCGCCAGGTGGAGGAAAATCGCATAGCCGAGCAGGCTTATAAGACCATTGAGCAGGAGCACGATTTTGAAAAGGATCGCGTCATCGTCCTGTCGGACGATAATTGGCAGCAGGGAATCGTCGGAATCGTGGCTTCAAGAGTGACCGAAAAGTACGGTCTGCCGTCAATTTTCATTTCCTTTGACGGTGCGACCCGAGGCTATCCCGCCGCAGATGACATCGGCAAGGGCTCGGGACGAAGCATAAAGGGCATGAATCTTGTGGAAGCGCTCAATTATTGCAGTGAATATCTGGTAAAATACGGCGGTCATGAGCTGGCGGCCGGACTTACCATCGAGCGAGACAATATCGAAGCTTTCAAGAAGAAGATAAATGAATATGCCCGCGCTCATATCTCCGAGGAAATGCTGAATATCAATATGGATGCGGACACGGAGATAGAAATGAGCGAGGTAACGCTGGAAGTGGCAAACGATATCGCAAGACTTGAGCCCTTCGGTTCGGCAAACCCCGTTCCCGCATTCGTCATCAGAAATCTGAGAGTTGAGCGCATGGCGGCAATAGGCGCGGGTAAGCATACGAGATTGACCGTCTCCTGCGATGGCAGATTCGTGACCGCAATGTATTTCGGCACGTCTCCCGCAAAGCTTGACTTCTGCGAGGGAGATTACGTAGACCTCCTTTTCAATTTGGACATAAACGACTACATGAACAATAAGACCGTTCAGCTGATAGTCAAGGACGCAAGACTGTCCGAAAGCTATACGGAGCAAAGAAAAAATGAAGTCTACCGATACGAATACATCAAGGGCGGCGGAGAATATGACGACCCCGAAAACGTCCTTCCCACAAGAGAGGATTTCGGTACGGTCTATACCACCGTTCGCCACGAATACCGTATGGGTCACGATACCCTGAGCGAAAAAACACTTCTTTCCTTGCTTCGCGGCGACGCGACGGGCAGGGGAGCTGTCACTTACATTAAGTTGAAGTTCATTCTGTCGGTTTTCCGCGAGCTGAACATCTGCGGCGTCGAGGAAGTGGCTGACGGCGTCTATAAATTCGAGATATACTTCTCAAACAAAGCGAATCTCGACAAATCTTACATTTTGAAAAAGCTCAGATCTCAGTGCCGTCGAGAGGAGAACTGAGCAAGCACTACCCTGTAAAAGAAAGGAGCTCCCAATAGGGAGGTACGACTTTTATGAATAGCGATAACATGAACCCGACCCCGCCACATGAGGACATAAATTGGCTGCTTGATATAATCCGCGGCTCGGGAAGAAAATATGACCTAGAAAAAATAAAAAAGGCATATGAGGTGGCCGACCGTCTCCACGAGGGACAGAGAAGGGCAAGCGGTGAGGCGTATATCTCACACCCCATTGCGGTGGCGGAGATAGTTGCGTCCCTGGGGCTTGATACCGACTCTATTTGTGCCGCATTGCTTCACGATACGGTGGAGGACTGCGCGGATAAGATAAGCCTTGAGGAAGAATCAAAGATGTTCGGGTCTGATGTTGCCATGCTTGTGGACGGATTGACCAAGATCATGAATATTGAGTTCGCCGACGAGGAGGAGGCTCATATGGAGGATCTGAGAAAGATGCTCCTTGCCACCGTTCACGACGTGCGGGTCATCGTCATCAAGCTTTGCGACAGACTGCATAATATGCGTACCCTCAGTGCAAAGAAAGAGGACAGACGCCGCGCAAAGGCTCTTGAAACCATGCACATCTATGCGCCCTTGGCTCACTTGCTCGGTATCCAGAAATTAAAGCAGGAGCTTGAAAATCTTTCTCTTTACCATCTTGACCCTTACGGCTATAACGAGATACAGGACTATATATCGAAAAAATACGGCGAGTGCATGGATCTTATTGAAAAGGTCCGTTCCCATGTACAGGAGGAGCTTGAGCGCGCGGGGATCAAATTCCATCTTGAAAGCCGCATAAAGTCTGTTTACAGCATCTATAAAAAGATGTATAACAAGGGCAAGTCCTTCGATGAGATATACGACTTTTTCGCTTTGAGGATCATTTGCGACGAGCCGGCAGACTGCTACTCGGCATTGGGCTTTATTCACGAGATGTATAAGCTTGTGCCCGGTCGTTTCAAGGACTATATTTCTACCCCCAAGCAGAATAACTACCAGTCGATCCATACAACGGTCATCGGTGAGGACGGAATCCCCTTTGAGGTACAGATCCGCTCTGCCGAAATGCACCAGATAGCGGAATACGGTGTTGCCGCCCACTGGAAATACAAAACGGGCGATAAGACAGGCGAGCAGGTGGACAAACGGCTTGAAAAGATCGCCAGCTTCATTGAAGACGAGGCGGGAACCCGTGACCCCGAGGACTTCCTGGATACCTTCAAAACGGGAATCATTCAGGAGGAGATACTTGTCTTTACCCCCAAGGGCGACGTTGTATCCTTGCCTGTTGGATCAAACGTTATTGATTTTGCTTATTCTATCCATTCGGCTGTCGGAAACAAGATGGTGGGCGCAAAGATCAACGGAATGATCGTGTCAATAGATAAGGTCCCCCAGAACGGCGACATTGTTGAGATCATTACCTCAAATTCGTCAAAGGGCCCAAGCCGCGATTGGCTGAAGATCGTCCGCACGGGCGAGGCGAAGAGTAAGATCCGTCAGTGGTTCAAAAAGGAAAAGCGAGACGAGAATATTACGGTGGGCAAGGGCATAATCGATGCCGAACTGAAGAAATATTCCCGTGCGTATACCGATGCCCAGCGTGCCGAGATCGTTATGAACGTTGCAAAGCGCATTGGTGTTCAGTCGGCGGAAGACCTTTATAATACCATCGGATACGGCGGTCTGTCCGTATCAAAGATCGCCCTGAAGCTCCACGACGAGTTCGCGCGTATCGTAAAGGTCGAAGAGCCTGAGGCCGCACCTGCGCAGATCCCCGTTGTAAAGCCTCATAAGCATCTTAAATCCAACAGCGGTATCATCGTTGACGGTGAGGTCGGCTGTCAGATAAAGTTTGCCAAGTGCTGTAACCCTCTGCCCGGTGATTCTGTTATCGGATTTGTCACAAAGGGCTTTGGAATTTCCATTCATAAGCAGGACTGTCCCAACGTGGAAACGGGAATGGCAAATCCCGAAAACGACGGACGCTGGGTAAGAGCCGAGTGGGAGGCTGATTATGCCATCAGCTCCGACGTTTACGAGGCTCTGTTGCAGATCTTTGCGTACAATTCTCTCACACTTATGGCGGACATTACCATGACCCTGGCAGATATGAAGGTTTCGGTGCTGTCTATCAACACCCAGCAGAAGGGTGACGACAAAATAATTATTAACATGAAAATCAGCTGTAAAAATATCGATCATTTCAAGTCTATCGTTTCAAGACTGAGGGGACTTCACGATATAGAGGACGTTACGCGCGGATTTTCATAAAACGAGGTTTATATGAAAGCGGTACTTCAAAGAGTTAAAAGATCTTCGGTCATAGTTGACGGCGAGACAGTAGGACAGTGTAAAAACGGTCTTATGATCCTTCTGGGCGTTGCCGCAGGCGACACGGAGGAGGACGCAAGACTTCTCAGTGCAAAGATCCTTAAATTGCGGATCTTCGAGGACGAAAACGAAAAAATGAATCTTTCTGTAACGGATATCGGCGGTGAGGCACTTGTCGTGTCCCAGTTTACGCTCCTTGCAAATTATGCCCACGGAAACCGTCCCGACTATCTGGGGTCTGAAAAGCCCGAGAGAGCAAACGAGCTGTACGAATATTTCGTTTCTCTTATGCGAGAGGGGCTTTCTCACGTAGGAACGGGTATTTTCGGCGCGGATATGGAAGTTACTATCGTAAACGACGGTCCCGTTACTATCGTTATGGATAGCGAAGTTTTAAAGAAAAAGCATTGAAGGGGATAGGCTCAAATGAAATTGATTCTTGAGGGAAACATCCCGATAAACAGATATTACGTGCAGATGCTCTGCATGATATATTACCCGGGCATGACCTTTTCGCAGTCGGGGGAAGAAAGCGAGCAGTCGATCGTTCTCAGAGCGCGTGTTGATCGGACCGAGGATACGGTTACGGCAACGCTTACCTTGACTGACGACGATAAAAGCTGCAGTGCAACACACTCAAAGAATATTGACAGCGCGGTTTCCGAGGATAAGGCAATGAAGCTTGCCATCGGCGGTGCAATGCATAAGATCGGAAGCGAAATGTTCGATTACCGTCCATCCTGGGGGATCCTTACGGGAGTTCGCCCGTCAAAGGTGGCAACCGAGCTAATGTCCGAGGGCAACAGTAAAACGAGAGTAAAAAAGATCCTCACGGGCGACTATATGTCAACGCCCAAAAAGGCTCAGCTTGCTATTGACGTGGCTCTGGCAGAAAAGGAGATCATCGGCGCGCCGAGAAAAAGAGATTGCAGTGTTTATATTTCTGTTCCGTTCTGTCCTACAAGATGTGCTTATTGCTCGTTCGTTTCCTATACTTCAAAGCGATTGCTGTCCCTTATTCCCGAGTACACAGAGCGACTTTGCCGCGATATTGAACGCACCTTTGCTCTTATAAACGAGCTTAAAATGCACGTAAAGACCGTATATATCGGCGGCGGCACTCCAACGATCCTAACCGCAGAGCAGCTTGAAGCCGTTCTTTCTGCCGTGGCGCGAAACACTGACGTTTTCTCTCTTGAGGAATTTACTCTTGAGGGCGGCAGACCCGATACAATAGACGAAGAAAAGGTGGCTGTTGCCGTCAAATACGGCGTCACTCGCATGAGTGTGAATCCCCAGACCTTGAGTGATACCATACTGTGCGGCGTTGGCAGATGCCATAGCGGAGAGGATTTTTTCCGCGCTTATGATATTGTGCGGCAGGGCGGCATAAAATGTATCAATACCGACCTTATAGCAGGACTTCCCGGGGACCGCTTCAAGATCTTTTCGGATTCCTTCCGTCGTGTTCTTGAGCTTGAGCCGGAAAACGTCACCGTTCATACCTTCTGCGTGAAAAAATCCGCGGAGCTGAAAAAACAGGGACCCGAGATCTTCTCCGTTCGCGGAGGTGAAACAGGGAAGTGCATTGACTACTCTCAGCTCAAGGCTGTTCAGGCGGGCTATAAGCCTTACTATATGTACCGCCAGAAGAACTCTGTTGGAAATTTTGAAAACGTGGGCTTTGCGAAGCCGGGAACAGAGGGACTTTATAACATCTACATGATGGAAGAGGTACATACTATCTTTGCTGCAGGCGCAGGTGCGGTCACCAAGCTTGTGGAATATGACACCGAAAACTGGAAGAGAACCAGAATAAAGAGACTTTTCAACCATAAATACCCATACGAATATTTGGCGTCAGATAATTTTGACGAGATCGCAGAGCAATCACGCGCATTTTTTGAGGATGTTCCTCTCGATTGATTTTCAGAAAGGATAACCTATGCAGGATAAGGAAAGCAGTGCCAGACGTCAGCTGATGAGCGGCGTGGCAATAATGACTTTTTCCACGGCCATCGTTAAGATCATAGGCCTTGTGTATAAAATACCCATGCTTCGTCTCCTTTCGGAGGAGGGCATGGCTTATTTCAACGCGGCTTATAATATATATGTAATGTTTTACATGATCTCGACAGCCGGTCTGCCTGTTGCAATATCTATTCTTGTGTCTGAAAACCGAGTCCACGGAAATCAAAAAAATATCAAAAAGATATACCGCGTGGCACTTGCCCTGTTCTTTTTGATCGGCCTGGCGGGCATGCTTTGTATGCTGCTTCTTTCAAAGCAGTTTGCCTCAATGATCGAAATGGATCAATCGGTCTGGTGTATCATTGCTATTGCACCAACTCTGTTTTTCGTTTGCCTGTCGAGCGCCGTCCGCGGATATTTCCAGGGACATCAGATAATGGCTCATACGGGAATTTCCCAGATAATAGAGGCTGTGGCAAAAATGGCCATCGGCTTGCTTTTTGCCGCATGGGCATTGAAAAAAGGCTACGATCTGCCTGTTGTTGCCGCATTCGGTGTGCTTGGACTTACAATAGGTGTAATTTTGTCCGCGCTTTATCTCATGCTTGCAAAAATAGTTTTTGAAGCAAGACATAAGAGCACAAACGAGCTTCAGACACCTTATACCGACACGGCGAAAAAGATCTTTTTGCGTCTTGTCAAAATTGCGATCCCCATAACCCTCAGCTCGTCTGTTATGGGCGTAACAAGGATCGTAGACACCGCTCTCATCGCGTCACGGCTTCAGGATATCGGATTTTCGGTAGAACTGTCGACAAAAATTTACGGCGCGTACAGCACCCTGGCAGTGCCGGTCTATAACCTGCCGCCTGCGATCATTTCGGGCATTTCGCTGTCACTTGTTCCTATGCTGACGGCGGCAATCGAGGCAAGAAACCGGGAAAAGGAAAAGATGGTACTCTCCTCGTCTCTTCGTATCTGCGCTCTTTTTGCCATGCCTTGCGCTGTGGGGATCTCCATGTTCAGCAGACCCATTCTCGAATTACTCTTTGCGGGACAGACGTGGGCTGTTGACACTGCCGCGCCCCTTCTTTCCGTCCTTGGAATCGCGGTTCTTTTTGCTTCCATGATGACTGTTACAAATGCGATCCTTCAGGCATACGGTCAGGAAAGAAAGCCGATCATCTCAATGGCGGTGGGCTGTACCGTGAATATCGTTTTCAATTATCTTCTTATCGGAAGCGAGACTTTCAATATTTACGGTGCGCCGCTGAGCACGCTTCTCTGTACTGCCACGGTAATGATACTCAATTTCTGCTTTATCAAGAAATATGCCGTGGAATTTGACGGTGTGATAAAGCTTTTGTACCGTCCGATGGCGGCGGCGGTCATTTCGGTGGGTAGTGCATTCGGTATATATATGCTGCTTCGCCAAAAGCTCGGTATATCGAATGTTTTTGCGCTTGTGGGCATTGCCGTTGCTGCGTTGCTTTACGTGGTGCTGGCGCTTGTTTTCCGCGCGGTTGAAACGGAAGACATCAGAATACTGCCCAAAGGGGAAAAGCTCCTTAAATTATTCAGAAAATTAAAACTTATTAAATAAAAGGAATCAAAAATGGAAAGAATCGAACTTATAGAAAAGCTTAAATCACAGGGCAGATATTCCTTTGACGACCTGTGCGACGTTATGATGCTTCTGCGAAGCGAGGGCGGTTGTCCTTGGGACATAGAGCAGACCCACAAGAGCCTGCGAAAGGATTTTATTGAGGAGACCTACGAGGCGATCGAGGCTATTGATCTGGAGGATACGGAGCTTCTACGCGAGGAATTGGGCGACGTGCTTTTGCAGGTGGTGTTCCACGCCAGGATCGAGGAAGAACAGCAGAATTTCAACATGGGTGACGTTATAACCGAGCTTGTGACAAAGCTTATCCACCGCCACCCGCACGTTTTCGGTGAAGTCAAGGTGGACAATTCCGCAGAAGTCCTCTCAAATTGGGATAAGATAAAAAACGACGAGAAACAGCGGGTGACCTTTACCTCCCGCCTTAAATCCGTACCTGTCTGCCTTCCTGCACTCATGCGCGCACAGAAGGTAGGAAAGAGAGCGAATATTTTTGATTTTCCCGATGCAAGATCCGTTATCGAAAAGATAAAGGAAGAGCTTGCAGAGGTAGAAGAGGTGCTTGATTCAAAGGAGCAGGTCAATGAGGTGATCGGTGACCTTCTTTTGGCGGTAACAAGCCTCGCCAGAAAATGCGAGATAGACTCGGAGGAGGCTTTGACGGGGGCCACGGAGAAATTCATTTCCAGATTTGAAGAGCTTGAAGCAGAACTTGAAAAAACAGGCAGAACCTTTGAAAACACCAATTTGGACGAGCTTGATGCCATTTGGGACCAAATAAAAGCAAAAAAACAACAAAATATTCAAAAAATATTTCCAAAACCCCTTGAAATTGGTTAATTTTGTGGTATAATGGTGTTATAATAAGATGCAGTATGGCTTTTGCCGAGTGCTTTTTATCAGAAAATAAAATGAAAGGTATGGAAGAAACAATGAACAAGACACAGTTGATCGATGCAGTTGCAAAGTCCGCAAATCTTAAGAAGGCAGACGCTGAGGCAGCAGTTAACGCTGTAACAGCGGCTATCACAGACGCTCTCAAGGCTGGCGACAAGGTTCAGCTTATCGGCTTCGGTACATTCGAAGTTAAGACAAGAGGCGCAAGAACAGGCAGAAACCCCAAGACAGGCGCAACAATCAAGATCGCTGCTTCCAAGCACCCCGCATTCTCTGCAGGTAAGGCTTTCAAGGACGCAGTAAACTGATTATCCTATAAAAAAGTCCCGACAGGATCGGGACTTTTTTATACCGAAAAGAATATGAGAATTGATAAGTATTTAAAGGTAGCAAGAATCATAAAACGCAGGACGGTAGCAAACGAGGCCTGCGACACAGAGCACGTTTCGGTCAACGGAAAGCGTGTAAAAGCGTCTTATGACGTAAAGGAAAACGATATCATTGAGATCACTATGGGTCAGAGAACTATAAAGATCCGTGTGGTCTCGGTGAAGGATACTGTGGGAAAGGCAGATGCATCCTCACTTTACGAGGTGCTTTCCCAGTAATATTTCCGTCAAAAAAATCATATAAAATAGTGATCGCAAAAGCGGTCACTATTTTATTTTCGGGGGATAGCATGGCAGAAAACACGGAAATGCAGAAAAACCACGGGATACTTCTTCGCGGACGGGAACATCTTGAGATCACCGCAGTCACCGACGTTATCAGCTTCGATGAGGACTCTGTGAATCTGGAGACGTCGATGGGCGAAATGCTGGTTGAAGGGGAAGAGATGCACGTCGGCACTCTTGATACTCAAAGGGGAATACTGACTATTGACGGCAGAATCAACGGACTGTACTATCGCACCGAGGAGCCTCGCAAAAAGGGGATCGGTCGCTTCTTTTCGAAATGATCTACGCCGCGCACAGTATGGCGGCGGTACTGGGACTTTCCGCTTTGCTTGGGGCTTTTTTCGGAATGGTTTATGACGCCTTCAGATTTCTTCGCGAGACACTGACATTAAAAGCAGAGGGAAAATACCTGCGGGCAATGTCCGCTTTTGTATTCGTTCTGACCCTTGTGACAGATCTTGTTTTCTTTGTTTTTTGCGGAGCTGCCGCGTCAATTTTTCTTTTTTATACAAACGACGGCATTTTCCGTCTTTCCTCTATTATTTGCATTATCTGCGGATTTTGTTTTTATCGGGCGACTTTGGGCAAAATTATATACGCTTTGCTTAATTTTTTCAAAAAAATCTTCAAAAAAATAGTGATTTTTTCACTAAAGGCTATTGCATTTCCGATAAAAAGCGTGTATAATATACTTGTAAAAGTCTCGGAGCGCTTTTCCGGTTCGGAAAGCGGCTCATATTCGAAATAAAAAAGAGGAAGGCGGTGACAGCAATGAACGATGAAAAGTCGGGCGGCTTTGAGATCAAGGGCGTTATGAAATTAGCTGTCATTATGTTTATTGCCGCCGGAATAATTTCGTCCGCCAGAATGCTTGTCAAGTATAACGAATACAGAGACAAGATAGACGAGCTTTCTGCCGATAAGATGAAATACGAGGAAAGCATCGAGCGGATCCGCTACGAGCTTGAGCAGGAATTTGACGATGAGTACGTAGAAAAGATCGCCAAGGAAAAGCTCAATTTGTGCCGCCCTGATGAAGTGGTATATTATAACGGTCTTGAATAATCGCCGTCTGTTTTCAAACGGCGATTTTTTCATATCCCAAGAAGAGAAAAATGTCGAAACGATAGAACCGAGAGAGAAATGATAAGAGAGATCAACGTAAAAGAAATAGAAGATAAGGTGGCCGACCTGTTCGTTCACGCAAATCAGATCCTGCCCTGCAGTACCTGCTCGACCATCACAAAAGCAAAGATAAATGAGTCGAATCCGTTGGCGCAGTCGATACTTGGTATACTTGAAGAAAATATCGAGGCGGCGCGGGAGCTTGATGTGCCCGTTTGCCAGGATACAGGCATGGCTGTGACTTTTATTGAGATAGGGCAGGACGTCCATCTTGTGGGCGGTGACCTTGAGGCGGCGGTAGATCGCGGCGTTGCAAGGGCTTATCTTGACGGCAAGCTCCGCTGTTCCGTGGTCTCCGATCCGCTTTACGGCAGAAAAAATACCAATGACAATACACCTGCCGTGCTTTATACGAAGATCGTTCCCGGGGATAAGGTGAAAATAACCGCGCTTCCAAAGGGGTTTGGCAGTGAAAATATGAGTGCTGTGAAGATGTTCACTCCTGCCGCAACAGAGGACGATATTGTGGATTTCGTTGTGGATACGGTAAAAAAAGCGGGCGCAAACCCATGTCCGCCCATAGTTGTTGGCGTTGGCATCGGCGGCACCTTTGAGCGTTGCACGCTCCTTTCAAAGCAGGCTCTTTCACGGGAGCTTGACGATAAAAATTCAGATCCCAACTATGCCGCCCTCGAAGAAAAAATGCTTCTTCGTATAAACGAGCTTGATATTGGACCTCAGGGATTTGGCGGCGACACGACTGCCTTGGCGGTGAAGATAGAAAAATATCCCACACATATAGCGGGTCTGCCTGTGGCGGTAAATATCTGCTGTCACGTTTACAGACACGAGAAGGCGGTGCTTTGATGAATAAAAAAGTAATAGCTTTGTGTCTGATGTTTTGTGTATGCGTGGGTTTGCTTTTGGCTTGCGGTGAAAATGTTCCGCCTGCGGACAGCGAAACAGACGGTACAACTGCACCTTTGCCGCATGACACCTTGCTTCCGCCCGATACCGAGACTGCTACCCAGACTATCACTACTCCCGACACCGATCCGATCCCGCCCGACACCGATCTTCAGATAAAAAAACAGGCTGTCTGCGACGTGCGAGCAAAAGAGATCGAGGACTACATAAAAAAGAATACGCCTACCTATCAGAGAGAAATTATTCCCGACGAGCCCACGGAGACCGCTCCCGACGAGACCGATGCCGCACCCGTTGAAACAGAACCGCTTTATGAGGAATATACGCCCGAAGTTTCCTTTTATTATATGGATATTGAGAGCGGCGTGACCATGAGCTACAACGGAGACAAGGTGCTATATTCTGCCAGCCTCATAAAACAGCCCTTTATTCTTTGGGCGCTGAAGACCATAGAAGCAGAAGAAGCAAAAGCGGATTTTGAGGAGGGAAGCACCTTTGACGTAAACCGTATCTTTACATATCAAAAGGAAAATTTCAGACAAGGCTCCGGCGTAATTCATAAGTCCGAGTACGGCACGGAATATACCTACCTTGACCTTCTGAAGCTGACCATAACCAAAAGCGATAACGTGGCGTTTTACGAGCTGAGAAAGTCTTATGGAACAAAAGGATTTTTTGCTTTTTGCGAATCCCTTGGCGTGAAAAGTCCCCAGAGAAGCCTGTATAATCTGAGTGCCGCCGAGTGCGCGATCTTTTTGAAGGAAACATACGAATATTTTGAGAGCGGTTCAAAATATGCAGACCTGCTCCGTGAATGGATGCAGAGCACAAACCACCGCATAATGCTGCCCCATGCCTTGAAATCTCCTGTTGCCAACAAGTACGGATGGGATCTTGGGGCTTACCATGACATGGGCGTGGTTTTCCATGAGCATCCGTATATTCTTGTTATTATGACGGGACTTGAAAACGGCTCGTCAGCGGATAATAAGTTTATTCGCAATCTTGCCAAGATGGTAGAAGGCGTGCACGAGGAGATAAATTCTCTTGAGTAAGAAGTGAGGTCAAAAATGAAAAAGGATATGTGCGTACCCTGTGATGACGGGATATTAAATATCCGCACGGGCGCAATAATTATGAAAGACGGCAAAATACTGATGGTGGGTAATGATCGAAACGATTACCTGTATTCGGTGGGCGGAAGAATAAAGTTTGGAGAGACAGCAGAGGAAGCCATTGTTCGTGAGGTGTTTGAAGAAACGGGGGTGAAAATGGAGGTTGATCGCCTTGGCTTCGTTCACGAAAATTACTTTTACGGAGATGCTCCGTCAAATTTCGGAAAGCTGATTTATGAGATTTCTTTCTTCTTTTATATGAAGGTCCCCGATGACCTTTCGCCTGTCAGTGAGAGCTTTACAGAGGATAACAGCCGCGAATTTCTCCGTTGGATATCTCTTGACGATGAGACGAAAATCTATCCCGAATTTTTCAGAAGTGAGCTGAGGCATCCCGAAAAAACAGTCAAGCACTTTGTAAACGACGAAAGAAAAAACAAAGAATAAAAAATACCGCCTCTCCGTGGAGAGGCGGATTTTTTGATTACTCTTGGGCAGAGGTCTGCTCGGGAGCACAATCACAGTTGGGGGTGAGCGCGCGACCTGCGAGCATACCTGTGATGAGAGACTGAAGATCGAGTCCCGTGGACTCCTTCATGCCCTCAAACACCTGATTTGCACTGTTCATAACGTCCTTTACGACCTTTGTGGAGTTGCCGTCGCCGTACATAACGATCTTGTCGGTCTGTGCCAAAGGAGCAGCGGCGTTCTTGACGACCTCGGGAAGGGCAGCCAGGTACATTTCGATGATGGACGCTTCGCCCATCTTCTTCTGAGCCTCAGCCTTCTTTTCGATAGCCTGAGCCTCAGCCAGACCCTTTGCACGGATACCCTCAGCCTCCTGCTCCATCGAGAAGCGGAGAGCCTCAGCCTCGGCACGGCGTGCCTCAGCCTCCTTGATAGCCTCGTAAGCTTTCGCGTCAGCGTCTCTCTGACGGCGGATAAGATCAGCTTCAGCCTGCTTTTCAGCCTCGTACTTGAGTGCGTCGGCCTTCTTGCGGATCTCGGCGTCAAGCTGTCTTTCCTTGATGGCAATTTCCTTTTCCGCGATCTCTGCTTCCTTCTCGCGGCGGGCAATGTCAGCGTTAGCCTTTGTGATCTCGATGGTCTTACGCTGGTTTTCCTGCTGAATGGAATATGCGGCGTCAGCCTCGGCCTTCTTGGTGTCGGCTCTTACCTGCATTTCAGCCTGCTGGATAGCAAGTGCGGCATTCTGCTCGGCGATCTTCTTTGAAGCCTCGACCTTGATGGCGTTAGCTTCCTCTTCTGCGTTTGCGGAAGCGATGGCGATATCGCGCTGAGCGTTAGCCTTTGCGATCTGAGCGTTCTTTCTGATCTGCTCAACGTTGTCGATACCCATGTTTTCAATGGTTCCCGCTTCATCGCGGAAGTTCTGAATGTTGAAGTTTACCACCTCAATACCCAGCTTTTGCATATCGGGGACTACGTTCTGCGTGATCTTCTGGGCAACACCCTGACGGTCCTGAACCATTTCCTTGAGACCTACCGAGCCTACGATCTCACGCATATTACCCTCAAGCACTTGTGTTACAAGGCTGATAAGCTCGCCCTGCTTCATGCCGAGAAGCGACTCGGACGCAAGGTGCAAAAGATCGGGATCGGACGAAATTTTGATATTTGCAACGCCGTCGACGTTTACGTTGATAAATTCGTTTGTGGGTACAGCTTCGGACGTTTTGACGTCGACCTGCATAACGCGCAGGGACAGCTTATCCACTCTCTCAAAGAAGGGAACACGCCAACCGGCTTTACCGATAAGAATACGCTTTTTTCCCAGACCGGAGATAATATAAGCGGTATCCGGGGGAGCTTTGAGATAGCCTAATACAAAGATGACGATGATGGCGATAGCTGCGCCAATGATGATTTTGATGTAGTCTTGCATAAAAGATTACCTCCTTAAATTTTGTAAAATGAAATAGAGTGAAAGGTAGAAAAAAAGACTTTCACAGCGCTGTTACTGTAAAAGTCTTGAAACCTTATTCAGACCTGAGAACCCGGGCAAATGAGCCGTCCTGACGAGTTCCGGACACCTTATTTAGGGGTGTATCTACTCCCTTTTACTGAAAATATTATAGCACATATTTTTTCACTTGTCAATATATTTTGTTCAAAATTTCACATAAATACTCGGAAATTGTTTTCCAATATGCGTTGACAAACTTTTTTTCGGGTGCTATAATGTGTGGGAATGTATACAGGGAGAAAAATCATGATACTTAACATTGAAAAGATCAGAGAGATAAGTTGCGGCGCGGTGAGGATCAGTGAAAAGGACGGGTATATCGAGTTTGACCGCTTCAACTCCGTTCAATACGAAAACCAGAAATCCAACGAGAATTTTTCAAACCGCTCTCAAGCCTCCTCCGGTGTGCGAATCGCCGTCGTTACCGACAGCGAAAATCTCAGCTTTGACTATAAAAATTCTCCCGCCTCCTCCGATCCAATGGGATACTTCGACATTTACAGGGACGGTGCAATGATCGCCCACGTGGGCGGAGAAAACGAAAGTGAGGGCGGGGTAAAGATAAGTCTTGGAAAAGGTGAGAAGAATCTGGAGATCTATTTTCCGTGGTCAAAGCGTTCTTCGATTAAGGACTTCACCCTTGATGACAACGCAAAAATAAAACCGCTGAAGCGTCGCTTGAAGCTTCTTGCCTACGGCGACTCTATAACCCAAGGCTATATTGCCGAATATCCTTCACTCACCTATATTTCCCGCCTTGCATCCATGCTCGATGCGGACGTCCTGAACAAGGGTATTGGCGGAGACTGCTTTTCGGACAGAATAATCAGCTCACCCGACGATTTCAAGCCTGATATTATAACGGTCGCATACGGTACAAACGACTGGAACAGCCACTCAGCCCAGGATACGCAGAGAAATATCCGCAGGTTTTTCTCTCTGCTACGTGCGACATATCCGGAGTCAAAGATCTTTGCGATCACGCCCATCTGGCGCGGTGATTTTGATAAGAAAACGCAGTTCCCGTGCACAGCGGATAAGGTTGAGGACATGATACGCGAAAATATCAAGGGGATCTATGATATAATCGTTTTCAGCGGCTGGAATCTCGTGCCGCATCTGCCCGAGTTCTTTGCGGACAAATTCCTGCACCCCAACGATCTTGGATTTGGGGTTTATGCAGAGAATCTTTATAAGCAAATTGCAAAATACATATAAGGAGTAAGACAATGAAAAGAGAACTTGGAATTTCAAGCTGTATCGGTGCATATCTTGGGGATTTTAGTGAAAAACTCTTTGAGGAATACGAAAAAAACGGTGTAAAATATTGCGAACTTTCTATATCTAATTTGACTGTTCTTGAAAAAAGCCCCGTTGAGACCGATCCCTTGGGCGTGGTCGAAATGGCGGCGCGTCACGGTGTCACGTTCTGGTCCTTTCACCTGCCGTTCAGCCAGAAGCTCCACCCTGCAAACCTTGACCCGGATAATGATAAATGGGCAATGGATATCCTTGAAAAATATACCCGAATCGCTCTTGAAATGGGCATAAAGATTGTAGTTATCCACCCCTCGTCCGAGCCGAACGAGGATAAAGATCGTCCTGCATTGATAGACAAGGCGATCAAAAATCTTTCATATCTCAGCGGTATCTGCCGTGAAAAGGGAGCCGTCCTTGCAGTTGAGGACCTGCCTCGTACTTGCCTTTGCAACCATTCTGACGATATGCTGAAGATCCTGCGCGCCGTGCCCGGGCTTCAGATGACCTTTGATACAAACCATATTTCGCAGCAGTCAAACCCCGTTTTTCTTCAGGCACTTCTTGACGGCGGAATGAAGGGACGAATCGAGACTATACATATTTCGGACTACGATGGCGGCGACGAGCGTCATCGTCTGCCATTTGACGGCAACAATGATTGGGCAGAGATCGCGCGACTTCTTGACGAGCTTGATTTCCGCGGCGTTGCCATGTACGAGCTGAGTAAGCCCCGTGATAGGGAAGAGTACGTAACGATCCCTCAAGTTGTAGAAAACTATAAAAAACTTTGCGAGGTAACAGGTTGGTAAATAAAACGAAGACGAGAACTTGTACCGGCTTTTTTGAAAGATTTCCAAAAAAGCACTTGACAAAATGACCGAACTGATGTATAATAGCAACGTTGCAAAATACGGGGCATTAGCTCAGTTGGTTAGAGCTACCGGCTCATAACCGGTCGGTCCAAGGTTCGAGTCCTTGATGCCCCACCAAACAAAAAAGGAGGATAAATCCTCCTTTTTTGTTTGCCGAGACATCCGTCTCGAACCTTCTCAAATTCGCTGCGCGAATTTGAAAAAGCCTGCGGTGAGAGAGAAATGTTTCAGAAGATGAACGCGCAGGTTAAGGTTCAGAGTCCGCAAAAAGGATTTATCCTCCTTTTTTGTTTGCCGAGACATCCGTCTCGAACCTTCTCAAATTTGCTGCGCGAATTTGAAAAATTTGCGCTGTGTTGACACGGTTAAAACTGAACGTTAGCGCAAATGTAGGTTCAGAGTCCGCAAAAAGGATTTATCCTCCTTTTTTGTTTGCCGAGACATCCGTCATTGCAAAAACCCCGCTCAATTTTGAGCGGGGCATTTTTTATATTTTCTTCCAAGTCCTTCTGTTGAAAAGAAGGAGAACAGGAAGGATCTCAAGTCTGCCGAGAAGCATTGTAAAGGAAAGAATGACCTTTGAGAATGCGCTGAACAGTGAATAGTTGGCATAAGGACCGACGGTCTCAAATCCGGGACCAATGTTCGATATGCATGCAAGTACTGAAGAGAAGTTTGAGAAAAATCCGTGTTTTACCGTGTACGCGCCGGCATCTGAAATAACGGAAACTGTTTGGCCGTTCACCGGATCGAAGGAAAGTAGGAAAAGAACTCCGAGGAAAAGGAAAAAATACAGCGTAATAAAAGCGAAAACATCGTTTATAGTCTTTTCCTCAAGGCTTTTTCCCTCGAATTTCACTTTGGGAACGTAACGGGGATTGATTAGCTTTCTTACGTTGACGTAAGCGCCTTTTACGGCAATAACGATTCGTGACGTTTTTATTCCGCCTGCGGTGGAGCCTGCCATGGCACCTATAAACATCACAAGTACGAGGGTCGTTCTTGCCGACATTGGCCAAACGTTAAAATCAGACGTTGAATAGCCTGTGGTGGTTATCAGAGACGCAACCTGGAAAAGGGAATGGCGGAAAGCCTCCTCGGTGGTATAAATCTGAGAAAAAGCTTCGAACCGTCCGACAAGGCTGAGGAAGACAACCCCCACCGCTGCCGTTATCGACAGAATGTAGGCGCGGAATTCTTCGCTCCTGAAAACGTCTCGGAGCTTGCCTATAAGAAGCAGGTAATAGATGCTGAAATTGCAACCGAACAACAACAGAAAGATCGAAATAGCATACTGTGAGAACGGATTGAACAGCTCTATACTGTTTGGTATAACCCCGAATCCACCCGTGCCCGCACTTCCGAATGTCGTCAGCAGACTGATGAAGAACTGATCTTTTTCATAACCTGCAATGGGCTTGTCGAGCATTAAGATCACAATTTCAAGTATAGTCAGACCTAAGTAGATAAGGTAGAGGATTCGGGTGGTCACCTTCATTTTTGAAACGATCTTTCCCACCTGAGGACCCGGGCTTTCCGCACGGAGCAGGTGCATGGACGAGCCGTCGTCGCTTTCGGGAATGAAGATCAGCACGAAAACGAGAATACCCATGCCGCCGATCCAGTGAGAAAAGCTTCTCCAGAAAAGAGTTGATCGACAAAGCTCGGTTATGTCCGAAACTACGCTTGCACCCGTTGTGGTAAAGCCGGACATGATCTCAAAAAAAGCGTCTGCGTAATTCGGAATGTCTCCGTTGATGACGAACGGCAGAGCACCGAACAGTGCCATGACGACCCAAACCAAAGCCGTCAATGCAAAGCCTTCCTTTTGATAAAGATTATTTCTTTGCGGTTTTGGGATCTGCAAAGCAAAACCGATTGCCGCCAGCAGTATTATCGGAATCACAAATGCGAGAATGTTCTTAAAAGATTCCCGGTAGATCAGACTGACCGCAAGAGGAGCCAGCATCAAGATGGCCTCAAGGATCATGATCTTACCCAAGATCTTACCTAATTTTTTGTAGTTCATAAGCTTCCTTTATTCGAATGCGTCGTTAAGATCGTCGAAGTTTTTGTGGGTAGTCACAACGACCACGTTGTCGCCCAGCTTGATAGAAGAATTACCGTCGGGAATGATTATCTCGTTTTTGCGGATAATGCAAGCGATAAGACAGTTCTTTTTGATGTTAAGCTCGCGCAGGGGCTTGTCGTAAAAATCCTCGTGGCGTGTTGCGGCAAATTCAAGGGCTTCGACTTGATTGTTTACAAGCTGATACATGGTCAGGACCTTACTTCCCACAGAATTTGCAAGAGCGCGAATGTAGCTGATGACCCTGCCTGCCACGATGTGCTTGGGTGAGACCGTATTTTCAATGCCAAGCTCGTCCAGCATACTGTAAAGGTCGTTGTTTTTTATCTGAGTGATTGTCTTTCTTACGTTTTTCTTGTTGGCAAACATGGAAACTATCATGTTCTCTTCGTCAATGTCGGTAAGCGCCACGAAAGCGTCCATCGCCTCAATGCCTTCCTCTACGAGAATGTCGTGTTTCGTACCGTTTCCGCGAATCACCGTAACATGTGGCAGGAGCTCAGCCAGCTCTTCTGCCTTTTGCGGATTATCCTCAAGCAGTTTGACCAAATATTTTTTTTGCGACAGAGCGTCGGCAAGATAATATCCGATTCGGCCGCCGCCGATTATCATGATGTTTTTCAGCGGGGATTTTACTAGATTCACCTCGGAAAGAAAATCGCCTAAGGTTCTGGCGGCGGCTGTAAAATGGACCTTGTCGCCTTCCTCGATCGTAAAATTACCCGAGGGGATAAATACCTCGTCGCCGCGCTGAACCGCGCAGATAAGGACTCTCGTCTTTAGCTTTTTGCCCAGGGAAATAAGCGTTTCACCCACAAGGGCGCAACCTTTTTCCGCAACGATCTCAACAAGAGAAACTCTTCCTTTTGCGAAGGTTTCGATCTGCGCTACCGAGGGCAGATTGATGATGTGGAAGATCTCGTTTGCCATTTCCTGCTCGGGATTGACTATCATGGCGATTCCCAGGTCGTCCTTCATTTCAATTATCTGCTTTCTGTAATCGGGGTTGCGGACGCGGGCAATGGTGCTTTTAACTCCCATCTTTTTTGCCACAAGACAAGCAAAAACGTTCATTTCGTCGCTGTTTGTAAGGACGATCGCAAGATCGGCTCCTTCCATGCCCGCTTCTTTCTGAATATCAAGACAAGCGCCGTTGCCGACCACACCGAAAACGTCGTATTTCTCGATCAGAGATTCGATTTTAGATTTATCTTCATCAATTATGGTTATGGTGTGTCCCTCACCCGACAGATTTTTTAAAATAGTTCTTCCGATGGTACCGAGACCTATTATCACAATTTTCATTTGCGGCTCCTTTTCAGTATTTCGATGGCGGTGTACCCGTGCGTTTTTTGAAATCACGGGAAAAATCGTAAATGTTTGAGTATCCCAGAGAAAAAGCTATGTCAGTAATGCTTCCGTGATCGCTTCGAAGCATTTCCTTGGCTTTTTTGATTCTGAGATTTTTTACGTAATTCATAGGAGATGTTCCGTAGACCTGAGCGAACAGCTTTCTGAAATAAACTGTTGAAACACCTATCATTTTTGCCAAATCGTCGTTTTTTATATCGGTGCTCAGATTTTTTGAAATAAACTCGATAACGGGCTGAAGCCTCCTTGTCTTTTCTCCGGGAACGTATTTCTTTGCCTGAGTTTCACCCAGTTTCAGCAAAACGCTGTATGCGTCCCTGAGACATTCTGTCTCATACAAGGGCTTTTTTATGAGCCTTTTTCGCTCGATCCCTTTTAAAATATCGAGTATTTCTTCTCCATTTGACACGGGGAAGGACAGGATACGGTCGACTATAGCATCGCACTGAAATTCAAAGCTCAAAAAATGTCCCGATTTCGTGCATTCCCAGGAATAACTGCTTCCTTTCGGCAAAATAACAATGTTGTTGAGATTGGAAACTATGCTTTCTCCCGCGCACCTGTAAACGGTCTCTCCCTCGTATTTAATCACAATGGCAAAGCAGGGTCTGTCATTTCTTTTTGCGCAGGTGCCTTCTTCGGTGTAAAGCGAGGACGCGCCGTATATTTTCTTAATTATCATATGAGATAACAATTTTTCCATATCAGCCCTCACTTTCTTTGAAGATTATTATAAACAATTATGCGTTTTTTGTCAATATTTTGTATCAAAAATGACAAAAATATCACATTTGACATTTACTTTTTTCCCCTGCGTGGTATCATTTAGACAGTAAAGGAGGTGATATTGTGAAAAACAACCAAATTATTTTCACAGAAATACATAAAGCCGAGCTTCTCGAAAAAGAGAAAGGTGATCCTACGGGCACAGAAGTGCTTGTCCGCATGGAATATACTGTTGTCAGCGGCGGAACCGAGCGTGCCTGTATCCTCGGAATGCAAAACACCGCGCAGGAGTTTCCCATGTCTCTGGGCTATTGCGGTGTGGGACGGGTCGAGGCGGTCGGCCCTTTTGTTAAAACAGTCCAAGAGGGCGACAGGGTACTCGTTTACCACGGACAGCACTCGAAATACAATATCCGCCCCGAGACGGACATCACAAAGGTGGATTTTGATGAAAATCGGGTCTCGTCCCTCGAGGCGGCATTTGTAATTATTGCGTCTATGGGACTTGGCGGCGTGTGAAAGCTGGAGCTTGAGATAGGAGAATCCGCCATGGTAATGGGGCAAGGACTTCTCGGGATTTTTTCCACGCAATTTTTGCGTAACAGCGGGGCTATGCCTCTGATCGCCGCCGATCTCAATCCCGCACGCCGTGAATTGGCACTCAAGCTTGGCGCGGATTACGCGCTTGACCCCTCTGATCAAGATTTTGTAAAGACTGTAAAAGAAATAACGAACGGCAAGGGTGTCCGCGCAACGGTTGAGGTAACGGGAATTTCTTCAGCCATGAGTCAGGCGCTTGAGTGCGCTTCGTGGATGGGCAGGATCTCTCTCCTTGGCTGCACGAGAGTGTCGGACAGCGCGGTGGATTATTACACACAGGTGCATAAGCCGGGCGTAAAGCTTATAGGAGCGCATAATTTCGTGCGCCCCAAGGTCGAATCCTATCCGCATCATTGGACACATCAGGACGATTGCAAGGCGATCCTGCAGATGATCGCCATGAAGCGAATTGAGGTTCTGCCGATCGTTTCGAGGATAGAGGACCCCGGGAACGCACCTCGGGTCTATAATGAACTGTGCGACGATCCCAATTTCCCTATGGGAACGGTTTTTGATTGGAGAAACGTATAATGAAAAAAATAAAGCTTGGTCAGATCGGAATCGGACACAATCACGGTGAGGCGAAAATGCTTGCCGCGCGCAAATTTCCCGAGCTTTTCGAGATAGTCGGCTATGCGGAGGAAAATGAAAAATGGATACAGGACCGAGGCGGCCTGCGCGGCTACGAAGGTCTTGAACGTATGTCGGTGGATCAGATCCTTGAAAGATCGGACGCTGTCTTGGTTGAGAGCGACGTGTGGGATCTGACAAAGTACGCAAAAATGTGCATAGATGCGGGAAAGCATATCCATATGGATAAGCCGGCAAGCGGAACGCTGACAGAGTGGAAGTCCCTGCTTGACCATGCCGAGGCACAAAAGCTGGTGATCCAGATGGGGTATATGTACCGCTATAATCCCGCCATACTTCAGGCTCTGGAGCACATCAAGAACGGAGACCTGGGCGAGATATATTCGATCAACGCCGAAATGAGCACTTACCACGGAGAAGGCTATAAAAAGTGGCTGACGAACTTCAAGGGCGGTATCATGTATATTTTGGGAAGCCATCTGGTCGACCTTATCGTTTACATTCTGGGCGAGCCCGACCGCGTGACCTCGTTTTTGAAGCACACTGGTCTTCACGGCGTTGACCTTGAGGATAACAACCTTGCGGTTCTCGAATACGATAAAGCGCTGGCGCGTGTTTTTGTATCCTCGGTTGAGGTAAACGGATTTGGACGCCGTCAGTTCATGGTTTCCGGAAGCCGTGGAACGGTCAACATTTGTCCTCTTGAACGTCCTATAACTATGACCTATTCGGACTTGACGATCGCGGACAGGGCATACGAGGACAGAAAGAAGATATTGACCTTTGAGGATAACACAGCCAATGGTCGCTACGATACCATGATGCAGGATTTTTACGCATATATAATGGGAACCAAGGAAAATCCCTTTACATATGAGCACGATTATAAGGTTCAAAAGGTGCTCAGCGAGATCTGCGGACTGGAATAGGAGAAGATATATGAAAAAGGTTGCATTTATAACGGGTGCAGGCGGATATATCGGCGGCGAGGTGGCTATGACACTTTCCCGTGACGGCGCGAAGATCGCCGTCTGCGATATAAACGAGGAGGCGGTCAACGCCGCGGTTGCGAGAATAAACGAGTCGGGCGGCGAGGCGCGCGGATACGTGGCTGACGTCACCGATTCAAAAAGCATAGACGACGCTGTGAAACGCGCCGCGCAGGAGCTTGGTGGTCTTGACATAATGGTCCACGTTGCGGGTGGCAGTGCGCGAATAGCGGGCAAGGAAGCGAAATATCTTCCTCTCACTGAGCAAGAAGATTACGTTATCGATCGAGTTCTGAAAGTGAACCTTTACGGCGCCATCTGGGCATCCCGTGCGGCGGCAAGAATTATGATAGAGCAGGGAAAAGGCGGTAGAATCATTAACTTTTCTTCTGCCGTCGGTCTTATGGGACTGCGCGGCTGTGCCGACTATGCCGCATCAAAGGGCGGTGTCATGTCGCTGACAAAAGCTCTTGCAAAGGAGCTTGGCCCCTATAATATTACCGTCAACGACGTAGCTCCCGGTATAGTCATGCGACCCCAAGAGGGTGACAGCTCAGACCGTGCGCTGAAAACAAACGTACTCGGCAAAAAATGCACTGCTGCCGATATTGCGGAGCTTGTGGCATTCCTTGCCTCCGACAAGGCAGGATTTATCACAGGACAAACATATGTCTGCGACGGCGGAAGATCTCTTTCGATGAAAGGAACCGACTAAACTGTCAGATGTCCGATGCTGTTGCGGCTACTATACTATGACCGATGCTTACAGGGCTCTCGGGGAACTTTAAAAGGAGGAAACTAAAATGAAAGCAATACTTGTAGATGAAAATAAAAATCTCGTGTGGAGCGAGGTAGATGAGCCTGTGATTTCAGACACGCAGGTTTTGATAGAAATATATGCCGCGGCTCTCAATCGCGCAGACCTGCTCCAGAGAGCAGGAAAATACCCATCTCCCGCAGGCTGTCCCCCTTGGATGGGTCTTGAGGTGGCGGGAGTGGTCACAGAGACCGGTAAAAACGTCACAAAATGGAAGACGGGCGACCGCGTGTGTGCTTTGCTTGGCGGCGGTGGATATGCTCAAAGAGTGGCGGTAGACGAGGGTATGGTCATGCCGATCCCCCACGGACTTTCCTTTGAGGAGGCGGCAACGCTTCCCGAAGCATACGCCACCTGTTATCTGAATCTTTTTATCGAAGGCAGATACAGCGAAGGAGAAACACTCTTTTTCCCCGCAGGTGCGAGCGGACTTGCAAGTATGGGAATTCCCATGGCAAAAGCCTTTGGAGCATACGTTATCACCTCGGTTTTGGGGGAAGATACAAAAAAGAACATCGCTCATTTGGGCGCCGATGTTGTTATTGATTCAACATCACAGTCGGTGGTAGAGGTTTTCAAAGCCGAATCGGAAAACGGTCACCCCATCGACGTCGCCATCGACTGTCTTGCAGGTGAGACTATAGGCGAGGCGTTTCCATACGTTAACGAGGGCTGCCGTTGGGTGCTCATCTCAACTCTTGCGGGAATAAGCACCGAGATCCCTTTAAGAGCACTTCTTACAAAGGGCATCGAGCTTAAAGGTAGTATGCTTAGAAAGCGTTCCGTTGAGGAAAAGAGCCGTATTCTCGATGAGCTTGTGAGCCGTGTATGGCCGAAGATAGAATCGGGTGAGCTTCGTCCCACCGTATATAAGACTCTGCCCATAGAGCAAGCAGAGGAGGCTCACGCAATCCTCGAGCGTGGTGAGAATATCGGAAAAGTGGTGCTGAGGGTTAAAAATGAAGGCTAAAAATCTTGTTGCACCCCTTTTCGTAATGCTTTTGTGGGGTTCTCTGTTTCCTTTAGTAAAGCTGGGAATGAATACTTACGGCGTTAAGTCCTTGGGTGATATTCTTCTTTTTGCGGGACTTCGCTTTGCCGTTTGCGGCGCCGTAATATGTTTGTTTGCTCTTGCTCGTGACCGCTCCTCGTATAAGGAGGTAAAACATTCGATTTGGCCTACGCTTTTGTCCGGACTTTTTGCCGTTGTTCTTCACTATGGCTTCACTTATTCGGCATTGACGCTTTGCGATAGCTCAAAAACTGCACTTATAAAGCAGGTGGGAGCGCTTTTTTACGTTTGCTTTTCCTTTGTTTTCTTCCGCGAAGACAGACCCACGTGGCAAAAGCTGCTTGGAGCGGCGCTTGGTTTCCTTGGTATTGCCGCGGTAAACTGGAATAAAACGGGATTTTCCTTTGGTTTGGGCGAATTTCTCGTTGTCTGTGCCTCCTTTTGCACGGTTTTTTCAAACGTTGCAGGCAAAAACGCGCTAAAAAAAGTTCCGCCGGTTACAATGACGGGCGTTTCTCAGCTTTTCGGCGGCGCACTTCTTCTTGCGATCGGCTTTGCGCTGGGCGGCAAAGTCAGAATTTCTTTTGAAAAATCATATATTTTCGCACTTATCTGTATTGCATCGGTGATCAGCTATTGCCTTTGGTTCGGCGCGGTAAAAAAGGGCGAGCTTTCAAAGCTTTTTATTATCAAATTTGCCGAGCCTGTGTTCGCATGTATCTTCAGCGCGATTGTTATAGGTGAAAATGTGTTAAAAATTCAGTATCTTGTGGGATTTTTGCTCATTTGTTTTGGTATTCTTCTGTCTGAACTCAGCTCTGGACTTGAAAAAACACTGAAAAAGTGATACAATAGCTCTAAAGTCCTCAAAAAGGAGTCAGAGAATGAAGGTACATAAAAAATGCTTGCCCTGTATTGTGGGTCAAGCGGTAAAATTTGTTGATGCCGTGCCACAGAGTGATGAGAGCGCGGTGCTGAAAAAGGTTTTTGAGTATATCAGCCGCACCGATCTTGAAAATACGATGACCCCCGAGCTTGTTGGCGAGATCTTTGCCATAGTCACAGGCGAATCCGGCAACTCAGACCCATATAAGACAACAAGAGATTTTTACAATGATCTTCTGGCAGAGCAGAGCGAAGATCTTGAAAGGCAGATCGAACGATCTTCCGACCCATTTGCCGAGGCTGTCAAATATGCCATTATCGGCAATGTGATCGACTTCAGTCCCGGGTACGCTTTGTCAGCCGAAGCAGTAAATGCTTATTTTTCCCGCTTTGGAGGAGAATCGCTTGCAATAGATCACACCGCGCTACTCAAAAAAGACCTGATAAAAGCAAAAAACATCGTTTATATCGGTGATAATTGCGGAGAGATCGTTCTCGATAAACTTTTGCTCAAAAGAATAAAAGCGTTAAATCCCGATGCGCAGATATACTTTGTAACAAAGGGCGCACCAACTCTTAACGACTCTGTCAAAGAGGACGCCATCGCCCTTGGAATACAGGAATACGCCACCGTCATAGACCATGGCGACAACTGCCCGGGAACGGTGCTTCATCGCACTTCCAAAGCCTTTCGCAGGATTTTTGAAAACGCTGATCTGGTGATCTCAAAGGGACAGGCAAATTACGAGAGCTTAAACGAGGCTGACGGCAACATCTATTTTCTGCTAATGGCAAAATGTGCCGCCATTGCACAGGACGTTGGCACCGCCGAGATGAAAATGGTTTGTAAGAAAAAATAAAAAACAGCACCGTTTCGGTGCTGTTTTTTATTTTAAGCCTTGTTTTTGTCAGTTTCTCTGATCTGAACTCGTCTGATCTTGCCGCTGATGGTCTTGGGCAGTTCATCAACAAATTCAACGATTCTGGGGTACTTGTAGGGCGCGGTGTGGGTCTTTACGTAGTTCTGGACCTCCTTGACAAGCTCGTCAGAGGGGACAGTGCCCTTTGTGAGCACGATGGTCGCCTTTACCGCCTGACCTCTTACAGGGTCGGGAACACCCGTGATAGCGCACTCAAGCACGTAAGGAAGCTCCATGATAACGCTTTCGATCTCAAACGGGCCGATACGGTATCCCGAGGACTTGATAACGTCGTCGATACGTCCAACGTACCAAAGGTAGCCGTCCTCGTCCATGGTCGCCTGGTCGCCTGTGTGATAGTAGCCGTCATGCCATACGGAGTCGGTCTTTTCTTGGTTGTTGTAGTAGCCGAGGAAAAGGCCGCAGGGCGCTTTGCCCTCGGGGATCTTTATGCAGATCTCGCCCGTTTCACCTGCGCTCAGCTCGTTTCCGTCAACGTCAAGAATACGGATATAGTAGAGAGGACTTGCCTTACCCATAGATCCGATCTTGGGGGTCGTTCCCACAAGATTGGAGATGGCCATGGTCGTCTCCGTCTGACCGAAGCTTTCCATGATGGTAAGTCCCGTGGCCTTTTTAAACTGATGGAACACCTCGGGGTTCAGCGCCTCGCCCGCGGTTGTTGCGTATTGGATAGAGGAAAGATCGTACTTTGAAAGATCTTCCTTTATAAAGAAGCGGTACATTGTGGGAGGAGCGCAGAATGTGGTGATGTTGTATTTTGCGAACATGGGGAGAATGTCCTCGGGGTGGAAGCGGTCAAAGTCATATGTAAATACGCCCGCCTCGCAGAGCCACTGGCCGTAGAGCTTGCCCCAAAGAGCCTTGCCCCAGCCTGTGTCCGAGATGGTGAAATGGAGACCGCTCGGGTTTACGTTGTGCCAGTATTTTGCAGTAGGATAATGACCGAGAGGATAGGTGTAGGAGTGAGCCGCTATGCTGGGGTAGCCTGTCGTACCCGAGGTGAAGAGCATAAGCATGGGGTCACTTCCGCAGGGGGTGTCGGGACGGCGCTCGTATACGTCGGAGCAGAGAGCCATCTCACTGTTGAAATCATGCCAGCCGACACGCTTTGCACCAACGATGACCTTGACCATATCGGGGAATTCCTTGGCGGCGTTTTCCGCGTGCATTGCAACGTCGCCGTCAGCGGTGCAGACCACAGCCTTTACACCTGCGGCCTTGAAGCGGTATTCAAAATCGTGCTCGACAAGCTGATTTGTGGCGGGAATTACGATAGCGCCGATCTTGTGAAGCGCAAGGATAGTGAACCAGAACTGATAGTGACGCTTCAATACCAGCATAACTCTGTCGCCCTTCTTGATTCCCAAGGATTCAAGATAATTTGCGGTCATGGCGGAGTACTTCTTCATGTCTCCAAAGGTGAAGGTGTGCTCCTCCTTCTCATTTGATACCCAGAGCATAGCTCTCTTGTCGGGAGTCTTTTCTGCGATAGCGTCAACACAGTCGAAAGCAAAATTGAATTTGTCCTCGTTTTTAAAGGAAATAGACTGAAGAACTCCATTTTCGTCAACCTTTGTTTCGATAAAGTTGTCTGCAACGGTGTTTTCCATGTGATGCTGACGGATAAAGTCGGGAAGATCGGCATATTTGCCCGTTTCGCTTGCTTTTGCCGCGTTTGGACGGAGAACCACGGCGTAGATCTCGCAGTCCTCACCGCCCAGAGCGCGCATTGCGTGAGGCTCGCCGCTGTTGTAGTAAATAGTGTCACCGGGGTTGAGCACCTCGGTGCGGTCCTGGATCTGGAAGAGCAGGGTTCCTTTCACAACGATGTCGATCTCCTGACCCTCGTGAGTTGCAAAGTGCATATCCTCACCGCTCGCGGGGATCTTTACAAAGAAAGGCTCGCCGATCTTGTTGCGGAAGGAGGGGGCTAAGTCGTAATAGTAGAAGCCCGACTTACGTGCGATGGGAAGACCCTCTCCGCTTCTGGTTACGTTGTAGAGGGAGAGCTTGGGGCTTCGGCCCTCAAGGAGATCCTTGATCTCAACGCCAAAAACGTGAGCGCATTTGTAAATAAAGGTAAAGCCAAAGTCTGTTTCGCCTTGCTCGAGCACCTTATATCTTTCTTCGGTGACCTCGGTTTTTTCTGCCATTTCCGCCTCAGTAAGACCTGCGATAGTTCTCAACTCCCTGATTCTGGCGGCAACGTCTTTTAATTGTGTGTCCATTTTGTTTTCCTCCTTGTGGATAAACTTTTTTCGGAAAATGTCAGTAAAAAGCAAAAAATCTCAAGCCCGGTTCTTCGAACCTTGCTTGAGACGAATAACTACTTATCCGCGGTACCACTCAAATTGCACTTAAAATGTGCCTCTTTACGGCTCTAACAAGCCTTGTGCAGTCACGTTGCACTGGACGGGAACGTCTACTCGGCAATAAATAATACCTTTCGGGCTCCGGCTCGGAAGTGATAGGTCAAACGTTTCTCTCCGTACCGATTTTCACCTGCCATCGGCTCTCTGTGAACGTGTCGAAACAGACCGTCTTCGTCATTGCTGTTTTACCACATATTCTGTTATGCTACGCATTATACCACCGAGAAATCGGTTTGTCAATAGGGAAAATGAAATTTTTTCAAAAAAACTGCATAAAGATTTGTTTCATTCAAAGATGTCTCCATTTATGCACGTTTTGCGTATGTTTTTGTTGACATATTGTATATTAAATGATATAATTAAGCAAAGGTGACCCGACAAACAGCGGGAACGTCACTTTATAATAACTTCAAAAGGAGAATATTATGTTTTGTAAAAAATGCGGCGCACAGTTGGCAGACGGGCAGCTCTTTTGCGGAAACTGCGGAACACCGTCTTTCAAAGAGGATAGCGCAGGTCAGGCACAGACGGTAAATCAGACCCATGTAAATCAGCCTCCCGTAAATCGGCAGCCTTATGCAGGTGTAAACAATGCACAGTATAATCCTGCAATGTTTGCAGAGAAAAGATCACCCAAAAAGAACAAGAAGCCCGTTATTTTGGCGGCTGTGATCGCAGCGATAGTCATTCTGGCGATCGTTGCCGTGATCTGCGTTCCTATGATAAAGCGCAGTCTCATGAGCGATCGCGATATCATGGCTATGCACGACCGCGACGTTATAGAGGATGGTCTTGAGGCTTTTTCGTCCTCTGTCGGTTCGGTAGGCGAGGATGCAAAATATAACGGAAGTATTGGAATAAAGCTTTCCGATTATCTTGCAGGTCAGCTCGGCTCATACATAGGTGATATTGATTCTGCCGAGATCGGCTTTGACGTAGCCTCAAAGAAGGACAAATACGGTTGCAAGATAGATATTTCCATGAGTGATACCGAGATCATCACTCTTGATGTGACCGCCGATATTGAAAACGACAAGCTTTACATAACGGCTCCCGGTCTTGTGGACGGAGCACTTGAACTTGATATGGGTATGTTTATGCCCGAGGACAGCAAGGCGTCCTTGTCCTCTCTTATGGGAAATATGTCCTCTTTAAAAATCAGCGATAAGGTCATAAATGAAGCTCTTGCACTTATCGACGCGGCTTACGGTGAAGCCGGTGAAGCGGTTGAAACAAAAGAGGCTCTTACCATCGACGGAGTTTCACAGAATTGTACGGTCTATACTCTTACAATCGACGAGGAGACTGCTGCCAAAATGGTCGTAGCATTCCTGGAAAAACTTAAAAAATCCGAGAATATCAAGGACTTTGCGGGTGATCTTGTAGAGAACTATTATGACGGTCTTACAAGAGAAGAGGTCATCTCCGAGATCGAGGTTTTCTGCGACAGCGGAATAGAATCCCTCACCGAGGAGGATACGGTCTTTGGTGACAACACCATAGTATATACGATGTACGTATCCTCCGACGATGTGGTTGGCAGAACGGTTGAAGTCAACGGTGTTAAGATCACGGCCGCTACCGTAAAGAATGGCCGCGACAAAGCCTTTGAATATTCGATTCATCAGGAATTTGAAGGAGATGTAAAATTTGTCGGAAAGGGAACAGAGGATAAGAGCGGATTCACGGGAGAGGCATCTCTGACTGTTTTTGAAGATGAGATCATCAATCTTGCTTTTGAAAAGTTTGTCTGCGAGGAGGAAAAGCTTTCCG
>JAFQKA010000027.1 GCA_017397175.1 Clostridia bacterium | reverse complement strand
TCTTTATAATCCCAAACTTCGATTTTTTGAACTTCGTGTGAAGTACGGAAACCATCGAAGAAGTGGATGAACGGAACTCTACCCTTGATTGTTGAAAGGTGAGCAACAGCAGCAAGATCCATTGCTTCTTGCGGGCTGTTTGAACAAAGCATTGCATAACCTGTCTGACGGCAAGCATATATATCGGAGTGGTCACCGAAGATATTGAGTGCGTGAGAAGCTACGCAACGAGCGGAAACGTGAATAACGTTGGGAAGGAGCTCGCCCGCGATCTTGTACATATTGGGGATCATGAGAAGCAGACCCTGAGATGCTGTGTAAGTAGTTGTGAGAGCACCTGCTGCAAGAGAACCGTGAACGGTACCTGCCGCACCTGCCTCGGACTGCATCTCCATTACCTTTACTTCCTCACCCATTATGTTCTTGAGACCTGTTGCAGACCAGGAGTCTGTCAGCTCAGCCATAACGGAAGAAGGAGTGATGGGGTAGATAGCAGCAACCTCTGTGAACGCATAGCTGACTGTAGCGGCAGCTGTGTTACCGTCCATGGATTGCTTTCTTCTGATAAGTTTTGCCATGAAACTTTTCCTCCTAAGTTTTATATATTTATTTTGACAAACAAAATATTGCAACATATATTATAGCACTTTGTTTTTACTTTGTAAAGAAGTTTAACGAACTTTTTGATGGAATTTTGCAAAAAAACTCTCAAAAAACCCGAAATTTCTCATTCTTTTTAACATCATTAAAAAAACTTGTCTTCCTATTCCCACACACAGCGTGATATTTCTCCCGATTTTTATGCGCGGGATACACAAAACCGACCCTCACCCGCAAATTCCCAACAAAAATTTTCTCTGTTATACGCAAAAGTGCAAAATTTGCAACGCCCAAACTCGACCCGATCGGCGGCTTGTCCGTGATAGAATTACAGAGCAAAATAAAGGACAAGGAAGGAACAAAAAATGACAGAAGCACTGAAAACCCCGGTCGACGGGGACAAGACCGCACCCCAACGTATCCGCCTGCATCGACGGCCGCCCGATCCTGGCGATGACAGTTCGAGGATAGTGTGGATAGCCACCGAAAAAATACGTCCGAACCGCGCTCAGCCGAGAATAAATTTTGAATCAAACGCCGCATTGCGCCTGGCGGATTCGATCCGACGGTACGGCATACTGCAGCCCCTGACCGTCCGCGTGATCGAAAACGCACAGGACGGCCGTTGCTTTGAGATCATCGCAGGTGAAAGACGCTTCCGCGCCGCCGTTATGCTTCAAATGACAAGCGTGCCCTGCGTGATCCTCGAGGCGGACGAGCGCAAATCCGCCGAGCTTGCTCTGGTGGAAAATCTTTTGCGCCAAGATCTCAATTTCTTTGAAATGGCAAAGGCGATCCGCCGCCTCATCGACTCCTTTGACCTGACTCAGGAGGAGGTGGCAAAACGGCTGTCTCTGACGCAATCTGCAGTTGCCAACAAGCTCCGGCTTCTCAGGTTTGACGAAGATGAACAGCAGTTTATTCTCTCGTCGGGTCTTACCGAGCGCCACGCCAGAGCACTGCTGAAAATAACCGATCCGATCCTTAGAAAAAAAGCCGCGGAGCACGTTATAAAATGGAGAATGAACGTATCAAATACCGAGCAGTATATCGACCGTGTACTCAGCGAGGAAAAGCAAAAGGCAGAGCTTGAAAGATCCCTCTCAAAGCCGAAAATGAAGCCCGTGATAAAGGATATCCGACTGTTTTTTAACAGCGTGGATCACGCGGTGGATACCATAAAATCCGCGGGGATCGACATTTCGTCCACGCGCACCGAGCTTGAAAACGAATACGTGATCGAAATAAAGGTGGCAAAAAGCTATGACAGACAAGACACTCAATCATATCATGCAAAAAAATAAGCGTTTTGGTTATTGATTTTTCTTTTTTTCGTGCTAAAATGTCAATATAGATAGTTTTACGAAAGAGAGCAAGGAGCAGTAAAATGGAAAACGTCAAAATCACACTCGATATGATCGGGGAAGACGCGTCTCCCGTTCTTGAAAAAATGATCGCGGACGCGCCCGACGGTGCTTCGATCAGCTTCGAAGCGGGGATTTATCCCCTCTCAAAAACGGTAAACGTAAAAGGCAAAAAAGGCCTTGATCTCAACGGCGCAGGCGCGACCCTTGCTCCTTACTTTGACCGCGAGACGGGAGCCGAGGGCGGCTCGGGTGTTTTTGAACTGCTTGATTGCCGGGATCTGACGATCCGCGGCTTTAAGATCGCTTCCTCCGTCCCCGTAAACACAGCAGGTGTGATCGTGAACGTCACAGATGACTATGCGGACGTTGAGCTGAACAGCACCCTCCCTCTGACAGGAAAAGAACAGTTTATCGGCGGAATGATCTTTGAAGATGATTGGTTGCCTACGGGATATCATTGGGTAAATACCGAACCCGATCCCGAGATCCGCACGGTGATCGCGGGCGAAATCCCCTGTACCGCGCCCAAAAAGCTGAACTGCCCTCACGAGATGCTGGACGAAAAGACCGCTCGCGTCTATTCGAGAAGCGTAAAATGGCTGAAGGCCGGCTCAAAGTGCAACGTGTCCCATTCTTACTACGGCTTGGTGGCCTTTGTGTTCAGACAGTGTACGGGCGTTCTCATTGAGGACGTGAAAATGACAAACTACGCGGGCTTTGCCTTCCTGATTCTGCCTTGCTGCCGTGATTTTACGTTCAGACGTGTAAAATTTGACTCCGAGGATCGGGATCACCGGCCATACGCCATAAACAGCGACGGTATCCATCTGACGGGACTTGCGGGCAAGCTGATATTGGAGGACTGCGATTTCAACTGTATAGGCGACGATCACCTGAACGTACATACCCAGGTCATGACGGTAACGTCTCTTTGCGAAAACGGTCTGACCCTCATCTACGACAAGGTGAACGGCGTGGTTTCAGAATATTGGAGCACAAAGGGCGACCTGCTCCGAGTTTACGACCCTGCGACCCTTGAGCTTAAAGGCAAGGTGACGGTAGCGGATTCCGACCGCGGAGATATTACCCTTGAAAAGAGCGACGTTGAAATAAAAGTAGGCGATTTCATCACAAACGACAAATATTACCCCGACGTGACCATTCGCCGCTGTACCTTCACACGCAATCGCGGCCGGGCCCTGTGTCTGCAAGGCTCGGACGATCTGCTCATCGAGGACTGCGAGTTCAACAATTCCTCGCCTTGCTCTGTCTATCTTTCCTCCGCCTTTGAATATTGGCTTGAGGCAGGACCTCTTTCAAACGTGACTGTCAAAAACAACGTCTTCCGTGACTGCCGTACTGCCATGAAAAATAATGGCCGTGGCACGATCCACGTGCAGATAAACGGGGAAAATCATCAGAGCATACCTCCCGTTCACAAGAATATTCGAATCGAAAACAACCGTTTTGAAAAGATCAACGGCGTGGCGGTGCTGGTGCAGATGACCGACGGTGTCACGGTGCAAAACAACGAGTTTATCGACTGCCGCAACGACGGACAGAACATTCTCATTGAACGCTGTACGAACGTGGTCTGCGAGAACAATTACGAAAAATAAAAAACAAAAAAAGACGCCATGCGTCTTTTTTTGTTTCAGAGTGATCGTTCCTTTTATGGGCGGTCAAACAATTTGTTGACACCCGTAAAAATTTATGCTATATTTTATGTAAGATTTTTTTGTTTTTGAGGTGGATCATGAAAAGATTATTTGCTTTTATTCTTGTTTCCGTCGCACTTTTTTTGATAGTGGGGTGTAATAAGGATAACGGACCTATCCAAAACGGCGGCAAGGAGGAAGAAACAGTGAAATACGACGTAAGTAAATACGAAATAGTACCAAATGCGCCCGAAAAAGCGGAAAAGAACGTCAAAAAGCTGGCGTCCCTGCTCAAAAAGGCAAAGAAAAACGCGACGGTCTTTTTCCCCGAGGGAGATTATTATCTCAGCTCGAACAGCGGTTGCCTGAACCTTTACGGTCTAAAAAACGTGACCTTTGAGGGTGAAAATGCAACCTTGATCAACGCTTCCTACGACCCGACGATAAAGAAAAGCACCGCCTCTGCCTCAAAAAGTGTGACTATCCGTCTCACAAGCTGCCAAGGGATCACCTTCAAAAACCTTGACCTTGACTACGCCGCATACACCCAGGTCTGCGGTAAGGTGGTTTCCGTCGATGCAAAAGCCACAACGATAGAGATAGACAGCCGTTTTACCGACGGATCCTCAAAAATCCCCTTGACAGGGGACGAATATATCATGGCGGTGAACGTCATAGACGAAGACGGCAACACAAAAGGGGATTTTTACGCGCCCGACGATGGTTTTGCCGCGTCACTTGAGGGTAATCTTTACACGATTTCGGGTAGCTTCGGCTCTGCAGGCGATACTCTCGTGGCACGGTTCACTCTGGGCACTTATGCCGGCCCCACGATTTTTGTAAACTCCACAAAAGAGCTGAAATTTGAAAATATCCGCTCGTATTCGTCTCCCACAGCCACCTTTTACGCCCCCCTTGACAACGAAAATTTCACCTTTGATTCCTTCTGCATAGCACCTCCCCGGGGGGCTGAATGGCTTTGGGGAACGAACGTGGATTCGATCCATATCAAGGGTCTGCGGGGAAAGATCACTCTCAAAAACAGCACCTTTAAGGGACTTGGAGACGATGCGCTGAACGTTCATTCCATCGCGCCAAAGGTAACGGCGGCAGACGGTAGCACCGTAAGCCTTGAATATTTCTACGGCGGTGCTCTTGACGCCCTTTGGAGCCGCGCGGGAGACGAGATAGAGTTTTATGACAAGACATACAAACTCATAGCCACGGGAAAAGCAAAGTCCGCAAAAAGCGGCAAGCTGACCCTCGAAAATATCAGCGGTGAGATAAAGGCGGGGTGCTTTGCACGAAACAAGTCTACCTGTCCCGATCTCGAGATCGAAAACGTAGAGGTGGACGGCGGACGTGCAAGGGCGTTCCTCGTACAATCAAAAAATGCAACCATCAGAAACTGTAAAATCTCAAATCTGGGTCTGGCGGCGATAATCGTTTCACCCGACATTGATTTTTGGGGTGAGATGGGCCCTTCCGAGCAGGTCGAGATAAGCGGACTTGAGATCAGAAACGTGTGCAGTATGAAAACGGACGCTTGCCGCGGCGCGATCATGGTCACAAACAGCCACAGCGGCTCGGTCAAGGGCAGCGGCACGCTCCACGGGACGGTAAAAATAACAGACAGCATCTTTGACAATGCAGGCGCGCCCGCTCTTTACGCGATCCTCACGGACACCCTTGAATTTTCGGGCAACACTCTGATTGGCAACACGGCAGATCCCGTGTATACGGGGTGCAAAAATGTGAGTGTGGAATAATGGAAAATGAGGAAGGGCATCGGAATATCCCTGTTTTCCAATCCCCTTTGAAAAGGGGCCTGGACCCCCTAAACTAAAAAAGAAAAAAACGATGGCTGAACACCATCGTTTTTATGGTTTATGTGGGTAAAATGTCCGTCTTAGATTCCCTTTTTAAAAGTTTTCGGGGGTTGGGGTGCTTTTTCAAAAGCACCCCGCATTCCGTCCCCTCGAATTCCGTTCCCCTGCATCCTTATACGTCCCGTCTGCCCTCAAGGGCGCGGAACAGGGTGACTTCGTCAGCATATTCAAGATCGGCTCCCACGGGCACTCCGTAGGCAAGTCGCGTGACCTTGATGCCAAGGGGCTTTAATAATCTTGAAAGGTACATAGCCGTGGCCTCCCCTTCAACGTTGGGGTTCGTGGCAACGATGATCTCGCTGACCTGCGGATCCTCACAACGCGCCAAAAGCTCCTTTATCTTCAGCTTTTCGGGGGTGATTCCGTTCATGGGAGAAATGGCACCGTGAAGCACGTGATAAAGTCCTTTGAACTCCCGTACCTTTTCGATAGACATGACAGCCCGCGGATCCTCTACTACGCAGATGACCGAGCGGTCGCGTCCTTCGTCTGCGCAAACGCTGCATTTTTCGGCGTCGGTCAGGTTCTGGCACACGGGGCAAAGGTGGATCTTGGTCTTTGCGTCAATGACTGCCTGAGCAAAGTCCGCCGCTTCCTCACCCGACATTTCAAGCACCGAAAAAGCCAAGCGCAACGCTGTTTTTCGTCCTATACCCTCAAGCCTGCCGAACTGCTCGGCAAGTCTCTGCAGGGGTTCTATGTATTCTGCCATCAGAACAGTCCGGGCAGGTTCATCTGACCCGTAACCTTCTGCATCTCGGCGCTGTTTGTATCCTCAACGCGCTTGATGGCTTCGTTTACTGCCGCCACGAGAATATCGGAAAGGGTCTCGGGGTCGTCGGGATCGATGATCTCGGGCTTGATGTCGATTGCAAGGATCTCCTTCTTGCCGCTGATCTTAACCGTAACAACTCCGCCGCCGGCACTGACGTCGTATTCGCGCTCGTCAAGCTCTGCCTGGAGGTTTTCCATATCCTCCTGCATCTTCTGTGCCTGCTTCAACATTGCCTGCATATTCTGCGGGCCTGCGGATTTTGGAATGTTCGCTCTCATTTTTTAGTCCTCTCTTTATGTTTGGTAATTTTTATTCGTTCACTTCGCCCAAGATCTCGTCGAGTGCGTCCTCGGCCTCGTCGAAATCCTCCATTTGGTTGGATACGTCAAATATGATGTTCGCCGCCGTTACGGTCTTCCACTCGTTTTGAGAGATGATCGCCGCCAGCTTTTCCGTTGCGGTCTTTCTTGCTTTCATCATCTGTACCGCAAAATCGCTGTCAAGTCGAAGATGATAGCTTCCGTCCTCGCCTCGATAGAGCCTTGACGACCGCAAAAAGCCGATCAGGGAAGGATCCGCGGCGCAAACCTTGTCCACCGCGTCTATCCAGAAGGGCAGAGGGCGGTTACGCTTTGCTTTCGGGGGTGTTTGCGTGCTTTCATGCACGGGTTTTGGCTCTTCTGGGGCCTTTTCTTTGGGATTTTCCCGAATCTCCTCGGCCTTTTCGACCTTTGGCATAGGCGTGGCTTCGATTTTTTGTGCAGGTGCGGCCACGGGTGCAAAATTGCCGCTCTTTATTCTTTCCTCAAGAGCGGAGATCCTTGAAAGCAGAGCCTCGTTTGAGGAATCCAATTTTTCATCGCACATACGAACCAGGGTCATTTCCGCGCAAAGTCTCTTGGCACAGTTTCCCTTTTGCATCTCGCCGTAGGCGCGGTCGATAAGCTTGCAATGGTAGATCAGCGTTTCGCGTGTGAAAAGCGCCGCCACGTCAGCTGTTTCCTGAGCCTCACTTTCGGTCAGATCAAGATATTTCGCCGCATCGCGCGCGGTCTTTGTGACCAGCATATCACGGTAAAAGTTCAGAAGATCCTGCCAAAATACGGCTACGTCCTTTGAGGACGCGGCAACGGTTGCGACCTCGGAGAAGATGGTCTCGTAATCCTTGCCGTTTACGGCGCGGGCGAGCTTCAGGATACTTTCACGGCCGCTGATGCCCACCGATTCGTTTACCAGATCAACCGTTATTTTCTGTCTGCTTCCCGAGCAGAGCTCAAGCAGGCTCACCGCATCTCGCATACCGCCCTGAGCTATTTTTGCGATAAGTGCCGCCGCGTCGGGAGTGATGTCGATTCCGTCTGTCTCTGCGATCTTCAGCAATCTCGCCGTGATAACGGGGACTGAGATTCTTCTGAAATCAAAACGCTGGCAACGGGAAATGATGGTGGACGGGAGCTTGTGCATCTCGGTGGTGGCCAGAATGAAGACCACGTGAGACGGCGGCTCCTCCAGAGTTTTCAGCAGCGCGTTAAAAGCACTGTTTGAAAGCATATGCACCTCGTCTACGATGTAAACGCGGTATTTGAGCATTGAAGGTGTATATACCACCTCGTCCCGAATATCTCGGATATTGTCAACGCCGTTGTTTGAAGCGGCGTCCATTTCAAGCACGTCGATGGCGCTTCCGTTATCTATCGCCTGACATGACGGACACTTGCCGCAGGGATTTCCGTTTTGTATATCCTCGCAGTTCACTGCCTTTGCCAGAATTTTGGCGCAGGTGGTCTTGCCCGTTCCTCTCGAGCCGCAGAAAAGATAAGCGTGAGAAAATTTCTCGTTCTGGCACTCATATTTGAGCACGGAGGTAATATGATCCTGACCGCACACGTCGTCAAAGGTAGTCGGCCGCCATTTTCTGTACAATGCCTGATGCATATTTACCTCCTAAAAAACTAAAATTTAAGGCTGCAAAATAAGACCATACACCTTAAGATCGAGAATCACAGGCGGCTCACGCGCCTCTCTCTGCTCAAAGCAGGCGACCTCGCGGCACACCGGGTACACTGCTTAATGCTGCTTGGTTCCCCACCTGACATGGTTCACAGCTCCCGATTGCGCAAGACCCACTTCTCAACACAGGGAAAAGCGCAGAAATCACACCAAGATCATCCCTCAAAAAAGGAATTCGCCCCTGCTATAGCGGATTTCAGGTACAGGGCTCCGCTACTGCCCCGGATAGTATGGCCTTATTTCACAGCCTTTTGAAACTATATCATTATAACAGATATTTGCCGTTATTTCAAGTCTTTTTTGAAATTTTCCGAAATGTGCCATGCGAGACCGCCATACGGGTTCACGGCAATCGTCTTTTTTACAAAAAACGGCGGTGTTCAGCCGCCGTTTATACGATGTATGAGAGTAATATGTCCGTAAATATTCCCCTTTTTGAAAGTTTTCGGGGGTTGGGGTGCTTTTTCAAAAGCACCCCGCCTACCGTATCCTCAGCGTCTCTCGCCAAGCTCCTCGGTGTCTCTGAAAAGCAGGGAAATGCACCACACGGAGGCAAGACCGACTACCGTGTAAATGATTCTCGACCAAAGAGAGGTCTGACCGCCGAAGATCCAGGCAACAAGATCAAATTTGAAAAGTCCGATACTACCCCAGTTGAGGCCGCCGATAATGCTCAGCGCCAGGCAAATTCTGTCCATTAAAACCATAATAAACTCCGTTCTGCCGCCACGGCGGCACGTTTTTTTACCTTTCGGTGAAGATGTATTTGTTTCTTCGCCTTTATTTTGGCACACGGACAGGTACTTTATTCAGTTTTCAATAAAATTTTCGGAAAAATTCGGTGTAAAGTCAGATGAGGCAGAATCGGCACCCTGAGAAAAGCCTTCAAGTCCCAGCTCGTCTGCCACCTTCAGAACGCTTTCATATTCAAAGCTTGTAAGACGGCGGCGAAGTGAAGAGAACTTGTCACCCCCGGGCAGAAAATCGGGGGTGAATTGCCGCATGATGCTGATCAGCAAATCACGATCTCCGCGGATCTCGGCAATTTTACGCAGGACCTCAATAGAATCCTTCCGACAACCGGGCAGCACTAAATGGCGGACTATAACACCCTTTTGCATGATCCCCTTATCATCAAAAGCGCACTTTTTCTGCTGACGGAGCATTTCATCAAGAGCGGCAGATGCCACCTGCATATAATCGGGCGCGTTTGAATATTTTTTTGACAGTTCGGAGGAAAAATATTTGAAATCGGGCAGGTATATATCCACCAAGCCTTCAAGCGACCTCAACGTCTCAACGCTCTCGTATCCGCCGCAGTTGTAGACCACGGGAATACCAAGTTCCCCCTTGTGGGTGCGGAGGACTTGTGCGATCGAATCCGCATAGTGAGTGGGGGTCACGAGATTTATATTGTGCGCGCCCTTTTCTCGGAGGGCGAGCATGATCTTCCACAGACCGTCTTCGTCGAAGACGCGCCCCATATCCTTCCTCGGGCGGGAGATCTTACGGTTCTGACAAAAAACGCATCCCATGTTACAGCCGCAGAAAAAGATGGTTCCCGACCCGCGCTCTCCGCTTATCGGCGGTTCCTCCCACATATGGAGAGCGGCTCGTGCTATAAGGATACTGTCGGGAACGCCGCAATAGCTGAGGCTTTTTGAGCGATCTGTCCCGCAGGCGCGTGGACAGAGTGTACAAGGCTTATTTTTCATGATCTTTCAGGTATTTTTCGAGCTGACGGCGGTAAAAACCGTGCAAACAAAGCTCGGCAGGACTTGCCGTTCCCACAAAAAACGTCGGCAGATTGCCGATAGCATAGCGCTTGGCATAGGCGGAAAACTGCGCCTGCAGATCAGTCCTAAGATCAATAAAGCCGTCCTTTACGAGGGGGTGCTCATTTCCCGAGAAATTCAGCCAAATGCGACGTTCCACCGGGGATTCAACCAATATATCGGGCAGGATCCTGAGGGACGGTGCGGAAAATTCAAGCAGGACGTCAAGTCTTTTTTGACGGCAAATTTCAAGGAATTTGCCGCAGGCGTACCGTCGAAAATCACGAGCATCGTCGGCAGGAATATTTCCATCGGTCTCAACAGCCTTTTTTTGTGCATTCTCGGCATGATAATAGTCGCTCTTGCCGAGATCGCCGTCTGTCAAGCCATGCAGGACCGCAAGAGAGCAGCCCTTTTTGATGAATTTTTCGGTCAGGGTCTCAAAGGCTTTTTCAATGCCAAAAGAATTCTCTCCGAAGGCATTTTTGAAAGCCTCAAATTTTTTCTTGTAGCCTCGCCTGTCAACCTCAAAAACAGAATCGGGACAAAGAACGGGAACGACCCTCTCCGAAAGCCTATCAAATGCTGAAAGATCGGCAGAAATATCGGTCAGAATCCCCGTTTTGGACACGTCAAAGCGTGAGATCAGATCGGTCGTCGTAATAGGACTTTCCATGAGATGATCCGACGTTTTCTTCCATATCTCCTCACAATTATTTTCACAAAGCCCATCCTTGATCTCGAAAAGCCTTTCAAGGATCTCTCGACACACATATTGCGCCGCATTTCCCTCAAAGAGCGGATAGACGCGGCAAAGCTCGCGGAATTTTTCAAAGTCCGAGGCGTCCCCCGAAATATATTTTTCGTCCGCGCCCGAATATCGCATGGCACCTGTCACGTATCCCTCGCCCGAAAGCAGGATCTGAGCAATATTGGTCAGACGGCGGTCTTCTTGCAGTTTGTCGGGATCTATCCTGCTGCAAGCCTCAAAAAATTCAAGTTTCATCTGTAAGATCTCCTGTACGGAAACAATTATTACCCTAATTATAACCGTCATTCCGATCAAAATCAAGTCGAAGTCCTATTTTTTCAAAAAATATTGCAAATTTTATAGGTTTGTGATATAATGATAAGAACTATAAGTGTTTCCACCCCAAATCCACAAGGAAAGGTGATGAAAATGAACGATCTGACAAATTTCAGCCTGCTCTATCCCACCCCCGAGTCCGCCGCCGCCCACTATGCGGGAAGCGACGCGCCCGACATTTCCCTTTACGAGTTGGAGCAGCTTGGTCTGACGGAGATCCTCGATCTTCGCAGCAGCGATATAAACGAATACCTCACAGGCGATCCCGCTGTTATGAAATATCGTCGTGAAATGTTCTCGGATATGCTTGAGTGCCCGTCCCTTTCAAAGACACTCAACTCGCTCATTCCCGTCCTTTCGGACATCGGCGAGCTTCGCCGCCTCGAATCGGACAGCGGAAATACCGAGGATTATCTCATGTGCATGACCGAGATCGAGCTTTACATCTCAAGTATCGACGTGCTCTCCCGCGGACTGCTTCCGATCCGCGACAAGCTGAAAAGCGAGGCATTCAAAACTCTTGCGGACAAGATCGCAGAGCTTTCCGAAAGCGATTATTACAAGGAGCTGAACAAAAAGCTCACCGAACTGACTGCGCGGGTGCGCGAGATCCGTTCGGTGACTATCGGCGTAAATCTTGATGCTCAGCTTCGGGCAACCGAGGCGGGAGTTCTTTCCATCAATCCCGAGCCCTTCCGTTCGGGTGACGTGCTTGAAAAGATACTCCGTCTCAACTTCAAGGACGACGGATACACCTGCATTGCAAACATCGTCCCCTTCGGCAAAAAGCAATCGGACACACAAAAGACCGCCCTTTCATTGGCGTTCAACTCTGCCATTAACGACGTCTACCGTGCGTCCCTGCGCTCCTGGAAGCGCATAGTGCAGTCCTACGTGCTTGAAAACACCGATTTCCTGCTCAATCTTATGCCTGAGATAGAATTCGTCAGCCGTGCAACGGCTATGATGACAGAACTGAAGGGAAAGGGCTGTCCTCTCTGCACTCCCGAAATAGCCCCCATCCATTCAAGACTTTTCGTGGCAAACGGGCTTTACAACCCCTGCGTTGCCCTCAAGATCGACGACGAGATCGTTCCAAACGACGTGGAATTTGACGGGAATTACTCTATTTTCGTGCTGACCGGACCAAACCGCGGCGGTAAATCTGTTATAACCTGTGCGGTGGGTCTGGCGCAGGTCATGATGCGGCTGGGAATGTTCGTGCCTGCCGAAAAGGCGACCATCAGCCCCGCCGATGCGATCTACACTCATTTCCCCACAGGATCCGACGATACCATCGACAAGGGACGTCTCGGTGAGGAATGTGCGCGTCTGACCGCAATTTTTGAGAAGATAACCGACCGTAGCTTAGTGTTGCTTGACGAGTCCCTCTCGTCCACAGGCTCCTTTGAGGCGTCTTATATTGCCGCCGAGGTGCTCCACGGTCTTGCCCGTGTGGGCTGTCGCTGTCTTTTCTCCACTCATCTGCACGAGCTTGCAGGTGCCATCGACTCGGTAAACGAGCAGGTGGCAGTCGAAGGCGGCTCGAAGATCGACACCCTCGTTGCGGGAATCGAGGAGGGCAAGCGATCCTTTAAGATCGTCCGCGCAAAGCCGGATGGAAAGAGCTATGCCCGGGACATCGCCCAAAAGTACGGTCTGACCTACGACAGCATTATGAAAAATCTGAAATCGAAAGGATAATAATAAACATGGATAAATTGTTACAACTTCTTGACGAGAACGCAACCTATACCACAAAACAGCTTTCCGCCATGCTTGACATGACCGAAGACGACATAAAGTCCGCTATCGCAAAATACGAGCGCGAAGGCGTCATTCTTGCATACAAAACAATTATCGACTGGGACAAGACCGACCGCGAGTTCGTAAATGCGATCATTGAGGTCAAGATCACGCCCAAGCACGATTTCGGATTTGACAAGGTGGCTGAAAAGCTTTCCAATTACCCCGAGGTGCGCTCTCTTTATCTCATGAGCGGTGTTTACGACCTTGCGGTTATTATTGAGGGCAGAACGATACGCGATATTGCTTATTTTGTGACCCACAAGCTCTCGATCTTGGAGGACGTTCAGTCCTGCTCCACTCATTTTGTGCTCCGCACGTACAAGGACAAGGGCATAACCTACGGTCCTGCCGTAAAGGACGAACGAGGAAATTGCTTATGATCGACTACGAAAAGGTCTTATCTCCCGTGGCAACGGGTCTCAAGCCATCGGGAATAAGAAAATTTTTTGACCTGCTTGATTCAATGCATGACGTGGTCGGACTGACCGTCGGTCAGCCTGATTTCGTCACGCCCTGGCATATTCGCGAGGCGGCGATCGAAAGCCTCCAGGCAGGCAAGACTTATTACACGTCAAACGCGGGCATTCCGCAGCTCCGTGAGGAGATCGCAAAATATCTCGACCGCCGTTTTGATCTGAAATACAGTGGAGACGAGGTTCTTGTGACCGTCGGAGGATCGGAGGCTATCGACCTTGCCATCCGCGCCTGCGTAACTCCCGGGGACGAGGTGATAATCCCCACCCCATGTTTTGTATGCTATGAGCCTATCGTGCGTTTGGCAGGCGGCATTCCCGTGATCCTTGAGACCCGCTACGAGGACAAATTCAAGGTCAATCCCGAAATGCTCAAAAAGGCTATCACGCAAAAGACGAAGATGATAGTTTTGGCATACCCCAACAACCCCACCGGTGCAATAATGACCAAAGAGGAGCTTGAGGATATCGCGGCACTTGTCCGCGACACAAACATAGTGATCCTTTCCGACGAGATCTATGCCGAGCTGACCTTTGGTCGCCGTCACGTGTCGATCGCAACACTGCCCGATATGAGGGAACGCACGATCATCGCATCCGGCTTCTCAAAGGCTTACGCCATGACCGGCTGGAGAATGGGTTATATCGCCGCACCGTGCGAGATCTTCGCGCAAATTCTGAAGATCCACCAATACTGCATTATGTGCGCGCCAACAACGAGCCAATTTGCGGCAATCGAGGCAGTAAAGAACGGGGACGAGGATATTGAGCGCATGAAGGAGGAATACGACCGCCGACGCCGTTATCTGCTGAAGAATTTCGCGGATATGGGCATTGAGTGCTTTGAGCCGGAGGGCGCGTTCTACGCTTACCCCAACATCGGAAAGTTTGGTCTTTCCAGCGAGGAATTTTGTCAGCGGCTTTTGAACGAAAAGCGCTGTGCCATCGTTCCGGGTACTGCGTTCGGTGACGACGGCGAGGGATTTGCCCGAATTTCCTACGCTTATTCCATCAAGCACATTGATCAGGCACTTGAGCGCATTGAGGCGTTCATAAAAACACTGTAATATGAGAAAGATACTTATAACGGGCGGCTCGAGAGGCATCGGTGCCGCGTGTGTGAGAAAATTTGCTCACGAGGGCGCGGCGGTCTGTTTCGTTTATAAGAACAGTCGTGCCGAGGCTCAGAAGCTGGCAGAAGAAACAGGCGCCGCGCCCATATGCGCGGATCTGGCCGATAAAAAACAGGCATCTGATGCCGTAAAAAAGGCGGCGGAGATTATGGGTGGCATTGACGTGCTCGTAAACAACGCGGGCGTTTGCCATTTTTCCCTTTTCACCGATGAAAGCGATTCTCAGATCGACGAGATCCTGTCCGCAAATCTCACCTCTGCCATGATCTGCGCCCGCGAGGCGGCAAAATTCATGGTGGCACAGCATTGCGGCAGAATAATCAACGTTTCCTCGGTATGGGGCATTTGTGGGTCCTCCTGCGAGGCACTTTATTCAACTTCAAAAGCAGGACTGATAGGTCTTACAAAGGCTCTTGCAAAGGAGCTTGGCCCTTCGGGTATCACCGTCAACTGTATAGCACCCGGGGTAATTGACACCGACATGAACTCGTCTCTCACACCCGAGACCCTCGAAGCTCTGGCAGACGAGACGCCTCTCTGTCGTATCGGTCGACCACAGGAGGTGGCAGAGCTTGCTTTCTTCCTTTCCTCGGAAAAAGCCGCGTTTATTACGGGACAAACGATCGCCATTGACGGCGGTTTTGCCCTTTGAAACAGTTTATAATATAAAAAGGTAGGTAACATAAAATGGGTTGTACTCACGATTGTTCAAGCTGCTCCAGCGCATGCGCTTCAAAGCAGCCTGACAGCCTCATCGAGGCATTGAACGAATTAAGCTCCGTAAAGCACGTTATCGGCGTTGTCAGCGGAAAGGGAGGTGTCGGCAAGTCTCTGGTCACATCTATGATGGCGGTCAATATGCAGAGACGCGATTTCAAGTGTGCTATCCTTGACGCGGACATCACAGGTCCCTCTATCCCCAAGGCCTTTGGTATAAAGGAAAGAGTTACGGGCAACGACGTAGGACTTATCCCTCCGTCCTCCACCACGGGTATCGACGTAATGTCGGTAAATCTGCTGATGGACAACGAAACAGAGCCGGTCGTCTGGCGCGGACCCGTTATTGCGGGCACAGTAAAGCAGTTCTGGAAGGACACCATTTGGAACGACGTTGATATTATGTTCGTTGACTGCCCTCCCGGCACCGGCGACGTTCCTCTTACCGTGTTTCAGTCTATTCCCCTGGACGGAATCATCATCGTAAGCAGCCCCCAGGAGCTGGTTTCCATGATCGTCCAGAAGGCGGCAAATATGGCAAGCATGATGAACATTCCCGTGCTCGGAGTTGTTGAAAACATGAGCTACGTCAAGTGCCCCGACTGCGGCAAAGAGATAAAGGTCTTTGGCGACAGCCACATTGAGGAGATCTGTCAGAAGTTCGGATATCCTCTCCTTGGCAGGATCCCCATGGATCCGAAATTGGCGGCACTTTGCGACCGCGGCATGATCGAGCTGATGGAGAACGATTATCTCGACCCCGCGGCAGACCTGCTTGAAGCTGCTTTTAAATAAAAAATGAAAAAACGTACCCTACACGGGTACGTTTTTTCTGTTCTTTTTTTGTTGGCAACTTTTTAAAGTGTTTTGGTCAGGGTCCCAACATCCTTTTCATGGGCATCGATTTGAAAAGCAAGTCTCTCGTCGCCCGATGAAAGGTGGATTATTCCGCAATATTTATATCCTGCCGAGACGAGAGCCTTTTGCATTACCGAGTTATCCCTGTGGGTGTCGATCCGCACTCTGTCGCATCGTTCGAGTGCCCACTCTGTGGCAAGGCGGACTATTCCGTGAACCGCGCCGTCGCCTGCTATTCGGTGAATAAAGCCGTAGGGCAGATCACAGGGCCACTGTCCGTCGTATATCTTCAGATATGTCGGCTCAATGCCGCAATCAAAGAAGAACACGCCGTGGATCTCGCCGTCCTGCTCGATGACGTAAAGCTTGCCGTTTGCAATATCCTCACGCGCGCTTTCCTCGCCGGGGTATGCGCCCGTCCATTGGTGCATATTTCCCGTCTGACGCTGAAATCTTTTTGCGCCCTCGTAGATCTCACCGATCTTTTTTTCTTCTCCCTCTGCGGCGGGTCTTATTTTTATCTCACTCATTCAAGAATATTCGACGTTATGTAGTCAACGCCCATTTCAACCAATTTTGCGGCACTTTCGGGGCTGTCAATCGTCCAGCAGTTTATCTCGATGCCGTTGTCGTGCAGGAGCTTTACAAGCTCGGGGGTCACCTGACTGCCTGCAATATCCAGATCCAGTCTGTCTTTTTTGAGGACCTCAAGCAGGTCGTTATCCCATGCGCTTACAAGGTACTGAATCTTCTGATCGGGCAGCATACGGCGCACGTCCTGCATATTCATGAGGCTGAAGGAGATGAAGATGGTATGGTCAAGATAGCCAAGACGGCGGATCTCCTCAACGATACCTGCAATACTTTCGGTCGTCATTCTGCGCTTCAGCTCAAGAACGGCTGTCTTGCCGTATTTTTTGCAGATGCTGATGTACTCGCCAAGCGTTGGCAGGGAAAGGTCGGAGCGGGTCTCCTCAGTCTCGCGATTTTCGTGGTTGCGGTCGTACAGACGAACGAGAGAAAGCTCTACCGCGTCAGTCTCCTCGAGGATCTTGTCAATACCCGTCATGCGCTTGATGCTGTCATCGTGGTGAATGATAAATTTGCCGTCGCGGGTAACGTGTACGTCGGTCTCAATACCGAAATACGAGCGGTTGCCTGCCGCCACAAAAGCGGCGTTTGAGTTTTCCGCTTCGATTCCGCTGAGGCCTCTGTGGGCGATCATTTTCACGTTCTTTTTTGCGATTTGAATAGTGTTCATTTTTTTCTCCCTTAAACTATTTCCCGGAATCCGTTTCCGATAATATCCATGCTGTTGTTTATGATCACGAATGCGTCGGGATCTATCTCCTTGATCCGGTGGCGCAGTAAGACCGCGTTCCTGCGGCGAACGACGGTGAGAATGACCGTTTTCTGTTCACCCGTATATACGCCCGTGTATGCGTTTGACATTGTGGCACCCTGGTCAAGGTCTACGGTTATATAATCGGCGATCTCCTTGGCGCGTGTGGTGATTATCGTGAAATATTTTGAGGTGTTCATGCTCTCGATGACGTTATCGACCACCAGCACGCGGCACAAAAAGCCCACGACGCAGTAGAACCAGACCTGGACGTTGAAAACGAACGCCGACAGGCATACTACCACGATATCTGCCATGAAAAGGGCTTTTGAGATGTTCAGCTTCGTGTATTTTTTAATTATCATTGCCACGATATCGGTGCCGCCCGAGCTTGCGCTGACGTTGAACATGATAGCGGCGCCCACACCGGGCAGGAATACCGCAAACACAAGCTCAAGCAGGGTGTCATCGGTCAGCGGACCCGTTAGGGGATAGATAAATTCAAGAACATAGGAAACGCCCGATATCAGCAGACTGCAATAGACCGTTTTGAATCCGAAATCGCGCCCGATTATGATAAAGCCGATTATGAGCAAAAGGACGTTTATCACAAGCATGAAAAGTCCGGGGCTGACGGCGGGGAAGACCTCTGCCAAAAGAATTGAAATTCCCGTGACGCCGCCTGTTGAAAAGTGATTTGGAAACTCAAAAAAGTATACTCCAAGGCCCATCAGCAGGGCGCCGACGGTCATCCATGCGTAATCTTTGAATTTGTTTCTCATTATTCCTCCGAAATCAAACGTTGATTTCCCTCAGTGCAAACTCTACCGCCTTGCCGATGACCTCGGCCATGCGGAACATTCCGAGATCGTTGGGATGACAGCCGTCAACGGTGCAGTCCTCGCGGTTCTGTCCTGCAAAAAGGGAATATCCGTCGATGAAAATTACGTTTTCGCCTCTGTTTTTTGCGTTTATGTAGGTGTTGTATATTATGTCGCGGCGACGCTCGCACTCACCCCACTTGAGCCAGAAGTCGGGCTTGGTCACAAAGATCACAGGCACGTCGGGATGTTTTTCACGTATTTTCAGATACAGCTTCTCGTGAGTGTTTTTCAAGTGCTCAACGTTAGGGGCGTTGTGATCGTAGTCACAGACGAATACGCTGAAATCCAGCCCCGCCAGATAGTCGATGATCGCGTCCTCGGCCTTTGCATTGCCGGAGAAGCCGAGATTTATATAATTTACGTCATAGCGGCGGGAGATGATGTTCTCGTAGGACATGCCCGGTCTTGTAGGGCAGCCGCCCTGGGTAATAGACGAGCCGTAAAAGAGCACGGGCTTCTCAACGGTGTAATCGGGGTGAGCGGTGAGGGTAGAATTTTCGTCAAGACCGATGAAAAGGTCGTTCAGACCGCTGTAATTTGACAGAACCAGGGTTATCTGCTTCTCGCCCTCGGGAAGCTTTATGAGAGACTCGATGTCCAGACTTGTATCGGTAGGCATGAAAATGCCCGAAAAAATAGGCTCGGACACCTTGCCGCGACGAATGTAAACGTCAACGCCACCACGGGCAAGGAAAGAAAATTTGGGGCTCACCTCGGTTTCGCTTCGGGTCAACTTCAATGCCAGATAATTCGAGGTGGTGGTGAAACGCACGCGCCCTCCCGCCATATTATAATTGAGGTTCTTCACGCCCTCGCTGACCTTTTCCGCAACCTCCGCGGGCATACGGCAATGGCGGTCTCTCTCGGGGTTTTGGGCGTCATAGAGTCCGTAGATACGGAAAGGCTCTGACTTGAAGTTATAAAATTTCAAGCCCTCGCAATTTAATATATTTTCGTTTGATATCTCAAGATCTTCTGATGTATAGGATCTTACGTTTATCATATTTTTCTCCTTTGCAAGCGCAGTTATACGAAATTTCCGAGACGGCAAAAGGTCTCGTCTGCTCCATTAAGTTTAGCACAATTTGGCAAATATGTCAACCGAGTTTTCTTTTTTAAACAACAAAAACGACGGTTTTACCGTCGTTTTTGTTATTTGATAAATTTTATGGCGGATCGCGCGTCAAAAAGCGCAAGATCGGAAAGTTCCCTTTGACGGAAACCGATCTTTTCGCAAAGCTCACGGCGGCAGGCCAGAGTGTGCTCTGCGCGCAAAACGATGTCCTGCGCGGTGAAATTGCCGATGTCGATAGGCTTCTCGTGTCCCGAATATTCAAGAAACGCGCTGATCTTTGGGTCGTAGGCAATTCCGATGGCGGGAATACGGGCGTTTGTAGCGTAAATGAGCATATGAAGTCTCATTCCCGCGGCAAATTCCATATGAGAAAGAAGTGCCGTCAGCTCTCTTGCGCTAAGCCCTTGAACCAGGATCGCCTTTTGGCCGCTGAGCTTTTCAAATTGCAGACAGACCGCGCTACTGATTTCATCATCGACGATATTTTGAACCGATACGACCAAAGGGAGAAGCCCCGTGCGGCCGTATATCTCGGACATGGCCGCAGCGATGCGTCGAACAAATTCCGTTTTTGAAAGCTCGCCGCCTGTTTTGAGATTTTCGTATTCTCTGACCGAGAGGGCATAATATTTTTTCGTTTTTGTGTCGATTCCCAGCCTGTTTTCAATGTAGGAAAGTCTCGCCGCGTCAATGGGAAGGACGGTAAGGGCAGGGTCGGCTGTGACCTTGATCTCCTTCTTTGCGCGAAGTCCGATCTCTTGGAGAAATTCAAAGGAGGAAGGCTCGCGTAGGCTGATAAGGTCCACTTCCTCAAGCACCTTTTTCACCTTTGCCACGCTTCGCTCGCCGTAAATTGGCCCGATTCCGTTTGAATAGACCATTACGGGCAACCCCAGCCTCTTTGCCAGCCTGATCACAGCAATATAGTAATTGAGGGACTTTTCGCTGGTGTTGTTCTGGAGCAGGGATCCGCCGCCGCTGATAAGGAGCTTTGATCGCTTCATTTCACGTCTGACAGCGAAAACGTTCAGTCTGTTTATGCAACGAACGCCGTATTTGATCTGCGACTTTTTGGGGTCCTTGGTCAAGGCGGTTATTCTGATCTCGGGGTCGATCTGACGAAGCTGAGCGGCGATGGAGGTAAGCAGAGAATCGTCGCCCATATTTCCAAAGCCGTAGTAGCCCGAGATGATAACGTCGTTTTCTTTTTTGTATTCGAATGGGCGCAGGCTCTCGTAAACTGTCAGGCAGTCCGTCGCCATGCGCGAGGCGGAATAATTTTCGCGGATAATTTCTCTGTTTTTTTCGCCGATGGCAGAAAGCTCGTTTTCGGGCAGAGCCAAAAGGTCGCAAAGGTCGGACAAAAGCTTTTCGGGAGTTGACGCCTCACAGCCGCGGCAACAGAAGTTGGTGGCAACGGCGGTGTCGTACATATCTCCCTCGGGACGACCGATATATCCCTCGTTTCCCGCGACGATAACGGGCTTTGATGCGCTCATGGCTTCAAGTGCGGCGCGTGAAACGCCCACGAAAACGTCGCCCAGAGCAACCAGATTATTAATATCGGTTCTGGCGCCCGTTGTGTGGACGAATTTTTCGTATTTTATTGTTTCGTTCGCCTTTTCTGCCAAGAACTTGACGTAGTCAAGGTCGTTGCCGCCGCCCACCACGACTATCTGCAGATCGGGGTGCTTTTCTTTCAAAGCAGGTGCGATCTCACAAAGCTGTCGTGCGACCAGGGAGCGGTCGGTGTCCATTCGGCTGACGTAGACTATGGTCTTGCGCTTTTGGGGGAGTCCAAGCTCCTGCGCGACACTGCTTGACGGCGTGTCGGGCGAAAACTTGACCATATCCACACCGTTGATCGTGACCGAAATGTTGTCGGAGAAAACGCCGTAGGAGTCGATAAGATATTGCTTTATATCCTCGCTGACCGCCACCGTCTTTTCACCCCAGTATGCGATCCTTTTCCAAAGGGCGTTCACGTCAAAGACCCAATGGGCAGTAGTGACAAATCGAAAATGCAGGACGGGATGCAGAAGTCCGCAAACAAATGCGGGAATGCGGGCGTGAGCGTGTACAATATCGAACTTTTCTTTTTTTATTAACTTTTTCAGAGCAAAATAGGACTTTATCACACGGGAGGGAGCCTTTGTGTGAAGCGGTATTCTGACGTGCTTTATCCCGCAAGCCTCAAGCTCGCGCACGTAAGCACCGCCGTTTGACGCCACGGTGACGCTATGTCCCATGCTGCAAAGAGCTCTTGACAGCTCCAGCACGTGGGTCTCCGCGCCGCCGATGTCAAGAGCCATGGCACACATTAATATTTTCATACGTTGATCTTTGCCTCTACCGAGCGCAAATATTCAATAGCAACTCGGGCACTTCCCTCGAAATCGCCGCCGAAGTTGCCTTCAAGGGAAATGGCACCGCTTTCGTATTCCGCCGCCTTCAGTACGCGGAAGAATTCTTCGTAGTCCTCGGGGTCTGTGGGGGACGGAACGTGGCGGTTTTGGGAGGGACTTGCAATATGAACGTGGCTGATATCGCCCTTGTAGTCAGCAAGGCTTTCGACGCTTTCGTTCATCAGAAGAACGTGATACAAATCAACCAGAAGTTTTACATAAGGACTGTTTACCTCGCGGACGTATTCCATTGCCTCCGCGCAGGTGTTGAGCACGTTTGATTCCTTATCGTTCAGCTCCTCGATGCCGACGACCACGCCGTACTTTTCAGCCAAGGGAGCAACCAGGTCGCGCAAAAAATGAACTATCTGCGCCTTTGCCTCCTCGCGAGAGAAGCCTTCGGGGATATTTCTTGCTCCGCCGCTTCCGAAGATCACGCTTTTCAGACCGAGAACGGACAGCTTTTCAAAGGATTCTTCGAGATATTTGAGGGTTACCGCATCATCAACGTCAGGACCTGTCAAGCGGATCCTTGCAGGAATAAAGCCGTTGGCGCTGAGGCATTTGATCCCGTGCTTTTTGCACTGATCAGCCATAGTCCGAACGTCGCTTTCGGGGGCGTCCGCCAAAGCAGAAAAGCCGACTTCGCAGAAATCGCAGCCGATCTTTTTTAGCGTCTCGACCTTGCTTGCATCTTTACCGATGCAAACTCCGTAAATAAATTTCATTTTTAACCTCGCAATTATTATTTTTCGGGATCAAGGAATTTCCAATAGGTCTTCAGATAATTTACGCCGGAGAGAACGGCGAAGAAGGTGGATACTGCCATGGATGCGTAGGTGAGCACGTGGTAATCGTACTTAACCAGATCCATGCCCGAGATCATCGAGGCTACCTCAAATATCACAGGCTCAAGCATTGCACAAAGAATAAACACGATCTGGGAAACTGTCTTGATCTTGCCCAGCATATTTGCGGCAACGACCACTCCGCTTCCGCTTGCGACAAGACGAATGGAGGTTACGGCCAGCTCGCGGAAGACCACGACGGTCACCGCGATGGTAAGGCAGACCTGCAGAACTCCCTCGTAGCGGAAGATGAGCATCATCATAGCACCGATGACCATGAACTTGTCAGCCAGAGGGTCAAGGAATTTTCCGAAATCCGTTATAAGATTGTCGCGGCGGGCGATCTTACCGTCGAGCATATCGGTAAAGGAAGCCGCTCCGAAGATAATAGCGGAGAGCACGCCCCACAGAATGGTATTCAGGGGCAGGAGCATAACGACCATAATGATCGGAACCATAATAAGACGGAGCACCGTCAGCTTGTTTGGCAAATTCATTTTCATTTTATCAAATTCCTTTCTTTACAGAGCATGACCGATCAGGTCGTAGTCTCCGATCTCATCAATTTTTACGTTGGCAAAGGTGCCGGGCTTGAGCTTTCTCTTGGACTGGAAATATATTTTTCCGTCGATTTCGGGCGCGTCCATGTAGGAGCGGCCGTAGTAGGTCTCGGCTACCACGTCGTAGTCCTCGACCAGAACCTTTAAGGTCTTGTGCAGGAAGCGTTCGTTGCGCTCTGCGTTTATGCGGTACTGCTGAGCCATAATAACGTCGGCTCTGTCCTGTTTTACCTGCTCGTCGATCTGATTCTCAAAATCGTATGCGGGGGTGTCCTCTTCGCGTGAATATGCAAAGGCTCCCATGCGGTCGAATTTTGCCTCGTCCACGAAAGCGCAAAGCTCCTCGAAATCTTCCTCTGTCTCACCCGGGAAGCCCACGATAAAGGTGGTGCGGATAACGATGTCGGGAATTTCGCGGCGAAGTTTTCCGAGCACCTCGCGGATCATTTTGCTGTCGCCGTGGCGGTTCATGCGCTTCAATATACGGTCTGAGATATGCTGCAAGGGCAGGTCTATGTATTTTACAACTCTGTCGTTGTCACGAATTTCCGCTATAAGCTCATCGGTGATCTTGTCGGGATAGCAATAGAGCAGGCGGAACCATTCTATCTTCGTTTCCTTTGCCAGACGGCGGAGCAGCTCGGGGAGCTTGTATTCGCCGTAGAGGTCGATTCCGTAGCGTGTGGTGTCCTGCGCCACGATGGTAAGCTCCTTGACACCCAGATTTTCAAGATCCTTTGCCTCATGGATAAGATCTTCCATGGGACGGGAACGGAACTTTCCGCGTATAGAGGGGATAGCGCAATAGGTGCAACGGTTGTCACAGCCCTCGGCTATCTTCAGATACGCCGCGTGGTCGGGTGTGGTCAGCACTCTGTCACCGCCAAGCTCCACGGTGTTTTTATCCTCGTAGGAGGAATATTTCTTTCCCTCGGCAACTGCTTTTACGGCGTCCACGATGTTGTGAATGCTTCCGACGCCCAAAACCGCATCAACCTCCGGAAGCTCCTCAAAGATAGAGTCGCGGTAGCGCTCGGAGAGACATCCCGTGACGACGATCCCTTTTAAATTTTTGTTTTCCTTGAGCCAACCGATGTCAATAATGTTGTCGATAGACTCTTTTTTTGCGCTTTCAATAAAGGCGCAGGTGTTTATTATAACGATGTCTGCCTCGGTCTCCTCGGCGGTTATTTCATAGCCAGCCTGTGCCAGATAGTAGAGCATCACCTCGGCGTCAAGCTGATTTTTTGGACAGCCGAGTGAAACAAATCCGATCTTCAATTTACATCTGCCTTTCCGGTAAGATATTTTTACATCTTATCATAGCACATTTTGAGCTAAGTGTCAACTCAAAACGCAAAAAGCGTGCGGATTTACACTTGATAAATTGCAAAAAATAGTGTATAATTTACCCATCTGAGAAAAAGGAGGCGAGATGCCGTGGAAAACGAAAGAAAAAAAGCCGCCGTCGGCATACTTGCCCACGTTGACGCGGGAAAGACTACTCTTTCCGAGGCTCTGCTTTTTTGCGCGGGAGCTTTGCGCAAGATCGGCCGCGTTGACCGCGGCGATGCTTTCCTTGACAACAATGAAATAGAAAGAGAGCGCGGCATCACCGTGTTTTCAAAGCAGGCGATGCTTTCCTTCCCCGAGGCGGACATTACTCTTATCGACACTCCCGGTCACGTGGATTTTTCGGGTGAGGCAGAAAGAACGCTGGCGGTTCTTGATTACGCGGTGCTTGTTGTCAGCGGAAGTGAGGGCGTGCAGTCCCATACGAAAACTATTTGGAATCTGCTCCGCCATCACGGCGTGCCTACCTTCATTTTTGTCAATAAAATGGATATTTCATTTTATGAAACGGCCGCCGTTATGAGAAGTCTGCGAAACGCTCTTGACGGTGCGTGCGTTGATTTTTCGGATACATCTTCACCTGATTTTGGCGAGGAGGTGGCGAGCCTTGACGAGAATATTCTTGACAGCTTCCTTGAAAGCGGTGAGGTCAAGACCGAGGATTTGCAGAACGCAATTTTGGGCAGACGTATAATCCCCTGCTTTTTCGGCTCGGCACTGAAAAACGAGGGCGTTGAGGAGTTTGCCGCGGGACTTTGTAAGTATATCAAATCGAAAAAGTATCCCGACACTTTTGGCGCGCGGGTTTACAAGATCACCAGAGACGCAAAAAACGCAAGACTGACCCACTTGAAAATTACGGGTGGAACGCTTGCGTCAAAAATGATGATCGGCGATGAAAAGACCGATCAGATAAGATTTTATTCGGGCGAGAAATTTATAACCGCCGAAAAAGCGACGGCGGGAGACGTTTGCACAGTTACGGGACTTAACTCGACATACGCGGGGCAGGGACTTGGCTTTGAAATGGAGGGTGAGAGACCTCAGATCGAGCCGATCTTGTCATACAGCGTCAAAATACTTGACGGCACAGCACCGGCGATCGTTTACGACCGCCTGAAACTGCTGTCCGAGGAGGATCCTCTGCTGGCGGTAAGCTGGGACGAGCGGGCGCAGGAGAGCGGAGTCCGCGTTATGGGTGAGATTCAGCTTCAGGTCCTGCGGCGCACGGTGCGCGACCGATTCGGCACGGAGATAGATTTCGGCGCGGGGCGCATAGTATATAAGGAAACGATCCGCGGCTCGGTAGAGGGTGTGGGGCATTTTGAGCCTCTGCGCCACTATGCCGAGGTACACCTGCTCCTTGAAGAGGGAGAAGAGGGCAGCGGGCTTGTTTTTGACACGCTTTGTTCGGACAAGATCCTGACACAGAATTTTCAGAGATTGGTGCTGACGCACCTGGCGGAAAAAACTCACCGCGGAGTTTTGACGGGCGCACCGATCACAGATATGAAAATAACGCTTATCTCGGGCAAGGCACACTTAAAGCACACCGAGGGCGGTGATTTCCGACAGGCGACCTACCGCGCGGTGCGGCAGGGGCTGATGAAAGCCGAGTCGGTGCTACTTGAGCCATATTATGACTTTGAAATAAGCGTTCCTGCCGAGGCGGTGGGACGGCTCATGAACGATATTAACCGCATGGGCGGAGACTTTGAAATAAAGGACGCGGGTGAGAGCGAGACTACTTTGGCAGGAAGCGCGGCTGTATCCGAGCTTCGGGAATATCCAAAGGAGCTGACCGCCTACACTAAGGGAGAGGGAAGAATTTTTCTGACTCTCTCGGGATACCGACCTGCCGCACGTCAGGATGAGATCGTGGCGGCGTCGGGTTACGATCCCGAATCGGACCTGCGAAACAGTCCCGATTCGGTGTTCTGCTCGGGCGGTGCGGGCTTCAACGTAAAATGGGATCAGGTAGAGGAATATATGCACCTTGAAGGCTATGATGACAACGAGCCCGAGCCTGCGGAAAGCGCGGATGCGCTTCCCGCGACCCGACGCCGCCGAGGTGTGTCCTACGCCGACGCGCTGGCACTCGATCGTGAGCTTGTAAGCATTTTTGAGAAGACTTACGGTCCCATTCGTCGCAAAAAAGTCAGTGACGGCCCTACCAGGCGTGACTATGATGAGAAAAAAACGACGAAAAAGCCTAAAAAAGAGACTGCCGTTTTACCCGAATTTGTCTTGGTGGACGGATATAACATAATTTTCGCCTGGGAGGATCTGAAAAAGATTGCGCAGGACAATCTGAACCTTGCCAGAAAGCTGTTGACCGACATTCTCTGCAACTATCAGGGCTATCGCGGCTGCGGATTGATTCTTGTGTTTGATGCCTACAAGGTGGCAGGCGGACGAGGCTCGGTCGAAAAAGAGGGCGGGATAAGCGTGGTCTACACCAAGGAGGCGGAGACTGCCGACGCATATATCGAGCGCGTGACCTATGAGATCGGAAAAAAATACCGTGTGCGCGTGGCGACGTCGGACAACCTTGAGCAGATAATCGTTCTCGGTCACGGCGCGGAGAGAGTTTCGGCGCGCGCCTTTTACGACGAGGTGCGAAAGGTCGCTGCGGAGATCTTCGATGAGGTGGAGAGATTGAACCGTTCCGGTACCGTTTAAAACAAAAAACTTGGGGTGCTTTTGAAAAGCACCCCAAGTTTTTTAACAAAATGTGGTCAAAGCCATGGGATAATCCTTTAAAGGAAGATTTACTATATAGTATCCGCCTCTGGGGTGAGGCTCGATCATAGAATCGGGGATCTCGTAGATTGAACCGTCCATCAGGTCCACCAGATGGGGCTTTTCTTTGATGCCCGCCAGGTGCAAAGTGACCGTTCCCTCATAATCGGTGGTCATAATGTCCGTGGGCGCCCAATAAACGTAAGCCCACTTTCCGTCGTTGTCCTTGAAGCAGATGGTTGTGGTAGTGGTGTGATCGGAATCGTGGGACAGCAGTCTCTTGGACTGACGGGGAACCATCATGATAGGCAGAGGCTCTGTGTGAACGTCCTCTGAGAACAATGCACATATCGTTTGAAGTGCGCGGTGGGAGGGCTTGCGCTTGTATTCGCTCTTTGCCATGCCGTCCTCGCCGAACTCTGCGCCAAGAATTCCGAAATAGCCGTAGTCGCGATAGCTTTCCACGTTACCCTCAACTCCGTTAAGTCCCTCGATCATGTCAACACAGGAGAAGTAAGAAATGAACTCAACCTCGGATTCAAGGTCGACCATTGTGTGGCGGAGAAGCTGCTTTGCCTGCTTTCTCTCGGTCCACGCGCCATAGTGCAGAGCGCCTCTTCCGTCGCTTCTGGACTGAGATCCGCTTTCGCCCTGAATGATTTTTATCTCAGGGTTGTACATATTGATAAGTCCGCGGAGAGAGCGCACGCGGGTGGGAACTCTTCTCTCGTCGGGGGTATATTCGTGATATGTAATGGCGTCAACGTGATCAGCCATGCCCTCCTCAAAGGCTTCGGCCAAAAAGCCTGAGGTAACCTGGCAAAGAGAGCCGCCGATGACCTTTACGTCGGGGTCACCTGCGCGAAGTGCCTTTGCGGTTGCAATGGCAAACTGACCGTAAGAACGGCCGTCAGGACCGCGGTTCCAGTCCCAATCTCCGTCAGGCTCGTTCCACACCTCGTAGTAGCGGACCTTGCCGCGATACTGCTTTGCGATAGCCGTGCAGTAATTTGCCCAGCCCTGCTTTGCCTCGTCGCAGTCAATAGGAAGAACGCCCACCGCGCCGAAGAATTCCTTTGCCTTTTCGCTGTAAAGGCCGTTGCCGTAGCAAAGGTCGATCCAGGGCTCGATGCCGCGGGAGAGCAGGTTGTCTACAACAGAGTCAAGCCATGCGAAATCGTAAACGCCCTTTTCCTTTTCGGTCCTTGCCCAGCCGGACTGGATCCTCGCCCACTTGATGCCCGTTTCCGCCATCTTGTCATATGCCATTTCGGGATCGTGGAGCTCACGATCCAGCTTCTCAAAGCCGATGCCTATTCTTGAATGCTTTATTTCGGAGGAGCTTTTGCCCTTTACATCTCCGATCTTGATAAGTCTTTCCATAAGGTTTCTCCTTTTGAAATTTTAACTTAGTATAGTATATCCAATCACAGTATATCACGATATATTTAAAAAGTATTTAGATTTCTTAACTTGTTTTTGCGATATCTCTACTCGCCTGATCAAAACCGCGGGCAAATTCCTTACCTTGCTGAAAAAACAACGGTCACGGGGGAAATCTATTGACATTTTTTGACGAAAGTGATATAATTTTCAGTGAATTCCATAGTGTAAAATACAAAAATATGCGTTTTTGGATTTTACATAACGCCACTGACGGCAAACTTCAATTTTAAGAATATTTTTACCTGACGGAGACAAAAAATGAAATACAGAAAGCTTGGCAGAACAGATCTGAACGTCAGCGAGATCGGATTTGGTCCCGAATGGCTTGAACGTCATCCCAGAGAGGACGTTGAAAGAATAATGCACCTTTGCTCGGATCTGGGAATAAATATTTTCGATTGCTGGATGAGCGAGCCCGAGATCCGCTCGAATCTGGGCTACGCTATGAAAGGTCAGCGCGACAAATGGATAATTCAGGGGCATATAGGATCTACCTGGAAAGGGCAGTACGTGCGTACCCGTGACGTTGATCTTGTCCGTCCCGCATTTGAGGATCAGCTCCGCCGCTTTGGCACCGATTACGTCGATATCGGTGTTATAAACTACGTGGACGAAGCTAAGGACTTTGATACAGTGATGAACAGCGAGTTTATAAATTACGTTCACCGCTTGAAGGAAAGCGGTGCTATCCGATACGTGGGAATGAGTACTCATAACCCCAAGATAGGAAAAATGGCGGTGGAATCGGGCGAGGTGGATATGCTCATGTTCAGCATAAATCCCGCCTTTGATATGAAGCCTGCCAGCGAAAACGTGGACGACCTTTTCGCGGAGAAATACGAGGGAGATTTTAACGGGATCGACCCCGAGCGCGACGAGCTTTACCGTCTTTGCGAGCGTGAGGGCGTGGGAATCACCGTTATGAAGGGGTTTGGCGGCGGACGGCTTTTTGACGCGTCTCTGTCTCCCTTTGGGGTGGCTCTCACGGCGGCGCAGTGTATTCATTATGCACTTACCCGACCTGCGGTAGCTTCCGTAATTGCGGGATTTCAGACAGAGGAGCAGGTGCGCGAGGCTGTTGCTTACTGCGATGCCGCCGAGACCGAAAAGGACTATGCTACCGTTCTTGCCAACGCGCCATCCTTTGCATACAACGGCCAGTGTACCTACTGCGGACATTGCACTCCCTGTCCGGCAGGGATTGATATAGCCATGGTCAACAAGCTCTATGACCTGGCGGCTATGTGTGATGAGCCTGCACAGTCGGTGGTTTCTCACTATCATTGCCTGTCCGCAAATGCCGCTGACTGTATTGGCTGCGGCGGCTGTGAGACCCGTTGTCCCTTTGGCGTGAAGATCGTTGACAGAATGGAAAAGGCGAAAAAACTCTTTGACAGATGAGGTTTTTATGAGTATATCCGTAAAGCTGATAAAAGCGACCAATAAAATATTCAAAAAGCAGCTCCACCCGTTCAATATGCAAAACGACGGGGTCATGACCTATGCCCGTTGGCAGTTTGAAAAGGGTCACGAAACGGTAAAGCATTTTATGTCAAAGTACACCGAAAGCGAAATGTTTGAGGGCAAGGACGTGCTTGACATGGGCTGTGGTGCCGCGGGAAAGAGCCTGTATTACGTGAAATGCGGCGCGCGCCACGTGACGGGCGCGGAAATCGTTGCCCACTATGAGGATGAAGCAAACGATCTGGCATCTCAGCTTGGGTATAGCGACAGATTCACTTTCGTTTGCGCGTCGGCATACGAGCTGCCCTTTGAGGACGATTCCTTTGACACCATTATCATGAACGATTTCATGGAGCACGTTGACCGCCCCGAGGCGGCATTGCGCGAGGCTCTGCGTCTGATCCGTCCCGACGGCAGGATCTATATTAACTTTCCGCCCTATTACCACCCTTTCGGGTTCCATATGAGCGATGCTGTCAATATGCCTTGGGTGCACGCATTCTTCTCGGAAAAAGCGTTGATCGAGGCATACAAAGAGCTTGTGGCAGATCTGCCCGACCGTGATACACGCTTGGCATTCCGATTTACTGAGGGCGAGGACGGCGTTACAAGATACACATATATCAACAAAATGACCCTCAAGCGTTTCAAGAAAATGCTGAGGGATATGGGCATCAAGCCTGCTTGGTACAGCGAGGTTCCTTTGCGTTCGATCCTGAAGCCCTTGGCGAAGATTCCCGGATTCCGCGAGTTTTTCGTAAAAATGGCGGTATGCTCGATTTCGGGGGAACGCAAAAAATAAAAAAGAGACTGCTTGAGGCGCACTTCCTTACGGAGTGTGCCTCAAGCAGTCTCTTTTTTATATAACAGCCGAAATGAGGATCATGGAGCAAAATCCGAAAAGCAGGGCGTAGGTGGAGGACTTGTCGCCACCGTCCTCGTGTATCTCGGGAATCATTTCGTCGCTGATAACATGGAGCATGGTGCCTCCCGCAAAGGCGAGGGCAAAGGGGAGAGCTTCGCGCATAAGTCCTATGGCAAGATATCCTACGAGGGTACCAACCACCTCTACCGCGCCCGTAAACAGGGCAATGGCAAGAGTTTTTGTGCGGCTTGTTCCCGCCGCGAGCAGGGGTGCGATTATGACCATTCCCTCGGGAATGTTCTGCAACGCGATGCCCCAAACCACCGCCAACGCGTCGGCTGTGTTGCCCGTTCCAAAGCTGACTCCCGCGGCGATCCCCTCGGGAAGGTTATGAACGGCAATGGCAAGTACGAAAAGCATTACGGAATCAAGCTTTTGTGACTGTTCAATGCCCGACTGTCCCAAGGCAAACCGTTCAAGGCAGGGGACAAATCTGTTCACGGCGTTGAGAAAGAACGCGCCCGCTAAAATTCCCGCTGTCACTATGGCGGCGCGGAACAAGCCTCCACCGTCAAGGGCAGGCTGGATCAATCCAAAGGCGGACGCCGAGAGCATGACCCCAGCCGCAAATCCTAAAATTATGTTGTTGAAGCGGCTTGGTATCCTCTTGAATAGAAACCCTGCCAGGGCGCCTGCCATGGTGGCACCGCCGACACCGAACGCCGCCAAAATTACAACTATCATTTGAAAAACCTCCGCATAAAATGCACAGTTCTATTCCATTTTATGCTATGGGATCGTGTTCTGTGTCGGATTTTGTATATTTTGATGATTCGGGGCTTTTGGTCGAGGCAAAAGTTTGGCGGATTTTCAAGGCTTTTTTCTCTTGCAAAAAAGGGTTGGCGGTTGTATAATATCACAGGATAAAAATTCGATTTGCAACAGGAGGAAGAACATGAACCGTCATGCGGCTTACAAGAAAATAGTTGAGTTCGAGAAAAAGAACGTCGTTACTGTTATCGCCTTTGCGGCGGCGGTGCTGACCATGTTCCTGGTTCCTCCCGACACCGAGTATTCGCATTATTTTGATTTTAAAACCTTAACCTGCCTTTTCTGCACACTTGCGATCGTTTGCGCTTTAAAAAACATCCGATTTTTCTACATGCTCGCGCGTAAAATCGTGCAGCTTTGCAAGACCGCAAGGCTCTCGGTACTGGCACTGACATATATCACATTTATCGGCTCCATGCTTATTGCCAACGACATGGCACTCCTCACTTTCTTGCCCCTGGGCTACATTGTTCTGACCACAACGGGCAAGCAGAAATACATGGCGTTCACCTTTGTAATGCAGAATATCGCTGCAAATCTCGGTGGCATGCTGACCCCCTTTGGAAATCCCCAAAATCTTTATCTCTATACGAAATTCAACATTCCCACGGGCGAATTTATGTCAATTATGGCCGTACCGTTTGCGGTGTCGGTGGCACTTATCACTCTTTGCTGCGTGATCTTCGTTCGTCCCGAGCCTCTTGAGATCTCGGACGAGACCATAAGGCTGGAACCTCGCAGAACTGCCGTATATCTGGCTCTGTTTGCGCTTTCCATCGTCATTGTTTTCCGCGTGATCCCCTATTGGCTTGGACTTGTCATCATTCCGTTGGCACTTCTGTTTTTTGACAAAAAGGCACTTGAGATGGTGGATTATCCTCTGCTTTTGACCTTCGTTTTCTTCTTCGTTTTTGCAGGGAACATGGCAAGGATCGGGGTTGTTCGAGACCTTTTGTCAGCACTTCTTGATAGAAGCACGCTTCTTTTCAGCACACTTTCCTGTCAGTTTATTTCGAACGTGCCCTCGGCAATATTGCTCTCGCAGTTCACCGATAACTACCGCGAGCTGCTTCTGGGCGTAAATATCGGTGGCACGGGAACGCTTATTTCTTCCCTTGCAAGCCTTATTACTTTCCGTGAGTATATCAAGCACAATCCCGGTCGGACGGGGCATTATATCGCCGTTTTCTCGGCGTTTAACTTTGCGTTTTTGATAATTTTGACTGCGATAGCATACTTTTTATAAAAAAAGACAGCGTTCAGCTGTCTTTTTTGTATTATGCTCTCTGCTTTTAAAAGTTTTGGTCAAGCTTTTCACAGCGCCTTTTGCCGCCAAAGAAAAAGAGGGTGTAATCGTTTGTTCTCACGTTCGGGCGTGGTTATCCGCAGTCGGTTCCCCACTTTTCTTTTGATGCCACAGGCGCAAAAGAAAAGTTCTCAAAAGAAAAAGCCGATATTTTCCAAGCCCCTTTGAAAAGGGGCCTGGACTCCCCAAACTACAAATATAAACACGACGGCTAAACGCCATCGTTTTTTGTATGGATTTTATGAAGACAGAACGTCTGAACCAAATCCCCTTTTTTAAAAGTTTTGGGGGTTAAAGGGGGCTTTTTCAAAAGCCCCCTTGTAATTTTACTGTGCTGCGTCGACGATTGCTGTGAACTTTGCAGCAACGAGAGAAGCGCCGCCGATAAGGCCGCCGTCAACGTTTACCTTATCAAGAAGCTCCTTTGCGTTTGCGTCGTTCATAGAACCGCCGTACTGGATCGTCATAGCCTCAGCCGCGTCTCTGCCGTAGAGAGATGCAACCGTGTCGCGGATAACGCCGCAGGTCTCGTCAGCCTGCTCGGGAGTAGCGGTCAGACCTGTGCCGATAGCCCAAACGGGCTCGTATGCGATGATAACGTTCTTCAACTCTTCAGCTGTAACGTCCTTGAGATCCAGCTTTGTCTGCATAGAAACGACCTCGTTTGTGATGCCGTTAAGTCTTTCGTCCTTAACCTCACCCAGGCAAAGGATAACCTTCATGCCTGCGGCTAGAGCAGCCTTTGTTCTCTTGTTTACGGTCTCGTCTGTCTCAGCGAAATACTGACGTCTCTCGCTGTGACCGATAATAACGTACTCAACACCCATAGATGTGAGCATCTTTGCGGAAACCTCGCCTGTGTAAGCGCCCTTTTCCTCGAAATGTACGTTCTCTGCGCCGATCTTGATGTTAGAGCCTTTTGCGGCCTCCATTGCGGGAGCGATGTCCACGTAAGGAGCGCAGAAGATAATGTCGCAGTTGTTCTTGCCCTCGACCATGGGCTTGATCTCGTTAATAAAAGCTACTGCCTCAGCGGGTGTGAAGTTCATCTTCCAGTTGCCCGCAATGACAGTGCGTCTCTTTGCATTATTCATTTTAATAACATCCTTTTTGTAAGATTCAAAGTGAGGATTTGAAGCCATATCAAGTCCTCTTTTTAAAAGTTTTTGGGGTATGGGGGCTTTTTTCAAAAAGCCCCCATAAAAAATCTATTACTTGCTTTCGAGGCAGCTGATACCGGGAAGGTCGCGGCCCTCAAGGAATTCAAGGGAAGCACCGCCGCCGGTTGAGATGTGTGTGATCTTGTCAGCAAAGCCAAGCTGCTCACAAGCCGCTGCGGAGTCACCGCCGCCAACGATGGAGATAGCATCAGACTCAGCAAGAGCCTTTGCAACAGCCATTGTACCCTTTGCGAGAGTGGGGTTCTCGAATACGCCCATAGGACCGTTCCAAACAACAGTCTTTGCGTTCTTTACGGCATCAGCGAAGATCTCAATGGTCTTGTCACCGATGTCAAGGCCTTCCATGTCAGCGGGAATCGCATCGGAGGGAACGACCTTTACGTCAACGGGACCGTCGATAGGATTGGGAAAGGAAGCAGCAACAGTTGTATCAACGGGAAGAAGGAGCTTAACGCCCTTTTCCTCAGCCAGCTTCATCATATCCTTGCAATAGTCGATCTTCTCGGAATCGAGGAGGGAGTTGCCTACGCCGTAGCCCTTTGCCGCCAAGAAGGTGTAAGCCATACCGCCGCCGATGATGAGTGTATCAACCTTTGTGAGAAGGTTGTTGATAACGTTGAGCTTGTCGGAAACCTTAGCGCCGCCAAGGATAGCAACGAAGGGACGCTCAGGAGCCTCAAGAGCCTTACCCATAACGCCGATCTCCTTCTGAATGAGGTATCCGCAAACAGCGGGGAGGTAGTCAGCTACTCCTGCAGTTGTAGCGTGTGCGCGGTGAGCCGTGCCGAACGCGTCGTTTACGAAAATGTCAGCCATGGAAGCCAGTTCACGTGCAAATTCGGGATCATTCTTTGTCTCGCGTGCGTCAAAACGAACGTTTTCGAGAAGAACAGCCTCGCCTGCCTTGAGAGCCGCAACCTTTGCCTTTGCGTCGGGGCCGATGATGTCCTCAGCGAATGTAACCTTACCGCCAAGGTCCTCGTTGAGTCTGTCAGCTACGGGCTTGAGTGTGAGCTTCTTCTTGTCGCCCAGAGCCTTCTCAAGGTAAGCAGCCTTTGCTGCAGCCTGCTCAGCCTCGGGGAGAGCTTCAACAGCCTTCTTTTCCTTCTTTGTCAGACCGAAGCCCTCGGTAAAGATGCTGTGGGGCTTGCCCATGTGAGAGCAGAGGATAACCTTTGCGCCCTTATCAAGAAGGTACTTGATCGTGGGAAGAGCACCGACGATTCTCTTGTCGGATGTGATCTTGCCGTCCTTCATAGGAACGTTGAAGTCACAACGAACAAGGCAGGTCTTGCCGGCAACGTCGATGTCTTCGATGTTTTTCTTGTTATAAGTCATTTTAAAAGTCCACCTTTCAAATAAATTATTTTCCAATTAGATATTTTACCACAAAATTTTTGCTTTGACAATAGCTTTGCGTTAAATTTTTATCATTTCACAAAAAATTACCAAAAAACTATCCCTGATTGTTTATCCTGTCTACTTTTGCGCGGTTCTGATTGTGTTCGGCAAGAGTTCTTCCGTAATAGGTGTTGCCGTAGTTGTCCGAAACGAAGAAGTAGTATTTGGAGTTTGCGGGATAAAGGGCGCAGGTGATCGCCTCGTAGCCGGGGTTTGCGATAGGTCCGGGAGGCAGTCCGTCGTAGAGATAAGAGTTGTAGGGGGTGTCGTATTCGAGATCCTCTTTGGTCAGCGCGTTCTTTCTTTCGCCGTCACGCACCTGGATAGCGTACATAATAGTCGCGTCACTTTCCAGCTTGGGGTAGTTTGCGGAATTGTTGAGACGGTTGTGGAAGACTGAGGAAATCATTTCGTAATCCGCCGAATAGCGGCCTTCCTTCTCAATAAGAGAAGCGAGATTCATGACCTCGTCTATGGTCATGCCCATTTCCTGCGCTCTTGCCTCAAGGGAATCGGAGAAGATCTGGTCAAAACGGCGGAGCATCTTGTTGATGACCACCGATTCCTTACTACTCACGTAAAAGTCGTAGGTGTCGGGGTAGAGATAGCCCTCAAGACGGTAGATCCTGCCCGGATGCTTACTCATATCAATGGCGCGGACGAAGTCGTAATCAAAATCGTAGTTGTTGATGACATCGATGAATCCTTCACGCGTGCCGATACCGTTTTCGGTAAACAGGGTTATCATTTCGTCTACCGTGTAGCCCTCGGGAATGGTGATTCGGACGGTCTCGGTTGAAGGCTTGTCCACAAATTCAAGGAGAAGCTCGTCGTAGTTCATCATGCCGTTTACGGTGTAGGTTCCTGCCTTGAAATTGTAGGTCTCGTCGATATTTTTGAGCTTCGAGTAGATTATCATGAGATTGGGGTATTTTATAACTCCGCTGTCACCCAAAATGGTCGATATTTCTTCTACCGTCGCATATTCGGGGATCTCGATCTCCACCTGCTCGTCGCTCTTGACGAAGGCATACATATCGTTGCCGAACTCGATGACGTAATAGGAAAGGATTCCTGCCACCGCGGCCACAAGCACGATATACAGCACCGCCTTGATGATGCTCTTTACGGCGTTTGAAACGGAGGATCCGTATTCCTCCTCGTCGTCATCGTCCTCGCTGTCATAGCGCTCGGCGCTTTTTTGCCGCGCCTGTTTTAAAAGAAGCGCCTGCTGACGCTCGATCTCGTCTTTTTCTATGATTCGTGTGTTCGAGCTTGATCTTGGTTGCGCGGGTGCGGATTTCGCCTTGGCCGATTGGTTTACCGCCGCGCGGCGAATAACGGGCGCGGGGGTTGGCTGACCCTGTTGCGCACTTCGTGTCTGGGCAGGTCTTTGGATCTGTGGCTGAGGAGCAGCCTGAATGGGTCGGCTGACCGAATTGCCCGATTGCAGGGGGTGCTGGGGTGCGTTGCCCTGTTGCGCGGGGCGCTGAGCAGCATTGACAGGCGGTATGGATCCTGCCGTCGGGTGTCCCTGCATAGCCGCGGGTCTTTGAGGAGCATTTGGCTGTCCCTGGGTAGGCATACCCTGTCGGGGTGCCTGCGGTGCGGGGGCTTGCACGGGGCGTCGGATAGTTCCGTTTGGTTGCGCGGGTCTTGCCTGAGGGGATTGACCCTGCATGGATACAGGTCTTTGGGGAGGGTTATGGGTCGGGCGCTGTACTTCGTTTTGCGGTACAGACGCAGGTCTTCCCACCTGCCCGCCTTGACTTGATCCGTTGTTCTGATTGTTCATGATATCAACGTCTTTGCACAAGCAAAGGTCTCCTTTCATCGGGACTGTGCGGTTTTAGTCAACGGTAGATAAACACCGCAACGAAGAAGATAAGGTAACAAACGATTGCCGCCGGTGCCAGAAACACCTCGGGAAAATGAAGATCCCCTATGCGCTTTTTGGGCGGCAGATAATCCGAGGGTATATTTTTCTCGGCGTATTTTTTATAGATTCTCGCCGCCTGTCCGCAAAAGCAGATCAGGAAAACGGCGACACAGCTTACAAGAATTATGAGAAACAGCTCGGTGCTTCCCGTGGTGTTGAAGATCTCGTTTGCAAAGGACTGACCGTAAAGGCCGTACAGATTAAAGAAGAAATGCACGATCATGGAAGCTATGCAGGATCGGCAGGCGTACATTACCGCAAAAAGCAGAAGTCCCGCAAAGAAATAGACGGGGAACAGCGCCAGCTTGAAATGAAGCATGGCAAAAAAGGTTGAAGTGATGATCGCTGCCGTGCCGACACCGAATCTTTCGTACTCGGCGCAGAGCACTGCACGGAAAAGCAGTTCTTCGCATACGGCAGGCAGGACCGCGTAAGCAAGAATGGAAACCGCCATGCCGTCCGCACCCTGATTTTTTACGGTATAAGCATCGTATAAAGCAAAGCTTTTTTCGGAAAAGCCGTCGGCAAAGATTATATTGAGCAGAAGGGAGCCGCAGATGAGCAGAAGTGTGCCCCAGATGATAAGAACTATGCGGTCGCCGCCAAAGCCCTTCATGCGGAGCCTGCCCTTCAGAGCTTTTCCCCGGAGTATCGTGTAAAGAATGGCGGGGAAGGCAAGAATGAGCAGCTGCAAAATGATAACGCTCAGAAAATCGTTGCCCGAGCCGTCTGCCACGCCCGTTATCCGCGCGATCAGCAAAAGTCCGAACGCTATTGCCGTGAGAGTTGGCGCCGTTATATTCGGTTTGAATCTTTCAAGCATAGGCACCTCGTGTTGTCTTTAAAATTATCTGTCCGCGATGACAGAGTGGCGAAGCTCTTCGGCCACCTTTTCTCCGCGCAGAGCGGACACAAGCAGAAGTCCGAAATCGAGAGCCGCGCCCATTCCCGCGCCTGTGATGATCTTTCCGTCACGGACGGCGGGGACGTTCAGAATTTCGCTTTCGGGAAGATATTCTTCAAATCCGGGGTAGCAGACTGCCTTCATACCTCGCATCATACCCAGCTGTCCCAATATCATGGGCGCGGCGCAGATAGCGGCAATGAAAGCGTTGCACTCAACAGCGAGGCGGATTGCGGTCATGACAGTCTCGCTTGCCTGAAGATTTTTTGTTCCGGGCATTCCGCCGGGCAGAACTACCATGTCGGGCATACTGTCCGAAAAATCCCTTTCGTCCATGTCCGCCTCAACGGCGATGCCGTGAGAACCGACTATTCTTTTGCCGCCGATGCCGACGGTCTTTACCTCTACACCCGCGCGTCGCAAAAGGTCGAGGGGTGTGAGGGCTTCGATCTCCTCAAAGCCCTGTGCGAGAAAAATGTAGGTCATATTTTCGTCCTTTCGGAGTGTTTAGTTAAAATATTTACCGATCTTGTCGATGGGACACTCGGTCTCCTCGTGAGTGGACAGGTTCTTTATCTTGGCGATTCCCGTCTCAAGCTCGTTGCCGCCGATGATGACCACGTGGGTATACTTGCCCTTGATGGCGTAATCAAGCTGCTTGCCGAACTTTTTCGTACCGATGTAAAGACTGCTCACGATTCCGTTTTCGCGGAGGGAGTCAACGATTGACGTGTATTTTTCAACGGGGACTTCCTCAAAGCGTGCTACAAGCACCTTTTTGCCTATGTTGTAGATGTCGGGAATGAGCTTGTGAGTTACAAGGAAGTTTTCAAGGGTTACGTCGCCGAATCCGAATCCTACGCCGCTGATATTCGTCTTTTTGAGGAAAAGGCCTACCAGGTTGTCGTAGCGTCCGCCGCCGAACATGGCGCGGTTGTTTTCGGGTGCCTCGTCGAACACCTCAAATACCGTTCCCGTGTAGTAATCGAGACCGCGAATGATACCGAAATCAAATACGCAGTATTTTTCGATACCCATTGCGCGTACAGCCTCAAAAAGTGAGAGAAGCTCCTCGGAGCCGCGGGATTCGGGGCAGAGTGCGGTAGCTTCCTCTACCGTCATTGTATATAATGCGTCGATCTTGGCAATTTTATCCTCGGAAATACCAAGTTCGGTCAGATCCTTGACGTAGGCTTCGCGCGTGACCTTGTTGCGGCGGTCAACGACCTTTGAGACCTTACGGCTTCCTTCGGCGTCGGTTCCGCAGATGGCGGAGATTACGTCGTTGAAGAAGCGGCGGTTGTTGATGTGAACGCGGAACATGGTCTCGTCCGCATCAAAGGACTTCATGAGGTTGATAGCGGTTGAGATGACCTCAAGATCCGCGTCGAAGGTATCACAGCCGAATATGTCGACGTTTACCTGCCAGTGCTCGCGGAGACGGCCGCGTTGGGGTCTTTCATAGCGGTAGAGATTAGGGATACTGAACCACTTGAGGGGCATATTCAGCTCCGCGCACTTTGCCGCAACGAGACGTGCCACGGTAGGCGTCATTTCGGGACGAATGGCAAGGCGTCTGCCACCTCTGTCCTCAAAGTTATAAGTCTGCTCGCAGGCGATCTCCTCGCCGCTCTTTGCTATATAAAGGTCGAGGCTTTCAACCATAGGGCCGTTGTATTCGTCAAAGGCCGCCAGCTCAAGTGCGCGTCTGATCTTACCAAAGAACCAGTTGCGGAGCTTCATGTCGTCGGGATAAAAGTCTCTTGTGCCCTTGTAAGGCTGTGTTGATAAAAGTTCCATTTTACATTTCCTCGCGTGAAAATAATTATTCAATTTAATATTATATCACAAGTTTCGGCGTTTGTCTACACCGCATTGTAAATTTTTAGAGTGAAAATGGCGGAGCGTTTTTGAAAAACCTTTTCGGGATCAGTATATAAGATTCGAATGAAGTTTCGACCCATTTGAGAGAAGACCGGTGGTGCCGCCGTTCTCCGTGAAGGGAATAGTTCTTCGCACAGCCGGCAAAACCCTTCATTTATTATATATAAGCGGGGCAAAACATGCCTCGAAATATTAAACCCTGTTTATTATTACGTTAAAATTACACATAAGCAAAACCTATTGCCAAAAAAATGCAGTTGTGGTAAGATGTAAGCACAGTGATAGACTGTCGGATGTTCATGCCATCGGATCGGATTGATATCCGATGACAGCTAAGTCGGGTATGAGCGACAACCCGATTCGACGTGGCGGCAGATTGAAGACAGCCGATTTCACTTAAAAAAAATTAATTTTTTTGAAGGAGAAACAAAACTATGAAGAATTTTAACAAAATTCTTGCTCTGGTGCTCGCTCTCATGATGCTCATCAGTGTAGTTGTAGTAGTTCCTGCAAGTGCTGCAGAAGTTACATACAACACAACTGCTCTTGAGCGTCTTGTAAAGCTCGGCATCTACAAGGGTTACGGCGCTAACGAGCTTGGCGAGAAGGACGACGTAACTCGTGAGCAGATGGCAATGTTTGTTGCTCGTGTTATGACCGGTAAGGTTTCTAACGACGCTTGGGCAAACTTTGTTAACGACACACCTTTCAAGGACATCGCTGATCGTCCCGCAGTAAACATCGCAGCAATCGCATACGCTTATGATGAAGGCGTTATCATCGGTCGTTCTGCTGACGTTTACGGTCCTAAGGACAACGTAACATACCAGGAAGCGCTCACAATGGTAGTTCGTGCTCTGCTGGGCTACAAGGCTACAAAGGATTTCAAGTATCCCGAAGGCTTTATCAATGCAGCTAACCTCATGGGTCTTACAGACGGTGTTTCCGGCGTTAAGTACAATGAGAAGGCAATCCGTGGTGTAACAGCTACAATTCTCTACAATGCGCTCACAGTAGAGTATGAGGAGCTCGTTTGGACAGGTATGTGGCCTTGGCCCACACTCGTTCCCAACACATTTGCTAACAAGTTCAACCTTTCCACAGGCAAGTACATGCTTACTTCTGTAACAGAAGTTCGCAACAAGGCTGAGTTCACACTCGAGTTCAACGGCAACACAAATACTTGTGTAGACGGTGACTACGTTGTATTCACAGAACTTGAGGATGACGTTACATTCGCAACAGATGCTCAGGGCGCGCTCGTTGACAGAACAATTCTTGCAACAGAGCTTGCTGATGACCTCGGCGCAGATCTTGCAACAAAGATCGGTTACGTTTACGACCTCACATTCGAGGGCGAAAAGCTCGCTTGGGTTGATGAGTACGAAGGCACAACTTACAGAGACTACGGTAAGACCGAGGACAAGATCGCAGTTAACGATGCAAACTACCTTGTAGTTGACGGTCAGAAGTATGACTGGACAGTTAACTACGTAGACCTTGAGTCTAAGAACCCCACAAAGGTTTACGACCTCATTCTTGTGGAATACAACCCCGCTGCTATAACTACCGGTGTTGCATTCCAGGGCGTAGCATCCGTTGCTGACATTAAGGACAATATGTTCCAGGAAGTAACAATGTTCGATACAAACCGTGACGGTATGTACGACTACGCTATCTATATGCCTTACTACATTGGTAACTACATCACCTCCGGTGATTACTTCGTAGTTCCCTCCACAGCAGGTGACTACACATTCCAGAGACCCGGCTACTTCGCAAATGGCGACAAGGTCGACAGCAACAAGAAGGCAGCTTGGAATACCGATCTCTCAACCACATACAACACAATCTATGTTTACACTGTAAATCCTGCATCCATGGATATCAAGACCGTTGAAAAGTTCGGTCGTGATGATTTCAAGGGTGAGGTTACAAAGGTTGTAAACGATGCTCTCACAAAGGAAATCAAGTCTGCTACAGTTGGTGGCAAGGAATTCACAAACATCAACAAGCTCACAGACGCTAACCTCAAGGGTATCTCCGGCCTCCTTGCATTCGAGGAAGCAGAGAGAATGCCTACTGCTCTCGTTGCAGCTGGTTGCGGCGTTGCAACTTGGGAGAACGTATTCCAGACAGTTCTCGAGTCTAACGGCGCATACAAGGATATGAGAGTTTACAGCCTTGCTGGTTACACACTCTATGCTTGGCCTTCCATCGTTCGTAACTACAACTTCGTTACATTCGACTGGGCTGACGCTGTATTCTCTATCGAGGGTACATCTCTCGTAGTTGACCGTGCGCTCACAGATGCTTCCGGCAACTACACAACAGTTAAGATCGACGTTATCTACAACGAGAACGGCGACAAGATCCACACATTCGACAACATGGAGTGGGAAGCATTCATCGACACAATCGATGCTCTCTACGCAAATCCTGACCAGAACCAGTACGGTATGTACTTCAATGATGCAAGAAAGGCAGCTATCATGGCTACTTCCGAGTATGCTAAGCAGCTCCGCATCAACATCATGGAAGAGATCAACGGTGCAGTAACCGGTACACCTGAGCTCTATGCTATCACAGGCACAGGCACAGCAGGCAACCTCGCTCTTACAGACGTTGACGCTGACAACGCAGCTCTCGTAAGCTACGCTACAGCTCTTAAGAACAACGTTAACTGCGTAAAGGCAGGCACAATCGAGTTTGTAAACGGCATCGCTGTTGGTCAGTTCGCTACTAACACAAGAAACGAGTCCATCGTTTCCAAGGCTAAAAACATCGTTGTAACTAACGAAACTGTATTCACATTCGTTGCTGAAGACGGTATCTTCACATTCACAGGCAAGCCTGACAATGGTGATCAGATCGTTCTCACAGCTGATACATTCATTATCGCTGCTAACGCTAAGCAGATCATGGTAGTTGACAAGACTCGTTCCATCAACGAGATCGCTATCGGCGATGTTGAGTACATTGGTAAGTTCCTTGATGTTGACAGCACATGGTTCAACTCCACAATCAAGGATACATGGGCATTCAACGAGAATACAAACAACTGTCCTATGGGCTTCAAGTGGCTCGTTGACGCTGCTTACCTCATCACATCCGATACAAAGCTTGAGACTGTTGCTCTTACAGATGGCGTAGTTCTCTACACATACACTAACCTCTACGACCTCGTAGCTTGCAAGAATGTTGAAAAGACATTCGCATTCGAGCTCGACCTCGTTCTCGGTAATGTTGTTATTGAAGACAGAGTACTCGGTATTGATGAGTCTAAGACTCTCGCAGATGCATTCCATGTATATGGTGCTAACAACGTTAACTGGACAACTGACACCTACGTTGGTAAGCTCGTATCCGGCTCCACAGTTGGTTACTACGAGTTCACAAACGCTGGTAAGCTCATCGGTGTAACTCCCAGCTTCGTAATCATCACTATTACAGCTGATAAGGTAACTGTTACAACAGATATCTCCAAGCTCGCAGTTGGTGCAGAAGTTGCTTACACAATGGTTAACGGCGTTCCCACAGGTTACGCAGTACAGTAATCAAACAACTAAAAGTTAGTTAAATAACTTTTGGGCAGTCCCTTCGGGGACTGCCCTTTTGTTTTTAAATGTTAGGGGTAGGATTTGTTGTGAGGTTCACCGCTATTGGTAGGCAATATTC